>JAHJTW010000214.1 GCA_018829565.1 bacterium | reverse complement strand
CGCCTTCTTCCAGGCCGATTCCATCATCTCGGCGCCTCCGGTCGTGGACATGAGGATGGAGATCACCGTCGCGCCGATGACCAGCAGGACGACCAGGGAGATGAACAGGATGAAGTAGGCGTTCATGCGGGTTTCCTCCGTTTCGACAGATTGCGGAAGACCGCCAATCCGGCCGTGATCACCGCGAGCATGGCCACGGACTGGGCCAGCGAGGCCGCCTCCGGCGGCAGCCAGCTGGTGAACAGGATACTCCTGAAGAGGTGATGCAGCGAGGTCGTCCCGCCCGCTCCGTCGGACCAGCGGATCACCGAGATGGCGGTATCGGACAGCAGGTGCGCGGCCACGAAGGCGCTGAGGGCGTGCCGGCCGAGGATGAGAACCGGGTCCAGCCCCCGTCGCCATCCCAGGCCATCGACGACCTGCAGGCAGGCCCCCGTCGCCACCAGGGCCCAGCCTCCGGTCAGCAGGACGTAAGGTGCGTTCCACAGTTCCTTGATGGGCGGCTGCAGGGTCGAGACCAGGGCGCCCCCCGCCAGCAGGGCCGCCCCCGCCAGGGCGAGCCCCAGGGAGGCGGATCCCGGCCGTGGCCGGCGCCGCAGGGCCGATCCCGCCAGCACGCCGATCAGTCCGGTGACCACCGCGGGCAGGGTGGACAGGATGCCTTCGGGGTCGCCCGGCCCCCGCCAGGTGTGCGCGCCGAGGATCCGGTCGTCCAGCCAGACCGGCAGGCTGGCCGATTCGGTGACGACCGGCCCGCCGGCGCCGGGCACCGGGACCAGGGCCAGCGCCAGGGTGTAACCGCCGGCCAAGGCCACGGCCAGCAGGACGATCCTGCGCCGGTCCAGGAACAGGAAGGCGCAGGCGCACGCCAGGAACACCACCGCGATGCGCTGCAGGACGCCCGGGATCCTCAGGGTGGCCAACGAGAACTCGGGATAGAGGTTCAGGAACACGCCGATAAAAAACAGCTCGGCCGAGCGGCGGGCGGCCTTGCGCAGCAGGACCTCCCGGGGGAGGCCGGCCTCGAGACCGCGACCCATGGCCAGGGGGGTGGCCACCCCGACCAGGAACAGGAACGTGGGGAAGATGAGATCGGCGGGGGCGACCGGACCGCCCCAGGGGGCGTGCTGCAGCCAGGGATACATGGCGCTCCACGAGCCCGGGTTGTTCACGACGATCATGGCGGCCATGGTCGCACCGCGCAGGGCGTCGACGCCCGCGATGCGGCCGGGTCCGGTCGATGAAGGGTTCATGGTGCGGGAGCCTAGGCCAACATCAACGGTTCTGCAACCGGGGCGTCGGCCGGGCGGGAGGGCGCCTCGATCCAGCGGCGCAGGGTCCTTTGCAGCAGGGGGGCGTCGACGGGCTTGGTGAGGTAGTCGTCCATGCCCGCATCCAGGCAACTCTCGCGGTCGGCCATGAAGGCGCCGGCGGTCAGGGCGATGATGGGAATCCGCCGGTCAGCGGGCTCCTGGTTCCGGATGGCGGCCGTGGCGGCGAACCCGTCCATCTCCGGCATCTGGCAGTCCATCAGGATGGCGCTGAAGGCTTCCCGGGCGTGGGCCGAGACGGCGATGCGGCCGTTCTCGGCGATGTCGAAATCGTACCCCCACTTCTTCAGAAGCAAGGCCACGACCCGCTGGTTCAGGGCGTTGTCCTCGACGATGAGGATGCGGTGGCCGGACGGATCCCACGGGCCCCGGGACGTGGGTTCGGATGCGGGGGCGGTCGACGGCAGCGGTTCCGGCGTCTCCGGGGAGACGGGTTGGAGCCGGGGCGCGGGATCCACCACCATGGTGAAGCGGAATATCGACCCTCCGCCCTGCCGTGTTTCGAGGCCGATCTCCCCGCCCATGAGCTGGACCAGATCCCGGCAGATCGCCAGGCCCAGCCCTGTCCCGCCGTGGCGGCGGGTGGAGGACGAATCCCCCTGGGTGAAGGCCTCGAAGATGGCGTCCCGCCGCCCGGGCGAGACTCCCTCGCCGGAATCCTCCACGGCCACCTCGAGCTCGAGACGCCGGCTGTCCAGGGAACGGGAGGCCATTCTCAGGAGGATGCCGCCGCACGTGGTGAACTTGACGGCGTTGCTCAACAACTGCCCCAGGACCTGTTCGAGGGCGCCCGGGTCGCCCACGACCGCGGGAGGGAGGCCGGAATCGAGGCCGACCGTCAGTTCGAGGCCCTTGCTCCGGGCGTCGGACCGGACCGATTCGAGGGCGCGGGCCGCCAGTTCGGAGGGAGAGAACGGGGTGCGGACGAGGGTCCGCTCGCCGGCCTCGATCCGGGAATAGTCGAGGATGTCCCCCAGGATGCCTTTCAGGAGCCGGGAGGAGCCGTGGACCGCCGCGGCGAGCTCGTGCTGTTTCTCGTTCAGGTCCGAGCCCATCAGGATCTCGGTCAGGCCGAGGATGCCGTTCAGGGGGGTGCGGATCTCGTGGCTCATGTTGGCCAGGAAGCGCGACTTCGCCTCGGAGGCCGCCTCGGCCTGATCCCGGGCCCGCCTCAGCTCCCGTGTCCTGTCCAGGACCTGCCGGTGCATGATCCACGACCAAACCACCGCGAAGAAGGCGCCGGCCATGACCGGCAGGATCACCCACCCTGCGTACCGCAGGACCTCCGTGACCGGATCGGCCGCCGGTTCCGGGACGCCGAACCATCGACCATAGATCCTGTCGAATTCCCCGCTCTTCTTGACGATGGCCAGCCCCTGATTCAGCAGGGGAATCAGGTCCTCCCTGCCGAGGGGGACGGCGAACCCATAGAAGGTCTGGAAGATGGGATCGCCCGACCTGACGATGGAATCCAGCCCCAGGACCTCCACCACGTGCAGGCCCCGGAACTCGGACATCAGAACGCAGTCGCCCTCGCCGGAGGCCAGCCGCAGCATCGCCTCGGCGGCGTTGTCGACGGGTACGATGCAGCCCCCGTAGCCGATCTGGGTCAGGTAGTCGGCGACGGCTCCGGACCGCTGGGTCAGGATCATCCTGCCGGCCAGCTCGGCCAGGGTGTGGATTCCGGGTGTACCCTCGCGGATGAAGATCCTGTATTGCTGGCGGAGGCTGGGTGTGGCGAAGGCATGGTCCCGGTCCCTCCGGTCGGAGAAGGTCAGGCCGATGTGGACGTCGATCCTCCCCTCCTGCAGTTCCCGGCGTACGGTCTGCCAGTCGCCGAGGCGGATCTCCACGGGGATCCCCAGCGTGCGGCCGATGGCCCTCGCCAGGTCCGCGTCGAACCCGGCGGCCGAGTCGCCCTCGGTGAAGTGATAGGGTTGGTAGGTGTCGCCGCCGCCGAAGACCAGCCGGTCGGGAATCGGGGAGAGCCGGCCCGCCTCGGCCTCCGCGGAGTGAGCGAAGGCACCCCACCATGGGCCGAGGACCAGCGCCGCACCGAGCAGGAGCGCCCCCCAGGAGGAACGGGTGAAGGGTCGAAAGGGCAAACTGATCTCCCGTGAAACCAAGGGAATCGAGCACATCTGGAGGATTCTATCGGCGGGTTCCGGCGGCTCTTGACGGGGATTCGACCCTATTTCCCGTTTTGGCCCCCAAGGGAGGTTCGATTTGCGGTATCATTTTGGCGAGGGAGCGGGAACAAGAATATGACCCGAGTCCGGGGGTGAATCATGAAAACCTGTCTGATCATCACAATGGCCCTTTTGACCGCCCTCCCCTGTCTCGGGCAGGGGTACCTGCCCCTGCAGCCGGGGAACTTCTGGAACTACCGCCTGGACGACGGCGACCTCGAAACACGGATCGTTGGAGAGATGACCGACTTCCAGGGCCGCCAGGTCTATCCCATCGCCCACCCCGTCAGCCCCGAAAATTCGGACCTGGTGAACTTCTGGACCCCGGGACCCGATGGAGGCGTTCTGCTGCACGGCTGGACCCGTGGTTTCGTGGGCGCCTTCTACGATCCGCCGATCACCTGGGTGGATTCTCCGCTCTGGCTGGGCAAGACATGGACCCAGCAGGTGGATTTCTACATCCTCCCCACCATGGCCTTCTACGGGACCTGGACCTTCGGGTACAGGGTGGAGGAGGAAGGCATCCGGACGGTCCCCGCGGGGGATTTTCCGTGTTTCGGGCTCCGGGAATCGTCTTCAGGTCCGCTGAAATCGCTGTTCGACGAGCGCTACGATGTTCGCGGCCGGGTTGTCGGGGCGAAGGATGCCGCGCTGGTCGACAGCTGGATCTCCCTGGGGGTGGGCGTCGTCGAGGATGACCTCGACCAGGTCTATCGCCTGGAAACTTACACCGACCGCCCGGTGCCGGCGACTGCGGCGACCTGGGGAGCGGTGAAGGCGCTGTTCAGGGAGTAACCCGGTGTTTCAGTCCGGGAATTCCAGCCGTTCCTGGTAGACCACGCCCCGCTGCTCGAGTCCGGCGAGCAGATACTCCACGCAGCCGTCGACGCGGCCGAGGAACTCGGGCGGCGAGACGCCTTGCTCCCGGTACACCCCGTCGGCGATGGCCCGGACCGCCATCGTGGCTGTGTAGCCGGTGGTGCGGGCCATGCTCGAGACGCCGAGGGCATGGTCGAACTCGTCGTACAGATCCCAGGTCCAGCGCACCCGTCGTCCCGCCTGGACCCCCTCGACCAGGATGCGCATGACCGTGACGTCGCCCTCTCCGGGCTGCAGCTTCCACATGGGAAACAGCAGGCGACCGGTCACGTCCACCGGCCGGACGGGGTGTCCGCCCACATCCACGGCATCCTCGCTGAAGAACCCGCATTCCCGCAGCAGGGCCATCTTGGCCGCGTGCCCGGGGTAGCGCAGGGTCTTCTCCTTCATGTCGGGGGCGGAGATGGTCTCCAGCAGGGTGCGCAGGCCGTCGGTGTTGAAGGCCTCGAGGGTGCCGAGGGTGGAAAGCTCGATCAGTTCCACATCGGACAGCGCGGGCCGTTCGATGAGCTTGCCGTTCTCGCGGTAGCGGGCCGGCCGGGTGTATTCCTCGATCACGTCGATGGGCGAGAACACCGCCCGGTACTCGAAGGGCTGGCGCCGGATCTTCGGCAGGCCGCCCACGTAGACAAGCACCAGGTCCAGCCGCTCGCACTGGCGGTCGGCGCGGCCGATCAGGGCGCTGCCCATGCCGGGAAAGACTCCGCAGTCCACGACGGCGGTCACGCCGCGGGCCCTGGCCGCAGCATCCAGCAGGAAGGGGTCTTCGGGGAAGAAAGCGATGTCCACGATGTCGCGGCCGGCGGAGATCACCGCCTCGAGGGTGGCGAAGCCCAGGTGGCCGGGCACCGCGCCCACGACCAGGTCGAAGTCCCGCACCAGGTCCGCCACGGCGGCCGGGTTCGACAGATCGCAGATCTCGCCCGTCACCGGCCCGCGGGCGGCCAGGCCGTCCAGGACGCCGGGATCGATGTCGGCGACGGTCACGGTGAATCGTTCGTCGCGGGCGAGGTCGAGAGCCATGGGGCCGCCGACCAGGCCGCCCCCGAGCACGATGATGTTCTCGGCCATGAGGGGTCCTTTCGTCTTTCGGGACTATCGGGCATGAACCCGGCGGCAGGCAAGCCCGGGGTTTCCGGGGAACCGGCCGCAGTGATAGAATGGCGGAGGACCATCCAACACTGGAGGCTGACCCATGAAGAAGAAAAACCTGACGGGCATCCTGATCGCCCTGGCCCTTGCGGTGCTACCGGGGCTGTCCGAGGCGGAACTGGTCAAGGGCGTCATCGGGGGCTGGAGCATGACGGACTGGGATTACGAGATTCCCGGTGGATTCATCGAAGGTGACTTCTTCGACGGCAAGAACGGATTCCAGGCCGGGGCCTTCCTGGGGACGGGATTCGACACTCCGATCGGGTTCCGGGCCGAGATCCTCTATGCCCGCAAGGGAGCCAAGACCACGCAGATCGCCACCGATGAAAACGGTGAGTCCCATGGAGAATTCGACTTCTTCTACAACGTGGATTACGTCCAGGTCCCCGTCCTGCTGACGGTGAGCCTGTTTCAGGGGGAGATCATCAGGCCGGTGGTCTTCGCAGGCCCGGCTGTGGGATTCGAACTGTCCGCCAGGTTGAAGGGCGATCTGCCCCCGGGTCTGCTCCAGGATGGGGGGGAGGTCGACGAGGACCTCGAAACGGACGAAAGCACGGATTTCAGTCTGGTCTTCGGCGGCGGCGTGGAGATCCTCAAGCACGACCGACTCTACCTGTTCCAGGTCCGTTACGACAAGGGCCTGAAAGAGGTCTACCTCGACGCCAAGAACGAGGCGGTCACGATCATGGCCGGCATCGGCTTCTGATCCGCCGGGATCAGTCGTAGGCCAGCCGGGTCGGCTCGTCGGCGAGCAGGGCCTTCAGGTCGTCCGGGAATGACGGCGCCTGCCAGGTCCCCAGCTGGTCGTGGATGATCCGATACTTCTCGGGGATGGGATGGGTGCCGACCACGACCTCGAGACCGAACTGGCGGGGAATGTACTCCCGGAAATAGTCCAGGTAGGGGCAGGGCGGATAACCCACCACCAGTCCGGTGGCAAGATGGACAACCTCGGCCCCGTTGCGCTTCATTTCGGCCGGAGCGTATTCCACGTTGCCGCCGGGACACCCGTCGCAGGTGGTGTAGCCGACCAGCTCGACCTCCTCGCCGGCGTAGCGCGCAAAGGCCCCTTCGCGTTCCCGCAACGAACGGAAGCACTTGCCCCCGGCGCAGGTGTGGTACCGGTGGCAGATGATGATGCCGAACTTCTTCATGGCGTCCTCCAGGCGGTCAATGGTCGCAGGAGTTGAGGCCCGAGGGGAGTTCCCCCTGGAGCCAGGCGCGGACCACGGTTTCGGGATCCAGTTCGGGCACGCCGACGAGGACCTGGACGTTCCTGGCGTTCAGGGCCTGCTGGGCCCGTCCTCCCATGCCTCCGGCCAGCACCAGCTCCACGCCCAGGTCGGCCAGCCAGGCCGGCAGCACGCCGGGTTCGTGGGGAGGCGGGGTGGCGCTTTCCTGCCCGAGGATGGTCTTCTCGCGGGTGTCGACGTCGATCAGGGCGAAGTGGTCGCAGTGACCGAAGTGGGCCGAGAGCTTGCCCTGGTTGACCGGAACGGCGATGCGCATGGAATCATCCTTTCGGTTGCGGAGCGGTTGCGAGGGCGCCGCGGATGTCTTCCCACATGGCGGCGAGCGCCGCCGCGGCAGGGGATTCGGGAGCGAATTCCACCAGGCTGACCCCGGCGATCTGGGCGTCCCCGGCCAGGGGATCGAAGGGGATGCGGCCGACGACGGGAATGCCCTGGTCCCGGCAGAATTCCGCGATGCGATCGGACAGGCGGGGGTTGAGGTCGCACTTGTTGATGCAGACCACCACCGGCACGGCGAAGTGCCGGGCGAGTTCGCGGATCCGCCCGAGGTCGTGCAGGGCGGGCAGGCTCGGTTCGGTCACCAGCAGGACCAGGTCCGCACCGGTGAGCGAAGCGGTCACCGGGCAGCCGATCCCGGGGGGGCCGTCCACCAGGACCAGGTCCGCGCCCGCAGCGGTTGCGGCCTTGCGGGCCTGTTCCCTCACCAGGGTGACCAGCTTGCCCGAGTTCTCCGCGCCCACGTCGAGAGCGGCGTGGATCAGGGCGCCGAACCGGGTCCGGGAGGTGCCCCACCAGCCGCACGTGCTCGAGGGGAAGTCGATGGCTCCGCTCGGGCAGAAGTGCACGCAGACGCCGCAGCCCTCGCAGGCGATGGGGTCGACCCGGAACCGGATCCTGCCGGCGACGGTTTCAGCCAGGATGGCATCGAAACGGCAAAGCCTGGCGCATTCGCCGCAGTCGGAGCAATCGTCGGTCCGGATCACGGCGGTGTGTCCCGACACGAAGGGATGGGCCGCCTCGCCGTGCGTCCCGAGGACCAGGTGGAGGTTGGCGGCGTCCACGTCGCAGTCGGCCAGGACTTCGCCCGCCCCGAGGGCCGCCAGGGCCGCGGTGACGCTGGTCTTGCCGGTGCCGCCCTTGCCGCTGAGGACCACGAGTTCCTTCATGCCCGCGCCTCCAGTCCCACCAGTTCATCGAGCAGCTGGGTGAATGCGGCGGCGACGTCGGCGTCCGCGTCGACCAGAAGTCCCCCTTCGGAACCCACGGCGGCCAGGTCCCGGGTGAAGGGGATGCGGGCCAGGACGGGAAGATCCATTTCCGCGCAGTAACGGTCCACGATGTCCCGGCCGGGAATCGCCCGGTTCTCCACGATCCCGCAGGGGATGTCGAGTCCCCGGGCCAGCTTGACGGCCAGGTCGAGGTCGTGCAGTCCGAACGGGGTGGGTTCGGTGACCAGAAGGGCGAAATCGGCCCCGCGCAGGGCTTCCACGGCAGGGCAGGTGGTGCCGGGGGGGGCGTCGAGGATCACCCAGGGTGCTCCGCGGACAGTCGCCTTGACTGTGTGGATCAGGGGAGGAACGACTGTCTCTCCGATGCGGAGCACGCCCTGGGTGAAGCCGATGGATCCGGCTGAACCGACCGAGACCTCGCCGAGCACCCGGTCGGCCTGGGTGATGGCCTGCTCGGGACAGACCAGCCAGCACCCGGAACAGCTGTGGCAGAGGTCGGGGAAAACGAGGGTTTGCCGGGGCAGGCAGGCGATGGCGTTGAACTCGCAGATGGCGGCGCACTGCCCGCAGTGGTTGCAGAGATCGTTGTCGACCACGGGGATCGGGGTGGACACGGGAACCGCCGGTCCCAGCTGCGGATCGAGGTAGATGGCCGCGTTGGGTTCCTCGACGTCGCAATCGCAGAGATGGACCTGACGGCCGGATCGGGCCACGGTGACGGCCAGGTTGACCGCGACGGTGGTCTTGCCCGTTCCTCCCTTGCCGCTGGCGACCGCGATGCGCATGGGGCCTCTCAGTGACGGGGGGTGCCGTCGGGGCTGTTGAGTTCCTCCAGCCGGCCGTCCCGCCAGGCCTGGACCGCATCGAGGACCCTTCCTTCGACGCCGGAGAAGATCGAAACGCCGGCGGCGTTCAGGGCCTGGAAGGCTTTGGGCCCGCAGTGGCCGGTCAGCAGGATTTCGGCCCCGCTGGCGGCGATGGTCTGGGCCGCCTGAACCCCGGCGCCCTGGGCGGCGTCCTTCCCCTGGTTTTCCAGGGTCGTGAAGGTTCCCGCCTTGTCGTCGAAGAGGATGTGGTAGGCTGCACGGCCGAAGCGGGGGTCCACCGGGTCTTCCGGGTTCGGGCCCTGGGCTGTGATGACCAGCTTCATCGCGACCTCCGTGGGATCGGTTCACCAGGCGATTTGACGATTTCCAGTTTTGAGTATATGCTCATAAACAGGAAAAAGCAAACAGGAGGATGACCTTGCCCCGCCCACCCAAGATGCGCTCCGTCCGCCACGATCCCTCGGTGGTCTACTTCAAGCCCGCCGGGATCCCCATGCGCGACCTGGAAGAGGTCGCCCTGGGGCTCGACGAGCTGGAGGCCCTGCGGTTGGCCGACCTCGAAGGTCTGAGCCAGGAACAGGTTGGCGAGATGATGAACGTCTCCCGCGCCACCGCCGGCCGGATCATCGCCGAGGCGCGGCGCAAGACGGCGGCCGCGCTGGTCCACGGGTGGGCCATCCGCGTCGAGGGCGGCCACGTGGAAACCGTGGGACCGGACGACCGGGAGGACCAAGGGAGCGAATCCGGCAGCGAGCCCGGCCGCAGAGGGCGGCGGGGATGCCGGCGGGGCGGGCGAGTCTGACTCCCCAACCGAAAGGTGAACACGATGCCAGGAGAGAATGGAAGAGGTCCGCTGGGCCAGGGTCCCCGCACGGGGCGGGGCCTGGGACGCTGCGGGGTGCCGCAGCGGGACGATCAACCGGTGAACGAGACGCCCGCCCCGGATGGGCAGGGCCAGGGTCGGGGGTTCGGCAGGGGCCTGGGCCGGGGGTTCGGCCGCGGTGCGGGTTTGGGCGCCGGCGGCGGGCGGGGTCGCGGATTCGGCCCTGGCCGGGGCTGGGGCAGGGGAGGGAGCCGTTAGCTCGTGCCGCCGAACTGCCGCCCCCCGGGTGTGGCCAGGGGTGATGAAATCATATAGATTTTATATGATTTTATCACCCCCTTCCCCGGGAGTCGCCCCTCCATGAAGATTTTCCTGCTGTTGTCCATTCTGTTCGCCGTCGTTTCCCCCAGGTCGGGCCTGGCCGCACCCCTTTGCTGAAGTCTGCCCAACCTCCAGGTCGGAGGCGAGCAGGGCAAGATTCTCGACCGCGGCCAGGTGCGCCTGACCCTGACTCTTGATTCCACGTCACGGGATACGTGGCATTCGGGATCGGAACAGGTGGACGGCCCCGATCGCGAGGCCTCCAGTCTGGTCCTCATGACGGGCCTTCGGGCAGCGATGGGCCCGGAACTGGAATTCGAGGCAAGCCTTCCGGTGTCCTGGCTGAATGCGCGGGACGGCGCGGTGGAGGAGGAGAAAACCGGGACGGGAGACCTGCTTACCAGGGTCCACTTGAGTCGGAACTTGGGCCACTGGACTCTGGGCGCCTCAGCCGGCGTCTACTGGCCGGTCAGCAACCTGGACGGCGCCGGATTGCCGGAGGTGGCGACGTTCGTGTCGGGGACCATCGACCCGGTCCTGGGCCTGGGAATTTCGGGCGGACTCTGGTCGGGTATCGACGTCGGGCTCTTTTCCAGCGCGAGACTCGTCGTGAGCGATTTCGAGGACGGCCGCCGGCTGGGATCCACCTTCACGACCACGGCCTCGATACGTCATGTCGTTTCACGGAAGCTGTCCCTCCAGGGATTGGTGACCCACCTCCACCGGCAGACCGACACCGGAAACATGATGGAGGATTCGGGGGGAGACTGGATCTACCTCCAACCGCAGGCGGCCTGGAAGGTGGCGGCCAGCGGTTCACGCGCCTGGCAATTCCTGATGGGCCTGCGCCTGCCGGTCCATCAGAACGTCCGGGGAACCCAGCTGGTCGATTCCCCCTCTTTCCTGGCCGGACTGTCGGTGACGATGTAGGGGCCTCAGAAGGCCAGGATCATCAGGTCGTGGACGGCGACCTCCTGGTCCTCCTCGGTGCGGCTGCCGCCGAAGGTGTTGCGGCGGGCCTGGACGGCGCCGCGCACCAGGGCGGCCCGGTCTTCGTCCAGGAAGATCAGCCGGTCCTCGTCGGCCTCGCCGCCGCAGGCCACGGCCTCCTGCCGGACGAAGATCCCCCCGGAGTCGAAGACGTCGTAGGTCTGCATGATTCCGTCGGGCTGGTTCTTCATGTTGCGCGTTGTGAGGACCCAGGTTTCCCCGTCGGACATGGCGTGGACCGCGGCGATGACCGGGGCCATGTCCTCGACCTGGACCTCGATCTGCACCCTCACGCCGTCCGCCAGGACCACCAGCGAATCCCTGATCTCCTGTTTCTCCTGCCCCGTGCGCCGCCAGGGCTCGTGGTCGCGGCCGAAGGTGAAGGCTGCGGTCCCGTCGGGTTCGAAGACGGTGATGCGGTACTCGTTGCGGTCGCAGGCGGCGAGCACCCGCCCCTGGGCGTCGATGTCCCACCGTTCGTGCGAGGGGAAGTAATGGTTCTTCTCGATCCACCCGTCCCGCTGGAGGTTCGAGGAGGTGGAGCGCGAGAGGTATTCGACCACCGGTTCGGCCTGCTCGTTGCAGCGGACCAGGTACTGGGTGCGGATCACCCCGTCGTCCTGGGGAGAGACCTTCACGCCGTTGATCACGAAGGAGCCGCCCCGACAACGGGCGCGCCTGATGCTCACCAGCCCGCCGCCGCCCCCCTGGGGATCGTAGCCCGGGGGCATCAGCATCTTCAGGGGAGTGCCCTTCAGGTCGATCCTCACGATGCGCCCGTTGATGTACTGGGCCAGGCCCAGGCTGCCGTCGGGCAGGAAGACCATGTCCTCGGGCTGGCGCGATTCGCCGGGGCCCTCGCCTTCGCGGCTGAGGGTGCGCAGCAGTTCGCCACCATCGTCGAAGACGCAGACCTGGGACTGCTGTTGGTCCAGGACGTAGATGCCGCCGTCGGGACCGACCTGCACGTTGTTGACGGAGCCGAAGATGAGGTCGTCGGCGTCATGGCCACGGTGCCAGACGGTCGCCATCTCGAGGACATGTCTCCCGTCGCGGGGCTGGTCGGAATTGGCGACGTGGGCGGGTTGCGCGGAGCCGGCCAGGGTGGGCAGCATGAGGGCGAACGTCAGAAAACCGGTCGAGATGATCACACGTTTCAAGACAGGCTCCTTTGGTTGATATCGGATTTTTGATACGATAGGACGGAGGCATGGTTGCAGGGGGTGGTCCCCTGCCTCAACCGGAAAGGGTGGTCATGGGGGACTGGAAGCAGAAGGTGTTGATTCTCGAGGGGGACATCACGGAGGAGGCCTGCGACGTCATCGTCAACGCGGCCAACGAAGACCTGGAACCGGGGGGAGGAGTCTGCGGGGCCATCCACCGGGCCGCGGGGCCGGGGCTGGCCCGGGAATGCCGTCTGATCGGAGGCTGTCCCACCGGGGAGGCTGTGATGACCCGGGCCCACGATCTTCCCTGCCGCCGGGTGATCCACACTCCGGGACCCATCTACGGGGGTGGCGCCGGGGACCTCGAAGCCGACCTGCTGGCCTCGTGCTACCGGGAGAGCCTGCAGCTGGCGGTCGAGGAGGGGTTCACCACCATCGCTTTTCCGAGCATCAGCACGGGCATCTACGGCTATCCCATCGCCGAGGCCTGCCGCATCGCTCTGGCGACCGTCCGGGAGGGCCTGCAGGAGTTCCCGGAGCTCGTGGAAGTGCGGCTGGTCTGCTTTTCGGCGGGGGACCTGGAGGAGTACGAGCGGGCGCTGGATGAAATGGACTAGGCCGGGACTTCAACCGACCTCGTAGCCCCGTCCGCAGACCGGGCAGACGTCCCAGGTGCTGCGATTGAGGGTCAGCACGGGGAGGAAGAACACCGTCAGGCGGTTGGACAGCTCGGACCGCCGCCACCGCGAGTGGTTGTTGCAGTGGGTGCAGGTGCGATAATCGACCGGCCCGAGATCCTTGCGATACGGCCGCATCCCGACCATCAGGAACATGGCGTCCTCCTTCGGGGGGAAAAGGTAATCCCGGGGCAGGCGGCGGGCCAACGGAAACGACGGGGCCAGGCCTGAGCGGCCTGGCCCCCGGGCGAGGCCGAATGATCCGGCAGGGCTACTTGGCCTTGTTGCCCTCGATCTCCAGCATGATCTTCACGGTGTGGTCCACGACCAGGCCGCCGGTCTCCAGGGCCTTGTTCCAGGTCAGGCCGAAATCCCGCCGGTCGATCTTGCCGGACAGGGAGAAGCCGGCCTTTTCGTTGCCCCAGGGATCGGTCACCGTTCCCAGGAACTCCAGGTCGAGTTCGACGTCCTTCGTCACCCCGTGCATGGTCAGTGCGCCCTTCATCACGCCTTCGGTGGCGTCGGTCATGATCACCCCGGTGGACTTGAAGGTGATGGTCGGGAAGTTCTCGACGTCGAAGAAGTCGGCGGAACGCAGGTGGTCGTCACGGTCCTTGTTGCCCGTGTCGATGGAGGCCGCCTGGATGACGGCCTCGGCGGACCACTGCGAGGGATCCCCTTCGACGAACACGAAGTTCCCGGAGAACTCGTTGAAGGAGCCGTTGACCTTGCTGATGGCCAGGTGCTTGATCTGGAATCCCACCGAGCTGTGGGCGGTGTCGATGTCGTACGGGGCCGCGGCCGCAGGCAGGGCGGCGACGGCCATCACGGTGCTCAGGGCGAGGGCGGTCAGTTTCGTATTCATGTCGGGACCTCCTGATTATGTCGGCGCCCCGGGGGGCGGACTCGTTCACGGTTTCATGCGGTCTATGCTACATGCGGCTGGCGCGCCTTCACGAGCAGGCGGTTCAGCTCGGCCATTTCCTTCACGGTCAGGTGCCCCAGCAGGTCCCGGTGCAGATCCAGGACGGGGCGGTCCAGCTTCGCCAGCAGCGCCATTCCGGCGGCGGTGATGCTGATCAGTACGACGCGCCGGTCCTCCGCAGACCGCTCCCGCTCGACCAGGCCGCCCTTCTCGAGGCGGTCGATGAGCCGGGTCACGTCGGGATCCCTGGTGACCATCCGCTCGCCGATGCTGGAGCAGGACAGGCCTTCGCCCTTCTGTCCCCGGAGAATCCGCAGGATGTTGTAGAGGGGCGGGCTCAATCCCTCGCCGCGCAGGAGCTTCAACAGGGGGCCGTTCAGGATTCCGGCCGTGCGCTGCACGTTCAGGAACACCTCCTGCTGGGGCGCGGCGAACGGCTGCTTCTGTTTCAATTCCTGCTTCAGGGTCGACAAGGGCGGCGTCCTTCCGCTTGTTGGGGGTTTCTGGAGGGACAATGTATGGGTAAAGGAAATTTGTTGCAACAAGTATATTTCCAGTTAACTTAAAGTATTTAAATTTAACAACTTCAGTCGATGGGCAGGGCCACGATCACCGAGGGCCTGGCGAAATCCTCCCCATCGTATTCGGCGAACGGGGGTGTTCCGTTCACGAAGAGAACGCCGTTCCCGAGGGCGCAGGTGTAGGGCATGAGCCCGTCGGGCAGCCCGCAGGGCAAGGTCTCGGCGGCAAGGGCCCTGCGTCCGGTCTCGTCCAGCCGGACACGCAGGATCCCCTGGTTGAGCAGCCCGTTGTTCTGCACGATGAAGAGGCTCCCCTTGCCGATGGCCATGCCGTCCCCCAGGCCGGAGTAGAGGTCGGGCGGACAATCGAGCAGCGCGGCGCTCAGCTCGCCCAGGTCGATGACCACCACGCCCTCCAGGGCTGCGACGTAAAGCAGGCTTCCGGCGTCGTCGACCACGATGCCGTTGAAGTACTGGTAATCGGTGCCGTTATAGATCACTTCGGGTTCGCCGCCGGGCCGCAGACGGTAGACCTCGGATGCGGCCAGGTCGGTGAAGTAGGCGGTCCCGTCCGGCGCCACCGAGACGTCGTTCCACAGGTGGATGCGACCGTCGTGGACCATGGGGTAGACCGCCAGTTGCGCCCCGGATTCCAGGTCGTACCGGACCAGCGCGTTGGCTCTGGGCGCCTCGCCGAAGTCGTGGGGGGCCCCGGTCGCGGTCGAGTCGCGGCCGGTGACAGCCCACAGGTGCCTGCGCTGTTCGTCCACGTCCAGGCCCAGGATCTCCATGAGACCGTCCTCGGAGGAGGCGCCCAGAACGGATTCCACCCCGTCGCGGATCCTCAGCAGCTTGCTCAGCTTGACGCTGCCGGCATAGAGATCGCCGGTCGCAAGGTCGCAGGCGATCCCCTCGTTCCACAGATCGGGGTCGGCGAAGGTCGCGACGACTGGTGCGGGCGGCGGTGGCGCCGCATTGCGGGCGATGGCGGCGGCGGCGGCCGCGAATTCCGGCTGTCCGAGAAGTGGGGCGACGGCAGCGTCGCCCGCCGGATCGAAAGCCGCGCCGAGGGCGGCCAGACGTTGCAGCGCCTCGAGGCACGCCGCCTCGTCCTGCAGGACCGCGCTGGTGCGGGCCACGCCCAGCCACAGGTGGGGGCTCTGGGGAACGACTGCGAGTCCGGCACGGTAATGGTCGCGGGCAGCGCCCGTCTCCCCTTGGCGCTCTGCCACGGCGGCCAGCCGGTAGAAGTCCATCATGGTCCGGGGCGGGGTCGGCTCGTCCGCGAAGGCGGCGGCGGTGAGGCCCACAAGCAGAATGGCGGCGACGTGGAAACGCATGGCGGCCTCCAGGCTGGGGACTGTTCGGGGCGAGTCAATGACAGGCTCATGAGAGGGCTCTGTCAAGACGCAAGGCGCCGGCGGACTGTTGCAGCGGGCGCGAATGTCGTATCCTGATGGACGACCCCCTGGGCGTATCCCCCGGCGCCGCGGAAGGCGCGATTCATGAAGCGAGTTCCTGTTCCCGGTCTTGTGGCTGCTGTGGCGGTCGCCGTCAGCCTGGGTCTGCTGTTCAGCCTGGATGATCCGGCCCCCCGGGGGACGGGCAGGGCTCCGACCCTTTCTGGCGCCGGCCAGGCCATGGAATTCCTCGCCCGCCAGCGGGCCTATCCCGGGCGGGATCTGCCCCGTTCCGGCTACGCCGAGGCCTTCACTTTCGTCCGCGACAAGATGCAGCGCGCTCCGGCGGCCAAGACCGGCGGATCCACCTGGCAGGCCATCGGTCCGCACAACATCGGCGGACGCACCCTGTGCATCGCCTTCAATCCCCAGAATCCCACGACGGTCTGGGCCGGATCGGCCAGCGGCGGCCTGTGGCGCAGCTACACCGGGGGCGTGGGCGCGGCCGCCTGGGAAAGGGTCGAGACCGGGCACCCGGTGCTGGGCGTGGGGTCCATCGCTTTCGCGCCGGGCGATTCGCTGACCATCTACATCGGCACCGGAGAGGTCTATTCGTACGACGACACCCAGGGCGGGCTCTCGGTGAGGCTGACCAGGGGCAGCTTCGGCATCGGCGTGCTCAGGTCGACCAACGGGGGCGCCACCTGGCACAAGTCCCTGGACTGGTCCTACGACCAGCAGAGGGGGGTCCAGGTGGTGCGGGTCGATCCCATCGACCGCAAGACGGTCTGGGCCGGAACCACCGAGGGGGTCTACAAGACCACCGACGGAGGATCCAGCTGGATCCGGATGAACTCCATCCCCATGGTCACCGACCTGGTGATCCACACCGCCCACCCGGACACGGTGGTCATCGCGGCGGGCAACCTGGGCAGCGCCCAGGCGGGGATCTACCGCACGATCGACGGGGGACTGAACTGGACCCGCGTCGCCCAGAACATCGGACCGTCCAGCTACCTGGGAAAGGCCCAGCTGGCGGTCTGCACGGGCCAGCCCGACGTCATGTACGTCAGCATCGGCAACGGGGGCCTGGGGTCCTCCGGCACCTGGCTGGGACGGTCCCAGGACGCCGGATCGACATGGGTCGTGAAGTCCACCTCCGATTACAGCCAGTGGCAGGGCTGGTTCTCCCACGACGTCGCGGTGAGCCCGACCGACCCCTTCCTGCTGATGGCCGTGGGCATCGACATCTGGCGCAGCGTGAACGGCGGGGCGAGCCTGGCCAAGCGGTCGGACTGGCGGGCCTGGATCTTCGGTCAGGTCCCTCCCGGAGGACCGGAAGGTCCGCCCAACTATTCCCACGCCGACCACCACGACGTGGTGTGGCATCCGACAAATCCGGACATCGTCTACTTCGCCAACGACGGGGGCATCTTCCGCTCGCTGAACGGGGGATTGACGTTCGCCGGCTGCAACGGCGGCTACCAGACCCAGCAGTTCTATCCCGGATTCGCCTGTTCGCCGACCGATCCGGACCTGGCCATCGGCGGCATGCAGGACAACGCCACGGCCATCTACACCGGCAGCGTGGCCTGGACGCGGGTGATCGGAGGAGACGGGTCCTGCGCGGCCATCGATCCGACCGACGATGCGACGCTGTTCGGATCCTACCAGTACCTGGGCATGCTGCGCTCGCGGGATGCGGGCGCGAACTGGGTCGAACTCGCGATGCCGGGAGCCGGCAGCGCGGGGTTCATCGCGCCGTACGCCCTGGGCGGGCCCGCCGAACCCGGAGTGATCTACGCCGGCGGCAGCCTCGTCCTCAAGAGCCTCGACCAGGGAGACACCTGGGCGGTGACCAACGGGGGCTACGCCCTCGACGGCAATCCGGCTCTCGCCCTGGAAGTCTCGCAGGCGAACAGCCTGACGGCCTACGTCACCACCGCCCCGGTGACAGCCCGGGCGGGCGTGTTCCGCACCCTCGACGGCGGAGCGACCTGGACCAACGTGACGCGGGACCTTCCCGACCGGTACCCGGTGGGCCTGGCCATCGATCCGGCGGACGATGCCGTGGTCTGGATCACGTTCTCGGGATTCGGAACGAGCCACGTGTTCAGGACGGAGGATTGGGGTGCGACCTGGCAGGACATCGGCGCCGGCCTGCCCGACGTGCCGACCCAGGCGGTCATCGTCGATCCTCTCGATTCGCAGAACGTCTACGTGGGAACCGACCTGGGGGTCTTTGCGACCGTGAATTCCGGGCAGTCGTGGTTCGCCTTCAGCGAGGGATTGCCCGGAGCCATCATGGTCATGGACCTGGCGATTTCGCCGAGCGACCGGACACTGCGCATCGCCAGCCACGGCAACGGGTCGTATGAACGGCCGTTGCTCGAACCGGTGACCGGTTCGCCGGACGTGCCGGCGGCAGTGGCCGACGTGCAGTTGCATCCAGCGCGCCCGAACCCGTTCAATCCGCTCACCGAGATCGCGTTCGAGTTGCCTCGCGCGGCTTCCGTACGGCTGGCCGTTTTCGATCCGGCCGGCCGCCTGGTGAGGGTCCTGGCGGAAGGAGCAAGAGGAGAAGGCCGTTACGCTGTGATCTGGGATGGATCGGACCATTCCGGGCGACCCCAGTCCAGCGGCGTCTACCTGGTGCGGCTGGAAGCGGAGGGTACGATGCGGACCAGGAGGATCACGCTGGTGCGGTGAGATCTCGACGGGGTTCCTTGCCCGTGAACGGGGAAGACCCGCAGGGGCGGGTCTTCCTCTTCACGATGGAATGACGGTTCCTACCTGAACAGGCTCTTGACTGTTCCGAAGGACGTCTCCTCGGTCTCGATGCCGCAGCAGTCCTGATTCACACAGGCGCAGTTCTCGATCCAGACCGACCGTTCGCTGCCGTCGGGCAGAAGGATCGCCGGATAACCCTCGTCAAGGGACGAGGGATTCGATTCGCCCAGCATGAGCGCCAGGGGGGCTGTGTCGAGGTAGAACAGGTCCAAGGTCGCCAGCACGGTGAGGCCCTGGGTCACCATGGGCTCGCTGTACCCCACGATGAAGTTGTACACATGGGAGACCGGATTCTTGTCTCCCACGTCGATCGAAGGCATGGGAAACGAGGTGGTCGACAGCAAGCTGTTGCTCGCGCCCATGACCTCCACGGAGCACTCGAAACCCCATACTGCGGGTTCCTCCGGCCAGGTGTAGATGATGTACACCGGCAGGTGGGTCAACATCGGGGCGAAGGCCGTGCGCTCGTAATAGTCGGTGCCGAAGGAAAGGACCATGGCGTCCCAGGGATCGACCGGACTTGCGAAGGTCGAGGATCCCATGATCAGGACGAGAAGAGTGGCGATAGCAATTTTCATCCGGTTCCTCCTTTGGGAAGTCATGTGAAGAGCTGAAATCATTGTATCAAATCTAGGGAAGAATCGGGGAAATATTGACCGGTCCGGCGGGAATTGAAGGTCTGGATCCCGGGTGTTACACTGGATCCCATGCACGGTCCCTGCGGCCATTCCTTCGGCGATGCGAATCCCGATCACGATTCCCAGGCCTTCACCGTGGAAGTTGGATCGTCCGGAATGGAGGAGTGACGGGCCCGTGAAGAAACGCATCATTCTCTTCGGGTTACTGTCTGCCCTGGTTCTCGCCTGGCTGGTCTTCGCCCTGTGGCCCGCCTCTCTGGACCGGGACTGGATCCCCGAGCACACCGTCACGCCCAGGGTCACCTTCGCCGGGGACACGGTGGTGGTCGAAGGCGTCCGGGATTTCCGGTTCCCCCCGGGAGGCGACCCGGCCGGGACCTTCGAGACGCGAACCTACGACCTCGGCCGCCTGGACTCCTTGTGGTATGGCCTCTCGATCTTCCACCCGGACGGCTGGCGCGGTCCCGCCCACGGCTTCTTCAGCTTCGGCTTCGACGACGGATCCTACGTGGCGGTGAGCGTCGAGGCCCGCAAGGAGAAGGGCGAGAAGTACGGCATCTACCGCGGGCTGCTGCGCACCTTCGAGCTGATCTACATCGTCGGCGACGAGCGGGATCTGCTGCTGGACCGCGCCGTCTCGCGGCCCGACGACGTCTACCTGTTCCCGGTGGATGCGCCGGTCTCCGGAATCCGCGACCTCTTCGTGAGCTTGCTGGTGGAGGCGGACCGCCTGGGGCGCGAACCCGCCTGGTACAACACCCTGACCGACAACTGCACGTCCCGGCTGAGGGACCACGTCAACGCCGTGGCCCCGGGGATGGTGCCTCCCACCTGGAAGGTCGTCTTCCCGGGCTACACCGACGAGCTGATGATCGGCCTGGGCCGCCTGCGGGGCGAACGGGATCTGGAGAGCGCCCGCAGGCTGTGGCGGATCAACGACCGGGCGCGGGCGGCCGGCGACTCCCCCGACTTCTCCCGAGCGGTCAGGGACACCATCCCTCCGGTACGGTGAGCATCTTTCCCGGTCGGAGGCCGATCGCATGCCGATTCCCCCCCCGGGGGGTGTCCGCAGGGGGCGTCTGCTGTTACCTTGAGAGAGATGCCCTCCTCGATCGAGGGGAGCCGCCCCCAGCCGAAGATCATCCCTGGGAGGATGCATGACCACAGAGTCCAGGACGCCCGGGAGGCCGGGGGGTCGCCCCGACTGGAACCGGGCCATCGCCCCGTTCAGCCGGTCGGATACCCGCAAGGCCGTTGCGCAGCTGCTCAACACCATCATCCCTTACCTGGCGGTGCTCGCCCTGATGGTCATCAGCCGGGTCGAGGGATGGCCCTACGCGGCGACCCTGGCCATGGCTCCGGTGGCGGCGGCCCTGTCGATCCGCATCTTCATCTTCTTCCATGACTGTTGCCACGATTCGTATTTCACCTCGCGCCGGGCCAACCGCATCGTGGGGTACATCACGGGTATCCTCACCTTCACGCCCTTCGACGCCTGGAAGCGGAGCCACAACATCCACCACGCGACCGCGGGTGATCTCGACAACCGGGGCACCGGGGACGTCTGGACCATGACGGTGGAGGAATACCTGAAGGCGCCGCGCCTGACCCGGCTGGGCTACCGCCTGGTCCGCAACCCGTTCTTCCTGCTGCTGGTGGTGCCGTTCTGGCTGTCGATGATCGCCTACCGCATCCCCGACCGCGGGTCGGGCTGGGGGGCGGTCTCGAGCGTGATGATCACCAACCTGGCGCTGGCCGGGATCTTCACGGTCGCCGCCCTGACGGTG
>JAHJTW010000213.1 GCA_018829565.1 bacterium | reverse complement strand
GGTCAGGCTCCGGGTTCGGCGTCGCCCAGCGACGCCCAGAGGTGAACGGCGGCATAGGACCGCCAGGGACTCCAGCGGGCCGCCAGGTCGCGGACCGCAGGCTCGGACGGCAAGGGTCCTCCGGCGGCGCACGCTTTCCGCAGACCGAGGTCCCCGGCGGGAAAGACGTCCGGCGCGCTCCACCCTCGCAGGGCGACGTACTGGGCCGTCCAGGGGCCGATCCCCCTGAGGGCCCGCAGTCGCGCCGAGGTCTCGACCGGATCCGCGGCGGCATCGAGGTCCAGTTCCCCCGCAAGCACGGACCGGGCCAGGGTCCGGATGGCCTCGGCGCGGGACCGGATCACCCCGCAGCGTTCGAGCGGGGCGTCCGCCAGGGCCGCCGGCTCCGGAAACAGGACGGCCCCTTCGCTTCCGGGAACCGGTCCGCCCCACCCAGCGGCCAGGCGCCCGGCCAGGGTCGTCGCACCCCCGACGGAGATCTGCTGGCCCAGCACGGCCCGGACCGCCGTTTCGAAGGGATCCCAGGAACCCGGCAGGCGCAGTCCGGGCCGGCGTTCCAGCAGGGGCCCCAGGAGGGGATCGCACCCCAGGGCGCTCCCGATGGCGGCCGGATCGGCGTCGAGGTCGAACATGGCGCGGACGCGGGCCACGATCCGGCGCAGCTCGGGGATCAGGCCCGGCGAGACCCGCAACCTCAGGGCGTCGCCCCCCGGGTCGGCCGTCACCGCCAGATGACCGGCCGTCCCCCCCGGGGCGATGGTGCGCCGGTAGGTCCCGTCGATCACGCTTTCGACTCCCGGAATCGCCCGCGGCTTCAGCCACCGGAGCTGGTCCTCCCAGGAGTACGGCGGCCGGTAGGCCAGCCTGAGTTCCAGGTCTCCGTTCGCGGGATCGGCGGCGGGGCCGCGGCGGCCCGCCCTGATGGCCGACGGCGGGCATCCCCACGCCCGGGTGGCCGCCCCGTGGAACCGGCGGGGCGACCCGAATCCGGCAGCGACGGCGATCCTGCCGATCTCCAGGTCCGACTCGACCAGGAGGCGGCGCGCCAGGTCCAGCCTGCGGGTCATCCCCACTTCGCGGGGCGAGGCCCCGAGGTGCTCGGTGAACAGCCGGCGCAGGTGCCGTCCCCCCACCCCCAGCCTATGGGCCAGGTTCTCCACACCGCCCCCGTCCAGGGCGCCCTCGTCGATCAGGCGGAGGGCCCGCCCCACCACCGCGCCCGTCCCCTGCCAGGCCGGCGACCCGGGACTGGTCTCGGGACGGCAGCGCAGACAGGGGCGCAGGCCGGCGGCGGCCGCCGCGGCCGCGCTGGGGAAGAAGATGCAGTTCCGCGCGTGAGGAGTGCGGGCGGGACAGACGGGGCGGCAGTAGATGCCGGTGGTCGTCACCCCGGTGAAGAACGTCCCGTCGAAGCGGGGATCGCGGCTGCACACCGCGCGGTAGCAGGCTGCCTGGTCGAGTTCCATGGGGCCAATATACACCCCGGACCCGCCGGACGGCGGACGGTTTCGGACCTCGATGGGGGGAGTCGCCCGGTTCAGGTCAGGGGAAAATCCAGCCCGGAAACCGGCTTGCCCAGCAGCCGGCACATCGCCGTCACCTGGCCCTGGTGGTGGTAGAGGTGGGTCACCGTCCGCAGGATGACGAAGGCGGGCGTCAGGAGCCGCTCGCGCCCGCCCCAGGTGGTCAAGGGCCGGGCCGTGTTGAGGTCCTCCGCACCGGCGTCGGCGAGGTAGGCGCGCGTGGCGTCGTACACCCGCTCGCGGTACGCCTGGAGATCCTTCACTGCGGGGTAGGCCGCATCGTCCTCGTCCACCAGGATCTCCCCTTTCAGGACGCCGACCCAGTACTCCTCCGCCCCGATGGCGTGGTGGAGCTGGAGCCGGATCGAGGGATAGCCGAACCCCTCGAGGTTCCGGTCGAGATCCCCGGATTCCAGGTTTGCGCAGTGGACCAGGAGATCCTGGAGATTCCGGTGCGCGCGCTGGTGGACGGAAAGGAGGGCTTCACCGGTCAACATGGGTGCTCCCGTTCTTCGTGCGGCCGAGGGCGATTCCCGCCCCGGCCGCCGGCCGGCGATCAGCCTTCCTTCAGCGCGTGGACCAGCTCGGTCAGGGCCTTCTTGCCGTCGCCGAACATCATCAGGCAGTTGTCCATGGCGAACAGGGGGTTGGGGATGCCCGCGAAGCCGGGGCTCAGGCTCCGCTTGACCACCACCACGGTGCGCGCCTTGTCCACGTCGATGATGGGCATGCCCGCGATGGGGCTCTTGGGGTCGGTGCGCGCCGCCGGATTGACCACGTCGTTGGCGCCGACGACCATGCAGACGTCGATCTGGGAGATCTCGTTGTTGATGTCGTCCATCTCCCGCAGCTTGTCGTAGGGCACGTCGGCCTCGGCCAGCAGCACGTTCATGTGGCCGGGCATGCGGCCGGCCACGGGATGGATGCCGTACTCGACGGTGATTCCCCGGGACTCGAGGATGTTCGCCATGTCCCGCACGATGTGCTGGGCCTGGGCGACGGCCAGGCCGTAGCCCGGCACCACCAGCACCCGCTGGGCGGTCTCCAGCATCATGGCCACTTCGTCGGGCGAGGTGGCCTTGACCTTGCCGCCGTAGACGTCGTCCGCGCTGGGGCCGTCGGCGCTGGGGCCCATCGTGCCGAACAGCACGTTGGTCAGGGACCGGTTCATGGCCTTGCACATGATGCGGGTCAGGATGATGCCCGAGGCCCCCACCAGGGAACCGGCGATGATCAGGACGTTGTTCATGAGCACGAAGCCGGTGGCGGCGGCCGCGAGACCCGAGTAGGAGTTCAGCAGCGAGATCACCACGGGCATGTCGGCGCCGCCGATGGGGATCGTCAGGGTGACGCCCAGCACCGCCGCGATGGCCACGATCAGCCAGTAGGCGAGGACCGCGGTCGGATCGACCGTCAGCCAGGCCACGCAGCCGAGAGCGCCCAGCCCCATCAGGGCGTTGAAGGCCTTGATCCCCGGAAAGCCGAGCTGCCGGCCCGGCATGATCTCCGCCAGCTTCAGGAAGGCGATCATCGATCCGGTGAAGGTCACCGAGCCGATCAGCCCCGACAGGCCGGTCGAGACGGTCATCTGGGCGTCGGGTTCCGAGGCGATGAGGAAGGCCGCGCCGGCCACCAGCACGCTGGCGCCGCCGCCGAACCCGTTGAACAGCGCCACCATCTCGGGCATCTGGGTCATCTGGACGCGGGTGGCCGCGACGGCGCCCACCAGGCCGCCGATCACCGCCCCGACCAGGATCCAGGTGTAGTCCAGCCCGTTGGCCAGCAGGGTCACGACCACCGCCAGGAGCATGCCGACGGCGCTGGTCAGGTTGCCGCGCACCGCGGTCCGCGGGTGGGTCAGCCCCTTGAGCCCGTTGATGAACAGGACCGAGGCCACGACGTACGCGAGATTCACCCAGCCGATGTCGATCTTGAATCCGCCCATGCCGCTACCTCTTCCCCTTGAACATGTCCAGCATACGGTGGGTGACCATGTACCCGCCCACGACGTTGATCATGGCGAAGGCCACCGCGCAGACGCCCAGGATGGTGGCCAGCTTCGGATTGTCGGTGCGCGTGGAGATGACCGCGCCGATCAGGGTGATGCCCGAGATGGCGTTGGACCCGGACATCAGGGGCGTGTGCAGGGTCGGAGGCACCTTGGTGATGATCTCGAAGCCGACGAAGACCGCCAGCACGAACACGGTGATGGCTGCAACCAGCATTTCCATGGGCCTAGTCTCCTTGTTCCCGGCCGGCGGCCGGCAGGCCGAGCAGTTCGCGGATGCGGGGATGGACGACCTCGCCGTCGCGGCACAGCAGGGTGCCCGCCACGACCTCGTCGGCGGGGTCGAGGGCCAGGACCCCCTCCTTGGAGAGGCTGCGCAGCAGGGTCTCGATGTTCTTGGCGAACATCTGGCTCGCGTGGTAGGGCTTGCGCGACACCAGGTCGGTGGGCCCCAGGATCGTCACCCCGTGGGCCGTGACGACCTCGTCGGCGCGGGTCAGTTCGCAGTTGCCGCCCCGTTCGGCGGCCAGGTCCATGATCACCGAGCCGGGGGCCATGGCCTCGACCATGGGCGCGGTCACCAGGACCGGCGACTTCCTGCCGGGGATGGCGGCCGTGGTGATCACCACGTCGTTGCGGGCGACCACCGCCTGCATCTGCTCCTGCTGCCGGCGGATGAACTCGGCGCTCTGCTCCTTCGCGTAGCCGCCCTTGTCCTCGGCCCCGGCCGTGTCCAGGTCGAACTCGACGAACTTGGCGCCGACGGAGATCACCTGGTCCTTGACCGCGGGGCGCACGTCGTAAGCTTCCACGACCGCGCCCAGGCGCTTGGCCGTCGCGATGGCCTGCAGGCCCGCCACGCCCACGCCCACCACGAAGACCTTGGCGGGCGCCAGGGTGCCGGCGGCGGTCATGAGCATGGGAAACAGCCGCGGCAGGTGGGCCGCCGCCTCGAGCACGGCCTGGTAACCGGCGACCGTCGCCATGGAGGACAGCACGTCCATGCTCTGGGCGCGGGTGATGCGAGGAACCAGTTCCAGCGAGATGGCCGTCACGCCCTTCTCCGCCATGGTCGCGACCGCCTGGGGGTTGCCTAGGGGATCCTGCATCCCCACGAGGATCTGGCCCTTGCGGCAGAGGGGAAGATCGGCCTCCAGGCCGCCGTCATGGGAGCCGGGTCCCTGGACCTGGACGACGATGTCGGCCTTGGCGAAGATCTCGCCGCGATCGACGAGGCCGACGTCCTTGGCCCGGTACTCCTCGTCCGGGAAGCCGGCCGCAACGCCGGCGCCCTCCTCCAGCAGGACGGAGAATCCCGCCTTGATCAACGCCGCCGCCGAGGCCGGATTGAGGGCGACACGCCTTTCCTGGGCCGCGGTCTCCCTGGTCACGCCAATGATCATCGTCAACTCCTGGTGGATTGCCTTGCAGGCCGCAGTGAATCGGACGGTTATTAAGGATAAACAAGTTCCCCGACCCCGCCATGGCCGGGGCCGCCCCATCCTGGACCCATATTGCCCGGGATCCCCGGCGATGTCCAGGAGAACGAAGTTCCGTCCCTGTCCCGAAAATCCTGCTGCCGACCGTGGCCCGCTCGGTTATCATGGGCGGGTTCCGCCTCCGCCGACCGGGGGCGGTCTTCATTCCACAGAAAGGCACTCCGGTCATGATCCGATCGGTCCGGTCCAGCCGGCTGCACGCCGGCCTCGCCCTTGCGCTCCTGGGTACCGCCATTGCCGTTGCGCCCGCCGGAGCGCAGCCGACCCGGGGCGAGATCCTGACCGCCAGCCCCGACAGCGCGCTGGCCGTCGCCCTGGAAGCCCTCCCCGGCGAACCCCTGGTCCTCGCCGAGGTCCTGGACGCCGCCCTCGGCGAGGCGTCGATCGCCCGCATCGCTGCGGCCCAGCTGGACGCCGCCGCCGGCCTGGCGCGCCGGGAGCGCGGCGCCTTCGACCCCGAACTGTTCGGCCGGGCCGACTGGAGCGGGGCCGACACTCCCCAGACCTCCCCCTTCGCCGGGACCGACATCCTGCAGACCGAGACCTCGGTGCTCGAGGCCGGGGCCCGGATGCGGTTGAACCTGGGAACGGAGATCAGCGCGTCCCTGCAGTCCCAGCGCTTCACCTCCAACTCGGCCTACACCGCCCTGGCCCCCGAGTACCGGGCCACGGGCGCGCTCACCCTGCGCCAGCCGCTGCTCAAGGGATTCGGGCCCGCCGCCAGGGCCGACCTTCTGGCCGCCGACCGTGGTCTCGAGGGCGCGGCCAACCGGCTGGTCGGAGCCCGCCTGGCCGTCCAGGCCGAGGCCGAGGCCGCCTACTGGCAGCTCTACGCCGCCGAACGGAACCATGCGGTGAGCATCCTCGTGCGCGACCGGGCCGCCGCCTTCCTGGACGACACCAGCCTGCGCGCCGAGGCCGGTCTGGTCGGTCCCAGCCAGGTCGCCAACGCCGAGTACTTCCTGGCCGAGGCCGAGCAGGCGGTGCTCGACACCTCCGAACTCCTCGATGCCGCCTCGGACCGCCTGGCGAGCCTGATCGGCCGCCGGCCCTCGGGCGACCGGACTCGTTTCCGCCCCCACGACGATCCTCCCCGGGACTTTCCGGTCATTCCCCAGGAAACGCTCCTGGCCGCGGCCTTCGCCCACAATCCGGATCTTCTCGCCCTGGAAAGCGACCTGAAGGCCATGAACGCCCGCGAGGCCGCGGCGCGCTGGGACGCCCGGCCCACCCTGGACCTGGTCGGGGGCCTGGGCGGCGGCGGCCTGGCCGGATCCGCCCAGGACATCTACTTCTTCGGCTCGGAGGATCCGGTGCAGACGCAATGGGGCGGGCCCCGCAGCGAGAGCCTCAAGCAGGTCTTCCGCCGGGACTTCCCCACCTGGAACGTCGGGATGGTCTTCAGCCTGCCCATCGGCGGCCGCGAAGGCGGCGGCGAACACGACCGCCTGCAGGCCGAGGTGGTCCGCATGCAGGAGATGGTGGTCTCCGCCAGGCGCCTGCTCGAAGAGGAGGTGCGCGCCCAGCAACGTGAGCTGGCCCGCGGCACCGAGCGCCTCGAACTGGCCACCGCAGGGGTGGAGGCTTCCTACAAGCAGGTGGAGATCGGCATGATCGAGTTCCGCAACGGGCAGAGCACCGCCTTCGAGGTGGTGCGTTTGGCCGCCGACCTGGCCACCGCCCAGCAACGCTATTCCGCCGCCCTGGTGCGGACGGCCCGCGCCGCAGCCATCCTGCGCCAGCTCACCGGCGGGCGCTACCCCACGACCATGGAACAGGAGAACTGATCGTGATGACCCCGCAGCGCAATTCCGGTTCGACGATCCTGGCTCTGGGCGCGCTCCTGGCCCTGGCGTCCTGCGGCAAGCAGGGCCCCGCCGCCGGGGGCTTCCAGCGCCCTCCCACTCCGGTGGAGACCGCCGTCGCCCAGGTGGGACCCATGATCGACCGGTTCGAGACCGTCGGCACCCTCGAGGCCGGCGAAGCCATCACCGTGGCCGCCGAGATCGACGGCGTGGTGATCGAGGTGCCGTTCAAGGAAGGCACCAGGCTGGAGCGGGGCGACCTGATCCTGCGGCTGGACGACCGCCAGCTGCGGGCCGAGGCCGCCCGGGCCCAGGCCGTGCGCGACCAGCGCCAGGCCACCTGGCAGCGGGTCAAGACCGTCGTCGACCAGGGCGCCGGAGCGCCCCAGGACCTGGACGACGCCACCGCGGCCCTGAAGGTCGCCGAGGCGGAACTGGCCCTGGCCGAGACCCGCCTGGCCAAGACCCGCGTGGCCGCACCGTTCTCCGGCATGGTGGGCGCCAGGCACGTCAGCCCCGGAGCCTTCCTGCGGGCCGGCCAGGCCATCACCGACCTGGCCCAGGTGGACGTGCTGCGCGCGACCTTCGCGGTCCCCGAGCGGCTGCTTGCCGCCATGACCGTGGGCGCCCCGGTGACCGTCAGCACCACCGCCTACCCCGACGTCGAGCTCCGGGGGACCGTGGACGTCATCGAACCCCAGCTGGACGAGATGACCCGCGCCGCCGGCATCGTGGCCCTGGTGCCCAACCCCGACGGCCTGCTGCGACCCGGCATGTCCGCCACCGTCTCGGTGATCCTGGCCGAACGGCAGGGCGCCGTCACCGTCCCCAGCGAGGCGGTCTTCGTCGAGGGCGGCCAGGCCTTCGTCTATCTGGTCAAGCCCGACAGCGTGGTGACGCGCTCGGCGGTCCAGCTGGGATCGCGTCTGCCCGGGGTGGTCGAGGTCACCGCCGGCCTGGACGGCGGCCAGGACGTGGTCAAGGCCGGCCACCAGAAGCTCTACGACGGGGCCAAGGTCATGCCCGTGGGCGGCGGACAGGGCGGACCGGGCGGGAAGCCCGGCACGGAAGGCGGAGCCGAACGATGAAACTGAGCGAGATCGCCATCAAGCGCCCGGTGTTCGCCACGGTGATGAGCCTGTCGATCCTGCTGCTGGGCTTCATCTCGTTCACCCGGCTGCCGGTGCGCGAGTATCCCGAGACCGATCCCCCCATCGTCTCGGTGACCACCTTCTACCGCGGGGCCAGCCCCAACGTGGTCGAGACCGAGATCACCGACGTGCTCGAGGAGCAGTTCTCCACCATCGAATCGGTCAAGACCCTCAGCAGCAGCAGCCGCGAGCAGGGCTCGGTGATCACCATCGAGTTCGAGCTCAGCCGCGACGTGGACGAGGCCGCCAACGACGTGCGCGACCGGGTCTCGCGCATCCGGGGCCAGCTGCCCCGCGAGGCCGAGGACCCCATCGTCGCCAAGGTGGACGTCAACGCCCAGCCCATCATGTGGCTCTCGCTGTCGAGCGAGACCCATTCGGGCCTCGAGCTCTCCGATTACGCCGACCGCATCCTGAAGGAGCGCCTGCAGCGCCTGCCCGGCGTGGGCTCGATCTTCATCGGCGGCGAGCGCCGCTACGCCATGCGCGTGTGGCTCGACCCGCTGCGCATGGCCTCGTACGGCCTGACCGTGCAGGACGTCGAGAACGCCATCCGGACCGAGAACGCCGAGATCCCCGGCGGCCGCGTGGAAGGCGCCCAGCGGGAGTTCGCCGTGCGCACGCGCGGCGAGCTGGACACCCCCGAGGGGTTCGGGGCCATCATCGTCGCCCACCGCGGCAACGACATCGTGCGCCTGGACGAGATCGCCGACGTCGAGGTCGGCCCCGAGGACGAGCGCACCAAGGCGCGGTTCAACGGCAATCCCACCGTCGGCATGGGCGTCGTCAAGCAGAAGCAGGCCAGCACCCTCGACGTGGCCGCCGCCGTACGGGCCGCGGTGCCCGAACTGCAGACCCTCCTGCCGACCGGCATGCAGATCAACCTGGCTTATGATTCGTCGGCATTCATCCAGGACTCGGTCAACGAGGTGGGCAAGACCATCCTGATCGCCCTGTGCCTGGTGGTGCTGGTGGTCTTCGTGTTCCTCAAGAGCCTGCGGGCCACGGTCATCCCGGTGGTCGCCATCCCCATCTCCATCGTGGGCGCCTTCACCGCCGCGTTCCTGCTGGGCTTCACCATCAACATCCTGACCCTGCTGGCGATGGTGCTGGCCATCGGCCTGGTGGTCGACGACGCCATCGTGGTCCTGGAGAACATCTTCCGGCACCTGGAGATGGGCAAGTCGCGGCGGCGCGCGGCCTTCGACGGCACCGAGGAGATCGGCTTCGCCGTCATCGCCACCACGGTCTCGCTGGTGGCGGTGTTCATTCCGGTGGCCTTCCTGACCGGCAGCGTCGGCCAGCTCTTCCGCGAGTTCGGCATCACCCTGGCCGTGGCGGTGGCCATCAGCTCGTTCGTGGCGTTGACCCTGACGCCCGTCCTCTGTTCGCTGATCCTGCGCAGCCGGGAGACCGACCGGCCCCAGCGCTGGACCGAGCGCTCCTTCGACGCCTTCTTCCGCTGGCTGGGCGACACCTACGAGGCCAGCCTGCGGTTCAGCCTGAGGATGCGGCCGCTGGTCCTGCTGGGCGGCGCAGCCCTGGTCGCCCTCAGCGCCTTCTTCTTCGTGCAGTTGCCCGAAGAGCTGGTGCCCACCGAGGACCGGGGCACGGCCTTCGGCATCGTCATCGCCCCGGAGGGGGCCACCCTCGAGTACACCGACAGGTACATGCGGATGATCGAGGAGCAGCTGCTGGCCCTGCCCGAGCGCCGGGGCCTGTTCTCGGCCACCGGCCTGGGCTTCGGCGGCCCGGGCCGCGTCACCAACGGGTTCGTGTTCCTGAACCTCAAGCCCAAGGCTGAACGGGAGCGCAGCCAGCAGGAGATCGTCAGCCAGATGTTCCCCCGGCTGCTGGGCGTGCCCGGCGTGCTGGCCTTCCTGATCAATCCCCCCAGCCTGGGCTCACGGTTCTCTTCGGCCGACGTGCAGTACGTGCTGGAGGCCGACTCCTACGAGGAGCTGGGCGAGGCGGTGGGGATCATGATGGCCGAGGCCGGCCAGCTTGGTTACCTCCTGAACCTCGACACCGACCTGCGCCTGAACAAACCCGAGCTGCAGATCCGGATCGACCGGGAGCGGGCCTCGGGCCTGGGCGTCTCGGTGACGGACATCGGCACGACTCTGGAGACCTTCCTGGGCGGACGGGTGGTCGGCGACTTCAAGCGGGGGGCCAAGCAGTTCGACGTGATCGTCCAGATGCGCCCGGAAGGGCGCGCCACCCCCGACATCATCGAGCAGGTCTACCTGCGGGGAAGCGGGGGCCTGATCCAGCTGGCCAACGTGGTGGACGTCGTCGAGGCGGTCGCCCCCAAGGAGCTGAACCACTTCAACCGGGTGCGCTCGGCCACCATCACGGCGAACCTGGCCCCCGGCGCCGGCCTGGGCCAGGCCCTGGACGACCTGGACGCCATCCGCGAGGCCAACCTGCCCCCGACCATCAAGCACGACCTGGCCGGACAGTCCCGGGAGTTCCGGGACTCCAAGGGCACCCTGTACTTCATGTTCGTGCTAGCCATCCTGTTCATCTTCCTGGTCCTGTCGGCGCAGTTCGAGAGCTTCATCGACCCGTTGACCATCCTGCTGTCGGTGCCCCTGGCCGTGTTCGGGGCCCTGGCCTCGCTCTGGATCTTCGACCAGACCCTGAACATTTTCTCGCGCATCGGGCTGATCATGCTCATCGGGCTGGTGACCAAGAACGCCATCCTGATCGTGGAATTCGCCAACCAGCTGCGGACCCGAGGGCTGGAGATCACCGAGGCCGTGGTCCAGGCCGCCGGCATCCGCCTGCGGCCCATCCTGATGACCTCGTTCTCGACGGTGTTCGGCATCCTGCCCATCGCCATCGGGATGGGCGCCGGGGCGGAATCGCGGCGACCGCTGGGCATCGTGGTCGTCGGCGGCGTCCTGTTCTCCACGTTCCTGACCCTGCTGCTGGTGCCGGTGGTCTACTCCTACCTGGCGAAGTTCACCAGCGCCAAGCGCGTGCGTGAGGCCGAGGACCACGAACCGATCGCCGACGCGGCGATCGCCGAATAGAGGAACACCATGCCCGTGCATCTGAAGGGAATGCTCGTCGGGGGGATCGCGCCCGCCGTGCTGTTCGGCCTCGCCGGCATCCTGCAGAAGTTCTACGGCCGCAGCCAGGGCGGCCAGGGGCCCTACCTGAGCTTCGTGGGCCTGGGGGTGCTGGCCTGCGGCGCCCTGCTGACCGCGTTCGGCCAGGACCGCAGCATGAACCTGCGGGGCGGCCTGCTGGCCATGGCCATCGGCGCCTCGTGGAGCCTGGGCATGGCCCTGGTCATGGTGGGCATCGTCCGCTACGCCACGCCTCTTTCCAAGCTCGCACCGCTGTACAACATGAACACCCTGATCGTGAGCGTTCTGGCGCTGGTGCTGTTCGCCGAGGCCCGGGATGTGGCGGTGACGCGCCTGCTCCTGGGCGCCGTGCTGATCGTGCTGGGCGGGGTGCTGGTGGCGCGGGCGTAGGCGGGTTGGCTGGCGAGCCGGTGCGCCGGCAACGATCACGAGGTCGTGACAGAAACCCCCGTCCGTCCGGGGGTTCTTGAATTCTCAGACAAGAAATCCGCTCAAAAATCACGCAACGCCCACCGATGCGGCCGGCCACCGACGCCAGGCTATATGCTTCTTCGGTACTGCCCCCCCACCTTGTACAGGGCACCGGAGATCTGGCCCAGGGTGCAGGTCTTCGCCGCCTCCACCGCGCCGGTTCTCATGCTCCACTGGTGACCCTGGGGGCTTGCGCGGCACCGATTCAACTCCTTAGATTTATGAGTATGGTCGATCATTTGGCCAATCCATGATTCCTGATACGGCCGATACTCTCTCCGCTCCCGTCCATCATTCGGCCTTCCAAGGGGGAAGATCATGAAGGCAGGAATTCCCACACCACAACAGGTTTCCGGGTTCTTGTTCATCATCGGACTGGCGGCCATCGGCCTGGCCGCGATCCCGTGGACCACGCTTGCGGGCGACATCATCCCCGCCGTGACCGACACCCTGGACCTCTACGGCGGCCCCGGCACCCTGGAGGGAAAGTTCCAGGACGCCGCAGGCGACCCCGATCCGCAGGGCTGGACCCCCATCGACGATTCACCCAACGGGACCGGCAACTACGGGCACCTCTGGATGGGCCTTGATGACGCCGATCCCGACCAGGACAACCCGACGCCGCAGTGGGCCTTCCTCGACGACGGCAAGGTCGTCGGCTGTTCCGGCCCCTCGTACTGCACCGCCCCGGAGTACTGCTACGGTCCGGACGAACTGGTGACCAACCAGACCGGCGGCTGCCTCGGGGGCATGGCCACCGTCCAGGCCAGCGTCCTGTCCCCGGTGATCGAACTGCCCAAGTCGGATGGATACCCCGTCCTGAGTTTCGACGTCTATCTCCACAACGGACCCTTCCCCTTCGACGATCCCCTCGGCATGGTGTTCAACCTGGAACTGACCGCAGACCCCGACGGCCTGTCGGGCTGGACCCCGTTCAGCGACGATTTCATCCACGCCGGAATCACGGGGAAATACGAACGGATCACGTTCCCGGTGCCGGAAGCCGAGGTCCCCGCCGGAACAACCCTGGCCCGGATCCGGCTGACGGCTTACGAGATGCCCATGGGGTTCTTGCCCGGGGACAGCAGCCCCGCGCCCTACTTCGACAACGTCCGACTTCAGTGGGTCCCGTCGGAGCTTGCTCCGGCGCCCATCCCTGCTTCTACCTTGACGGCAAGCGCCCATCCCAACCCCTTCAACCCCTCGGTAACCATCCAGTGGTCCGCCCCCGAGGGTGCAGCTGTCACCGTCAGGGTCCATGACCTGGCCGGACGCCTGGTCACTGAACTCTTCGACGGGAGAATGGGTGGTCAGGAGGGATCCGCCGTCTGGGATGGGCGGGATTCATCCGGACGTGCGGTGGCCACCGGGATGTACCTTTGCCTGATCGAATGCGGATCCGATACCAGGCTGCTGAAACTCACCATGATGAAGTGAACAGCATCGGCTGGTCCCACATTGCAGCGGCCCCGGGCTAGAGCTTGGGGCCGCTTCCTGTTTCTCACGAATCCGTGATAGAAACCCCCGTCCGGCCGGGGGTTCTTGAATTCTCAGACAAGAAATCCGCTCAAAAATCACGCAACGCAGCGCCCACCGAAGCAGCCGCCCACCGACGCTCCCCCTACATGCTCCTCCGGTACTGCCCCCCCACCTTGTACAGGGCATCGGAGATCTGGCCCAGCGAGCAGGTCTTCGTCGCCTCCATCATCGCCGCGAAGGTGTTGCCGTGCTCGACGGCGACCTTCCGGAGCGCCGCCAGG
>JAHJTW010000212.1 GCA_018829565.1 bacterium | reverse complement strand
CTGATGACCCTGCCGTCCTGGCCGGGCCGGTTCTCCTCCCATCCCCCGGTGGTCGCCGTGAAGCCCGCCTGGTAGGCCAGTTCCCGCGACAGGATGGTGGACCTGTTCTGCGGCCAGCAGAAGACCGAGATCTCCCGACCAAGGACCCGGCCCAGGTCCTCGCGGGCCCTGCGCAACGTCCGGAGGGCCCGGGCGGAATACTCCTCCGGCGTCTCGACCCGGTCGCCGAGCCAGGCCCGGGAGGTGAGGGCCGGCCCGTTCCGCCGGACCGGCGAGCCCAGGGGCACCGCGACCGGGCTGTCCAGCCGGTGCCAGCCGCTCTTGTCGCCCGCCGTCGCCCCCCACTGGACCCAGGCCAGGTTGCGCCAGTTCTCCTCGGTGAGGGTGCCGATCACCTCGGGCCCGGTGAACACCCGGGCGTGATCGGTCCCGTGGGACTGGATGTCGATCAGACCCGAGGCCTGCAACTCCCTCAGCTCGTCCGCATTCAGGTACCCCTCCCACTGCAACGCCTCGCGGCCGACGCGACCGGCCTTCACGTCCTCGAGACTGGGCCGCAGTCCCGCGCCCGGATCGATGAAGTCCGCAGACACGAAGATCGTGGCGGGCATCCGGTGCTTCTTCAAGGCCGGATAGGCGGCCACCCAGTTGTCGAGATACCCGTCGTCCAGGTGCAGGACGACCGCCCGGTCGGGGACCGGCCGTCCCGCGAGGCGGGCGGCGACCAGCTCGGTCGTGGGGATGACCCGCGCCCCGCAGCGGGCCAGGACGTCGAGGTGCCGGGCGAAGAGGTCGCTGGAAACGGCGATGTTCGGGGCCCAGGGCAGCCAGTCGTCGCGGTCGGACACGCTGTGGTAGGTGAAGACCGGCACGGCTCCGGGCCGGTGGAGGATGGGATGCGCTCCCGCCATGACCGCCGCCGGCAGCAGCAGCCACCACCAGGATCCCCCGAGCAGGATCGGGACCAGGGCCCCCAGCCAGCCGCACAAGACTGCGGCGGCGGCCAGGCTGAACCGGACCTTGCGGACTTTTCGCGGTTTCTTGGAGATGTGCGCCATGGTTTCCAATCCGTCTCGATCCAGGTTCAGCGGAACAGCCTCATGACCAGCGTCTTCCCCTTGCCCCTGAAGGCCTTGCCCCAGGGCAGGCGCCGCACGGTCTCCAGGGGGAAGAGGGCCTTGTGGCAGCCGAGCGCCAGCCGCTGGCGGGCGTTCAGACCGCCGGTGACGCGTTCGTAACCGAAATCCGTCATGGACGCGCCGGCCTCGTGCTCGATGAAGGCCACCTGGTCGGGCTTCAACTTCGTGCGCCACTTGTCCAGGGAGGCGGAGTTCAAGGGCTTCAGGACGGACTGGCCCGTGTTGGAGGCGGGGTCGTCGGGATAGAGCCGATACTCTCCGGCCCGGCTGCGGGTGATCATCTCGGGATGGAAGTCCTCGCCGACGAAGCGGCAGACGTCGCGCAGCAGACCCTCGGCGTCGGTGACCAGCCTCTCGTAGGGGGCGACGAAGACCCGGCCCCCGGCGGCGAGGGCCTGCAGGGCCACGGCGGAACGGCGCCAGCGCCGGGCGTGGGCGAAGGGGAACACGCTGGACCGCGACCAGTTCTTGGCCAGGATGCTCGACGTCACCGCACGCGGATCCCGCAACATGAAGATGATGCGCGCCTCGGGATACCAGTCCAGCAGATCCCTCATGAAATCCGCATGCCGGGGCGTCTTCTCCCCCCACCGTTCCTTGTGGTTCCGCTCGGCGTAGGCCTCGCATACCGCCTGGAAGACGGCCTTCCAGCTGCGCTCCGGGGCGGAGTCGATCCGCGCCCTGACCGCCGCGGGATCCAGGCCGAACGAGGGAAGGTCCTTGGCGGCCGAGTAATGGGACCAGAACAGCTCGAAGTCCTTGTCGACGGCCGGGTCGAGGTGCCCGTAGAGCAGGATCCAGCTGTTGAGGAAGTTGGTCTCGGGTGCGATGGCGATGCGCGGATGGCAGCAGAGCATCATCCGCATGAGGGTGGTGCCGGAACGCGGCAGACCGACGACGAAGATGGGCGACTGGTTGTCGGTGCTCATGACGATCCCCGGATCCGACGGCCGTGAAGTGATCCCCCTGGAAGGCAACGCCCGCCAGTATAAGGTCAGCCCGGAAGGTTGGCATCCGGAATTCCGCCAGGATCATGGCAGCCCGGGAGGTTCGCGCTTATCCTGTCCCCCTTGAAATCCATTCCGCGGGGGCTCTTGCAGCCGCCGTGACGGGTTTTTCCGGTTGCAATTCCTTCCCGATGGGTCGTAAATACGGGCTTGCGCGGGGGATCTTTCCACTGACATGAAAGGGATCTGGTAGCGAAATGAAGCGGCTTTTGCTCATGCTGACGCCTCTGGCGATCCTCCTGATGACCGGCTGCGCCGCGACCAACTATCACGGGGAGACCGTCAAGGGACTGGACCCCCTGATCCTGGATCCCTCCGGGATGGAAGCAGGCCGTTCCCCCTCCCCTGCCCTGGTCGATCTGCCTTCCCTGGCCATGGATCAGGCTCCGCCCGCCTACCGGATCGGGCCCAACGACATCCTGACGATCATGGTCTGGGGGCGCCCCGACCTCGGCTCCCAGGTTCCGGCCAACAGCAACAACCGCCGCCAGGTGACCACCATCGACAGCAAGGGCGAGGCCCACCTGCCCTTCCTGCCCCCCCTCGAACTGGCCGGCCTGACCACCCAGGAAGCCGCCCTGCGCGTGGCCGACGCCTACTCCGAACTGATCTCCTCCCCCCAGGTGCACATCGAGATGGTCGAGTACCGGGCGGGTCCGGTGCAGGTCCACGGCAACGTCACCAATCCCGCCACGGTCTTCCTGAGCGACAACGTCCGCACCGTGGCCGAGGCCCTGGCCTTGGCCGGCGGCCTGAACGCCGAGGCCGACGCCAGCCGGGTCGTCCTGACCCGCCGCGGCCGGGCCCACACCCTGGACATCTGGGAATCGGGCCACGGCCGAAGCCCCCACCTGGACATCCTGCTCGAAGCCAACGATCGGCTGTTCGTCCCCGAGGCGCGGGAAGACCTCTATTACGTGTTCGGCGACGTGAACAGCCAGGGCGCCTTTCCCCTGACCAGCAAGGGCACCACCTTCCTCGAGGCCCTGGGAAGGTCCGGCGGGATCAGCGTCGAATCCGCCTCGCGCAAGAACCTGCTGCTGTTCCGGCGCTCCGGCGCCGACTCCACCGTCTACGAGTTCAGCTATCACGATGCCCTCGAGCGCGGGGACTTCCCCCTGCATCCGGGAGACCGGATCGAGGTCCAGCAGTCGTTCATGGCCAAGCTCGGGTACACCCTGCGCAACACGCTGCCGCTGCTGAGCATCGTCTCCTCGGTGTGGATCGTCGATCGCATCATCAACGAGCCGTGACATGATCACCGCCCTGCCCGGCAGAATCTTACTCATCGGCGGAGCACTGGTCATGGCCCTGGCCATCATGGTGCTCTCGCGGATGGGGTACGGCCCCGTGGCACCGCTGCTGCCCCTGTTCATGGCCGGCGGCCTCGTGGTGTTCTTCTATCCCTTCCTGGGCTTGCTGTTCATCGCGTTCTTCGTCCAGCTCGACGCGCTGCTGCGGATGGTCCCGGTGAGCGAAGAGATTTCCCCCGAGAAGTTGATCACCTTCGTCTCGGTCCTGGGCGTGTTGGTGATCTCGTTCAAGGAGCCCAAGAAGCTGCGCTGGGGGCCGCACGAGCCGTTGATCAGCCTGGCGGTGATGTTCGGCCTGACCCTGCTGACGGCCCTCTTCTTCGTCAAGGACCTGGAGTTCGGCCTCTGGTCGGTGCGGCGGCTGATCAGCCTGCTCGGCCTGCTCTATCTGACGGTGCGCGTGGTGAAGACCATCGGGCACATCAAGCTCATCGCCCTGGCCATCATCGTCTCAAGCCTGATCTCCTCCGTGCTGGTGATCGCCGACTACACCCTGGGAGTCACCCTGGTCGGCGGCTCGCATGCCGCCACGGTCTCCGCCTACGACGGCGTGTCCCGGTCGGCCGGCGGTTCCGACTACAACCCGACCACCGCCGCCACCATGAACCTGGCCGGAACCACCCTGGCCCTGATCCTGTTCCTGCGCCAGCGCAAGTGGCGCATCCTGACCGGGCCCCTGGTGGTCCTGGGCAGCATCGCGATCATGCTGTCCCTGGCCCGCAGTTCCTCCCTGGTGTACGTCCTGCTGGTGGTCTGGCTGTGGTGGAAGTTCCGGAAGCACCGCCTGATGCCCGCCGCGTTCGTGCTGGCGGTGATCCTCGGCGCCATGGCGCTGCCCCTGATTCCCAGCACCTACTACGACCGCATGCTGACGCTGGTGGAGGACTGGGACCAGGACAAGTCCATCACCGCGCGCATCAGCTACAACAAGATCGGCCTCGAGCTGCTCGCCCAGCATCCGGTCCTGGGCATCGGGCCGGGCCAGTTCCAGTACTACTACGCGGACCCCGAATACCGATTCGTGCCCTCGAACCGGCTGTTCATCGCCCGCCAGCTGCACAACATGTACCTCGAGGTGGCCACCGAGACGGGACTGGTGGGGGGCGGCCTGTTCCTGGCCATGATCATCATGGGGGGGGTGGCCCTGAACCGGGTGCGCAAGTACGGCGCCACCGAGGAGATCCGGATCTACGCCGAGGCCTTCCACTACTCCTACGTGGGCTTCATGGCGGTATCCGTCTTCATGCCCAACGAGTACAACAAGTACGTGTGGCTGTTCATCGGCCTGGGCGTGGCCTTCGCGCGGGCGACGGTGACCAGGCGCGACGGCCGCATCGTTCCCATCGGAACCGCCGACGAAGCTCCGCCTCCAACCCCGTGAGGATTGCCCCAGCATGATCGTCGACCTGCCAGGCCACGGTTCAGCCAAGCTGCCCGACTTCTTCATCCTCGGGGCGGCGAAGGGGGGCACGAGCTCCCTGTTCCGCTACTTCGGGGAGCATCCCGGCATCTTCATCCCCGAGATCAAGGAACCCTGGTTCTTCAGCCGGGACCTGGGCGGGGATCCCGCCGCGATCCAGCCCAACCTGGGCGGAGCCGTGACCGACCTGGCGGCCTACTGCGGCCTGTTCACCGGCTGCGGGGACGGGCAGATCACCGGCGAGGCTTCGCCGTCCTATCTCTACACGCACGAGCGGACCATCGCGAACCTGCGCGCCGTCTACCCGCCCGAGGCCCTGGCCCGCGTCCGGTTCTTCATCACCCTGCGCAACCCCGTGGACCGGGCCTGGTCGATGTACTGGACCTTCGCCAGGGTCCTCAAGGAGGACCTGGAGTTCGAGGAGGCGATCAAGCCCGAGGCCATCGCCGCCCGGCAGGCGTCCAACGACAAGCTCTTCTACGATTACCTCGGGGTGGGCCGCTACTGCGACCAGATCCGCGCCTATCAGGACGCCTTCGGCACCGGCAGCATCAAGATCATCCTGTTCGACGACCTGACCCGGGACGCGGCGGCGGTCTGCCGGGAGTGCTTCGAGTTCCTCGGTGTGGATCCCGATTTCAGGCCGGACACCAGCAAGGTCTACAACGTCTCGGGACGCCCCAAGAACGCGGGCTTCATCCGCCTCCTGCTCTCCGACAACCCCGTCAAGTCGGCCTTCAAGGGCATCGTCTCCCGGGACAGCAGGCGCAAGCTCAAGAACCTGATCGGGCGCAAGGCCCTGGAGAAGGTCCGGATGGAACCCGCCACGCGGCGGGACCTCGTCGCCTGCTACCGCGACGAGATCCTCCGGCTGCAGGAAATCCTCGGGCGCGACCTCGGCCACTGGCTGGCCTGATCGCCCCCCCATCCCGCACAGCGAAGGCGAGGACATGGACCGGACCAACCACAGCGCAGCGCAGGATCCCGCCGGGCAGGACGACCGCCCCCCCGTCCTGGTCTTCCTGCACATTCCCAAGGCCGGCGGGACCACCCTGGGGCACGTCATCAGCCGCCAGTACCCCCGGGAAGCCTACTGCGAGGTGACCTTCGACCGGCTGGACACCTTCGACCGCTTCTTCGCCCTGAGCGAACGGGAGCTGGGGCAGATCCGCTGCATCAAGGGGCACTTCCCCTTCGGCATCCACACCCGCGTGCCGGCCCGGCCTGTCTACGTGACCATGCTGCGGGATCCCGTGAAGCGGTTCATCTCGGAATACCGCTTCCTCAAGGAATTCCCGCGCGTGCGGCCCGACCTGCCGGTCCCCGACGAGGCCCTCGCCTCGTTCGGCGCCTACCTCGACCACTGCATCGCCGCGGGCGCCCTGAACTGGCAGGTGCGTCAGGCCGGCGGGTTCCTGCCGCTGGGCGAACTGACGGTTCCCCTGCCGCCCCTGCCCCCCGACGCGCTCGAGCAGGCCATCGCCAACCTGGACCGCCACTGCGTGGTCACGGGGGTGCTGCCGCGCTTCGACGAATCCCTGGTCCTGATGAAGCGGAAGCTGGGCTGGGAAAAGAGCATCCACTACCTGCGCGAGAACGTGAACAAGGCGCCTCAGCCGGCGGGGGACATCTCCGAAGCGGACCGGCGACGGCTGTTCGACCACGTCGAGCTGGACCGCAAGCTCTACGCCTACGCCGAGCAGAGGCTGGAACGCGATCTGGCGGCCCAGGGTCCGGATTTCGCCGAGGAACTCGCCCGTTTCAAGCGCAAGAACGGCAGGTTGATCACCTTCCAGCGGAACTACCAGCGATGGGTTCCCGGGCCTTTGCGCCGGGCCCTTCGCAAGCTGCGGTAACGCATACCCACGATCCCGGCGGGAACGCCCCGCCCGACCTTCGCCAAGGAGCACCGGCCAGCCATGTCCCAAGCCAATCCATCCACCCCGTCCAGGGCCGGCGAGCAACCGACCGCGGTCTTCATCCACGTCCCCAAGACCGGCGGCTCGACCATCAACGGGATCATCAACCGCCAGTACCCACGGAACCGCATCGTGGGCGTCGGCTTCAACCACCTGGCCAGCCAGGAGCGCTTCCTGGCCATGTCTCCCCAGGAGAAGGCCGGCGTCCAGTGCCTGCGGGGCCACGTCGCCTTCGGCATCCAGGACGCCCTGCCCGGCCCGTACTGCCTGGTCACGCTGCTGCGTGACCCGGTGGCCCGGTTCCTGTCCGAGTACAAGCACCTGGCGGGCCGAGGCTCGCGCGTGGTCACCTATCCACCGGAAGCCCTGGCGTCCCTGGAGGCCCATCTCGAGTACCGGGTGGCAAGCAACTCCCTCAACCTGCAGACGGCCCAGATCAGCGGCTACCTCTCGGCCAACATCATCGAGGGCAAGCGGCTGGACCCCCTGCCGGACGACGCCCTCGCCCGGGCCCTGGCCAACCTCGAGGCATTCGACATCCCCGGCGTGCTCGACCGTTTCGACGAGTGTCTGCTGCTGATGAAGAGGAGGCTGGGCTGGCGCAAGCCCGTCGTTTCGATCCGCAAGAACATGGCGGTCAAGGGAGCCCGGAAGTTCACGCCGTCGACGCAGCTGCGCGAGGAGATCGCCCGGCAGGCGGCCCCGGACCTGGCCCTGTACCGGCGGGCGCTGGAACTGATAGATCAGCGCATCGCCGCCGAAGGCGATGACTTCGCCGGCGAGCTGGCTCGCCTGCGGCGCGCCAACCATCTGCTGTTCCGCACCCAGAAGGTCTACGAGGCGGTGCTGCCCAAGAACCTGCGCCGGGTGGGGCGCAAGCTGCTCGGACGCTGATTCCGGCTACGTCGCCGGTCTACGTCCCCCCTTCCTGGGACGCGACGTCGGCGTCGGAATCGGCCCAGGTGAAGAACCAGTCGGCGATCCCGGCCACGGATCCGCCTCCTCCCGCCTTCCCCGCCACCACGTGGCGGCCCGTCTTGGTGAAGTAGAAGCCGTGGCGGCGCAGGCGGCTGATGTGGTCCAGCTGCCTTTCACCCATGGCGAACGTCACCAGTTCCACCCCCCGGCCGCGGAAGTCGCGCATGGCCTGCTGGACCAGCGCGTCCAGCGCCGCCAGGTCGTCGCGCTCGATGAGGTAATCCACCATCAGGCCGCGGCGGCTGCCGTTCTTGACGAACTCGCGGGTCACCAGGTAGCCGACCAGACTGCCGCCTCGTCTCGCTTCGTACCGGGTGTACGTGCGCGTGGGGCAGCGGTCGAAACGCCAGCCGAGGAAGTTCGCGTCCCGGACCATGATGCCGCCGTATCCGGCGCCGGCCCGGTCCCAGAGCTCGTCGAACTCGGGAGTGAACCCCCCGATCACCCCGACCGCGACGTCCGCGGCCGTGCGCGGCTGGACGAATGCGCCCTGGACGCCGGCCAGCAGCTTGTTGGCGAGCCCCCCCGCGCCGGCGAGCAGGGGATTGTATCCCTCGGACTTCAGCAGCGAGCCCAGCCTCAGGAAGGCTTTGAGGTTCACGAACCGGCCGAGATCGACGACCCCTTCGGCCGAGGACGCCAGCTTGAACATCGCCTCGTTGGGCGTTCCCAGCTTCAGGACGGGAGTGGACGCCTCCACGTGCTGGAAGAACCCGACGGACGCCTTGCGGTGCTCCGGATGCACCTGGGAGTCGCAGCTCCAGATGCCCGGCCTCTCCTCCCCGCCGACCTGGAAGCGGGTCCAGATGGCCCCGTTCATGCCGACGGCGCGGCCCTCGTGATCCAGGACGTCGATCAGGGGGCCGGAATCCGGCGTCAGGGGGTTCTCCAGGTACTTCCAGTCGAAGACGGCCTGCATGTTGCGGCCGACCTCGGCCCCGAACACGGTACCGAACAGGGACACCAGGTCTCCCTTGTCTTCCGGCGCGAACCTCCGGTAGCGGTAGGGCGTGCCGCGGCGGGGCGCCCCTGCCGTCCGACGCGGAGGCTGGGCTTCGGCGGGCGCACCGGATTCCGCTGCGCCGGGTTGCCGGGGGCCGAGTTCTCCGGCCAGGGCCCGCGCCAGGGCCCGCGGCGTGGAATGCTGGTAGACCATGCCCGAGGAGAAGCGCGCATCGTCGAGGCGCCGTCCCAGGCGGTTGATGAGATCCAGGGTCATCAGGGAATCGAGTCCGAGATCGAAGAAGGACTGATCATCCTCGATCAGGTCCGGATCGATCTTGAGCACCAGGGCCGCCTCGCTGCGGATGATGCCCGCCAGCAAGTCGACCCGCTCGGACTCGTCGGCAGCCAGCAGACCGGCCATGGCCCCGCCCGCGGCCGCCGGGTCCCCGGCGGCGGAGGCGGGCCCGACCTCCGTCAGCAGAGGCAGGCGGCCGAGAGCCTCGACCAGGGGTTTGAACACGTCCCAGTCCACGTCGAAGCAGGCCATGGGGCCTGAACCGGCGGTCGCGACCGCCTCCAGGACGTCCAGGGCGACCCGGGGCCGCAGGGCCCGGAATCCCAGCTGCTTGAGCTGGGCCGAGCCGGCCGGATCGGCGGCCATGCCGCCTCCGCCCAGGGGACCGAACTGGACGGCGGCCCCGGCCAGACCGTCGCGCCGCCTCCGCTCCATCAGGGCGTCGAGGAAGCTGTTGGCCGCCGCGTAATCCGCCTGGTTCGGTGCGCCCCAGACGGCCGCCACCGAGGACAGGCACACGAACAGGTCGAGCTTCAGGTTGCGGGACCTGACCTCGCGATCGAGCAGCCAGGCGCCCTTGACCTTGGGAGCCATGACAGCAGAGAACCCGTCGGGCCGCAGGGCGATGAACTCTCCCAGCCGGCTCACGCCGGCGGCGTGGATGATGCCGCGCAACGGAGGCAGGCCGGCTTCGGCGATTTTCCCGAAAAGAGCCGTCACCTGGGCGGGTTCGGCCACGTCGCAGGCGACCGTCCGCACGGTGCAGCCCAGGGCCTCGATCTTCGCGATCCGCGCTCCGGCCTCGGGACCGGGTTCGCTGCGCCCGGTCAAAACCAGGGTGCCGGCCCCGCGCTCGGCCAGACGGCGGGCGGCGCGCAGGCCGACCGCGCCGAGTCCGCCGGTGATCAGGTAGGTCCCCTGCGGATCGGGTGCGATCTGTCCGGACGGTTCCTCCGCCACGGGCACCAGACGCGCGACCCAGCGGCGGCCGCCCCGGATGGCCACCTGATCCTCGCCGTCGTCCGCCCCGAAGGTCTCGATCAGCAGCGCGGCGAGGGCCCCCGAATCCTCGGCCTGCGGGCCGGTGGCCGGCAGGTCCGCCAGTCCCCCGCGGATGTCCGGATGGTCCAGGGCGATGGACTTGCCCAGCCCCCACAGGGGTGCGTGCTCGGGGTGGATGCGGTCCCCCGTCCCGACGCCCAGGGCGCCGCGGGTGACCACCCACAGCGGCGCCTGGATCCCCACCTCGATGAGGCTCTGGGCCACGGTCAAGGCGCTGAGGACGCCCTGTTCCTGGACCTTCTGCAGCGCGCCGAGGTCGCTCGGTGAACCGGCATCGACCGCCCACATGTGGACGATCCCTCCCAGGGGATGGTCGGGATCGGCCCCGGCCGCCAGCACCGACCCGAGCAGGGTCTCGTCGAGACCGGATGGCCCCGGCCAGGCCAGGCTGACCACCCGGGCGCCGGCCTTCTCCAGGGCGGCGGCCAGGGCGCCCGTGACGCCCGTCTTGCCTCCCAGGACCACCCAGGTCCTGCCCTGGAAACGGCCCCGGTCGATCTCTGCGGGGCCGGCGGAATCCCACCGGATCCGGTAGAGGAAACGCCCGGCCGCGGGACCGCCGACGGGGTCCTTCGGCGCGGTCTCGACCCAGTACCGCTGCCGCTGGAAGGGGTAGGTCGGCAGGTCCAGGCCACGAGCGGAAGCGCTGCGGTCCCCCAGCAGCGCGGTGAAGTCCAGGGGCAGGCCGTGGGCGAACAGCCGGGCCGCCGCCTGGCGGATCTCCCTGTTCCCGGGATGCTCGCGGCGCAGGGAGGCCGCCCAGACCGGACCCGCTCCCCCACCGGCCGCCTGCGGCCAGCACTGCTGGCCCATGGTGGACAGCACCGGGTGCGGCCCGAGTTCGAGGATCGCCTGGCATTCCAGGCCGGCCAGGGCGGCGATGCTGCCGGCGAAATCCACCGGCCGGCGGATGTGGTCGGCCCAGTAGTCGGCCGTGAAGACGTGGCCCCGGTCAAGCACGGTCCCGCCGACGTTGCTGATCAGCCTGAGCCCGAGGGGCCGGTAGGAGATGGTCCCGGCGAAGGCGCGGAACGGTTCCAGCGCCGGCTCCATCAGATCGCTGTGGAAGGCGTGGGAAGTCTTCAGGAGGGTGCAGCGGAAGCCTTCGGCCGACAACCTGGCGACCGCGGCCTGGACGGCGTCTTCGGGCCCGCTCAGGACCGTTTCCAGTCCGTTGTAGGCGGCGACGAACAGCTCGGGATCCGTGGCGGTTTCCTGCTCCACCCGTTCGCGGTCGGCCAGGATCGAGGCCATCTGCCCGCCGGAGGGCAGGGCCTGCATGAGGCGGCTGCGTTCGGCGATCAGGGCCATGCCGTCCTCGAGACCGAACGCCCCGGCGGTGCAGGCGGCGCTGAATTCGCCCACGCTGTGGCCCATGACCACGGCGGGCTCCACGCCCCAGCTGCGCCACAGGGCCGCCAGGGACACCTCGAGGGCGAACAGGGCGGGCTGGGTGTAGCCGGTCTGCCGGAGGCTTTCGGGGTCGTCGCCGAACATGACCTCCAGCAGGCCCGGAGCAAGCCCCGGATCGCGGATGCGGTCGAACACGGCGGCGCAGCGGTCCAGGGTCTCGCGGAAGACAGGTTCCTGCTCGTAGAGATCCCGGCCCATGCCCGGGTACTGGGACCCCTGGCCCGTGAAGAGGAAGGCGATGCGGGCCTTGCGGCCCATGAGGAGGGACCTCCCGGTGACCAGACCTTCCGCCGGCTCACCTGCCGCCAGGGCCGAAAGCTGACCGGCGAGTTCCTCACGGTCGGCCCAGATCAGACCGGCCCGGTGCTCGAAGTGCGAGCGCCGGGTCGCCGCCGCGAAGCCGAGATCGGCGGGATCGAGGGCCGTCTCGCCGTCGAGAACTTCACGATAGGCCGCCGCCTGGGCCGCAAGGGCGGCTTCGGTGCGGCCCGACAGGGGCATCAGGCCCGGGGACGGGGCCGCCGCCGGCGAGGCTGCGGCCGCGGATTCGGCGGGGGGCGCCTCGGCCACCACCAGGTGGGCGTTGGTGCCGCTGACGCCGAAGGAACTGATGCCGGCGATGCGCGGACGCTCCCCGCGGAGCCAGGGCCGCTCCTCGGTCAGGATCTGCACCGGCAGTTCGTCCCACCGGACGTGGGGGTTCGGATTCAGGACGTGCAGATGCCGGGGCAGGGTCTGGTGATGCAGGGCCAGCACGACCTTGATGAGCGAGGCGATGCCCGAGGCCGACTCGAGGTGGCCGATGTTGGTCTTGACCGACCCCAGCAGCAGCGGGTGATCGGCCGGACGCCCGGCGCCCAGGGCCGCGGCGGCGGCCTGGACCTCGATGGGGTCGCCCAGGGTCGTGCCCGTGCCGTGGGCTTCGAGGTAATCCACCTCGGCAGGGGCGATGCGGGCGCGGTCCAGGGCTGCGCGGATGACCCGCTCCTGGGCCGGGCCGTTGGGGACGGTCAAGCCGCTGCTGCGTCCGTCCTGGTTGACGGCCGCCCCCCGGATGACCGCCAGCACGCGGTCCCCGTCACGGCGGGCATCGGCGAGGCGCTTGAGAACCACCATGCCGCAGCCCTCGCCGCGGGCATAACCGTCGGCCCGGGCGTCGAAGGTCTTGCAGCGGCCGTCCGGGGCGAGCATCCGCGCCCGGCTGGTGGCGACCATCCCGGCCGGATCGATGATCAGGTTGACGCCGCCGGCCAGGGCCAGCTCGGTCTCGCCGCGCTGCAGGCTGCCGATGGCCTGGTGCACGGCCACCAGGGACGAACTGCATGCGGTGTCCAGGGCCATGGCCGGCCCCTCGAGCCCCAGCAGGTAGCTGATGCGGCCGGCCGCGGCGTTGGGAGCGTTGCCGGTGACGAAGTAGGAATCGGGCCCTTCGGCTCCGGCCTTGATTAGGCTGGCATAGTCGGGCGAGGTGATGCCCACGAAGACGGCGGTCCGTGAACCGGCCAGGTCCTGGGGCACGATCCCCGCGTCCTCCAGGGCGGTCCAGGTCTGCTCGGCGAGCAGACGGTGCTGGGGATCCATGGTGGTCGCTTCGCGGGGCGAGATGCCGAAGAACCGGGCGTCGAACTGGTCGATGTCCTCGATGAACCCGCCCCAGCGGGTGTACATGGAACCGGGGGCGTCCGGATCGGGGTCGTAGTACTCGTCGACGTCCCAGCGGTCGGCGGGGATCTCTCCGATGGCGTCGACGCCATCGCGGAGCAGCTTCCAGAAGGCGCGGGCGTCGGGCGCCCCGGGGAACCGGCAGCTCAGACCGATGACCGCGACGGGGTCGTCGCCCGCCAGGGCGGCCGTCGCCGATCCGGCGGCGACGGCGGCGTCCTCGAGCTTCAGGACGTCCTCGAGGATGTGGGATGCCACCGCCGCGATGTGCGGCCGGTCCATGACCAGGGTGGCCGGGAGCCTGGAGCCGAGGGCCTTCTCCAGGCGGTTGCGGAACTCCACCGCCATGAGCGAATCCATGCCCAGGTCGAAGAATCCGGTCTCGGGGCCGATGTCCCCCGCGGACTGGTGCAGGACTTCCGCCGCGATGGCGGTGATGGCCTCGGTCAGGATCTCTTCCCGGTCCTGGGCCGCCGCCGCGGCCAGGCGCCTGGCCAGCGCCGAGGCATCCGCCGCATCCGGCGACGCCGCGCCTCCGGCCTCGCCGGGCCCATCCAGCGGCATGAGCGACAGCAGGGGCTGGGGTCGCCGGCTCTCCGCCAGGGCGCGGAAGACCGGCCAGTTCACCCCGGCCACGACGGCCGACTCGCCGGCGGCCGCCAGGATCTCCAGGGCGTCCAGGCCCAGCCTGGGCGACACCAGGCGCAGGCCTCGGCTCTCCAGCCAGGCCCCGGCCTCGGCGGATGCGGCCATGCCCTCGCCGGCCACCGGGCCGAAGTCGATGGCGGTGGCGGCCAGCCCGTCGGCGCGCCGCCGGGCGACCAGGGAATCGAGGAAGGCGTTGGCCGCGGCGTAGTGGCCCTGGCCGTGCCCCCCCCAGACCGCCGCGATGGACGAGGTGCAGACGAACAGGGACAGCTCGATCCCCCGCCTGCGGGTCAGGTGGTCCAGCAACCAGGCCCCGTGGACCTTGGCCGCCAGGACCGATCGCAGAGCGGGCCCGTCGATGTCGCCCAGGGGCCGGACGTCGGCCACCCCCGCCGCGTGGACGACGCCCACCAGGGGCGGCGCTCCGTCGGCGGCGACGGCGTCAAGCAAGCCGGACACGCCCTCCTCGGTGCCCACGTCCGCCCGGATGATCCGCACCGAGCAGCCTGATTCCTCGAGCTTCGCCACGGCTGCCGCCGCAGCTTCCCCGGGTCCGCTGCGACCGGTCAGGACCAGGTGCCTGGCGCCGCGTTCGGTCAGGCGGCGGGCGGTCTGCAGGCCGAGGGCCCCGAGGCCGCCGGTGATGAGGTAGGTCCCGGCCGCGTCGACGGCGAAGGCGCCGGTGGACGCCGGCAGTTCCAGGGACTCGAGCCTGGCGACGTGGCGCACGTCCCCGCGATAGGCGATCAGATCCTCATGGTCCCCGGCGGTCACCGCGGCCGTGATCCGGCGGGCGTCGGCCCCCGCCTCGCCGGCGGGATCCAGGTCGACCAGTCCTCCCCACAGTTCGGGGTGTTCGGCCCCGACGACCTTGCCCAGCCCCCACAGGGGAGCCTGGGCCGGCAGGATCCGGTCCCCCTGGGCGACGGCCTGCGTGCCCCGGGTGACGATCCAGAGCCGGGCCGGCGATCCGGCGCCCATCATGACCTGGACGACCGCCAGTGCCGATTCCACGCCGGCGCGCCCCGCGTCCTGCAACCCGGCGAAGGACTCGGCATCGGGATGGTCGACTCCGCCCAGGTGGAGGATCAGGCCCCGTGAATCGGCAGGCGCGGCGGCGAGCCAGGCCTGGACCGCGGCGAGGGCCTCGTCGCGTTCGGGTCGTTCGGGCATTCCCAGGGGGCTTGCCGCGGTCTCGCAGGCGCACCCCGCGGCCCTCAGGGCCTCCAGGACGCCGTCAGCGAGTTCGCCTTCTCCGCCCAGCACCAGGCAGCGGCCCGGGACGGCCGCAGCCGCCTCAGGGTCGGCCGGCCGCCAGACCGTCCGGTACAGGTACCCGCCCAGCCGGTCCCGGCTGCCGCGCCGGTCCTCGGGAATCTCCACCCAGTGGCGCTTGCGGTTGAAGGGGTAGGGCGGCAGGGCCGTGCGGCGGCGGCGGTGCAAGGCGCCGCCCTCCATCCGGAAGAAATCGGGTATGACCCCGCCGGTGAACAGGTGCCCGGCGGCCTTGAGGGCCTGCCGGTCGGCGGGCTGGTCGCGGCGCAGCGAGGCCACCCAGACCGGGGACTCGGTCGCCGAACCATCCTGCTTCTGCGGCGGCCAGCACTGCTGGCCCATGGTCACCAGCACCGGGTGGGGACCCACCTCGAGGACCGCCCCGACCCCGCGCTCGGCCAGGGCCGCGATGCTGCGGGTGAACTGGACGGGATGGCGGATGTGATCGGCCCAGTAGCCCGGCTCGATGGTTCCGCCCTTCTCCACGATCTCCCCGGTGAGGTTGCTGACCAGGGGGATCAACAGGGGCGAGGTCGCCACCGTGGCGGCGAATTCCGCGTACGGCTCGAGGATGGGATCCATCAGGCGGCTGTGGAAGGCGTGCGAGGTCTTCAGGACGGTGCAGCGGACGCCCTCGGCGCGCAGCTTCTCGCAGAGGGCGTCCACGAGGTGGGCCGCGCCGCTGACCACGGTCTCGGGCCCGTTGAAGGCGGCGACGTCCAGGCCGTCGAAGCCGGCGACGGCGGTTGCGACCTCCTCGGGAGTCCCCTGGATCGAGGCCATGGCGCCCCCGGCCGGCAGGCCGCCCATCAGGCGGGCCCGCTCGGCGATCAGGCGCATCCCCTCCTCGGGGGTGAAGACCCCGGCCACGCAGGCGGCCGACACCTCTCCCACGCTGTGGCCCAGCACCACGTCGGGCTTGATCCCCCAGCTCTCCCACAGGGCGGCCAGGGACACCTCCAGGGCGTACAGGGCGGGCTGCGTGTAGCCGGTCTGCTTGAGCAGTTCGGGATCATCCCCGAACATCACCGCGAGCAGGGGCTGGGGCCTGGTCTCGCCCCGCAGGTCATCGAAAACCTTGGCGCAACGGTCGAGGGTCAGGCGGAACACCTCGTGGGCATCGTAAAGGGCCTTGCCCATGCCCAGGTACTGGGACCCCTGGCCGGTGAAGACGAAGGCGACCTCGGGCTGGAGGTCGGAGGACAGGGGCGTGCCCGTGACCACCCGGGGATGGTTCTTGCCATCGGTCAGGGCCTGCAGACCGTCGAGCAGTTCCTCGGTCGAACCGAAGGCCACCGCCGCCCGGTGATCGAACCGGTTGCCCCCGGTGTTGGCGGTGTAGACGAGGTCGCGCACCCTGGCCGGATCGAGGCCGGCGACGGCCTCCCGGTAGGCCGCGGCCACCCGGGGCAGATCCTCGCCCGTCCGGGCCCCGAAGGTGAGCAGGCCCGCCGATCCGGCGGCCTCCGCAGCGTCCCCGTTGCCGTTGGCCTCCGGGGGCTGCTCCACCACGACGTGGGCGTTGGTGCCGCTGAAGCCGAAGGAACTGACGCCCGCCAGGCGGGAGCCCTCTCCGGTGTCCCAGGCCACCGGCTCGGCGGCCACTTTGACCGCCAGGTCCGACCAGGGGACGTAACGGTTCGGGGTCCGGAAGTGCAGGGTGCGCGGGATCCGCCCGTGCTTGACCGAGAGCAGGGCCTTGAGCAGACCGGCCACGCCCGCGGCGGCTTCCAGGTGCCCGATGTTGGTCTTGACCGAGCCGATCCACAGCGGGGCATCCGGCTTGCGCCCGGACGCCAGGGCGGCCGCGGCCGCCTGGACCTCGATGGGATCGCCCAGGGTGGTGCCCGTCCCGTGGGCCTCGAGATAGCCGACGGCCTCGGGCGCGACGCCCGCGTCCTTCAGGGCGGAGGCGATGACCTCCTGCTGGCTGGGCCCGTTGGGTACGGTCAGCCCCGAGCTGTCCCCGTCCTGGTTGACCGCGCTGCCGCGGATGATGCCGTGGATGCGGTCCCGGTCGCGCAGGGCGTCGTTCAGGCGCTTGAGGACGACCATGCCGCAGCCCTCGCCGCGGACGTAGCCGTCGGCCGCGTCGTCGAAGGTCTTGCAGCGGCCGTCTGGCGAGAGCATGCGGGCCCTCGAGAAGCTGATGTTCAGCCCCGGAGTGAGGATGGCGTTGACCCCGCCTGCCACCGCCAGGTCGCTCTCGCCCCGCTTGAGGCTCTCGCAGGCCTCGTGCAGGGCCACCAGCGAGGAACTGCAGGCGGTGTCGATGGCCAGGGCCGGACCCTTGAACCCGAAGAAGAAGGACAGGCGTCCGGCGGCGGCGCTGCCGGCCGACCCGGTGGCCTGGTAGGCGTCGATCTTCGACTCGCCCATCCAGCGGACCATCTCGAAGTAGTCGTGGGTGCTCAGCCCCACGAAGACGCCCGTGCGGCTGCCCCGCAGGCTGCCGGCGGCGATGCCCGCGTCCTCGAGGGCCAGCCAGGTCTGCTCCAGCAGAAGGCGCTGCTGGGGATCGAGGCTCGCCGCTTCCCGTGGGCTGATCCCGAAGAAGCCCCCGTCGAACCGGTCGATGTCCTCGATGAAGCCCCCGAACCGGGTGGCCATCTTGCCGGGGGCGTCCGGGTCGGGGTCGTAGTAGTCGTCGATGTCCCAGCGATCGGGCGGCACCTGGCCGATGGCGTCCCCGCCCCGGTCCAGCAGGTCCCAGAACTCCCCGGCGTTCCGGGCGCCGGGGAAGCGGCAGCTCAGGCCCACCACCGCGATGGGCGAACGCACGGATGCGACGCCGGCGGAGCTCGCGGTCACCGCGGAGGCGGCCTCCCGGTAGACGAAGCCCTCGAGGAAGTCCGCCAGTTCGGAGATGTTGGGCCGGTCGAACAGGAGGGTGGCCGGCAGGTTCACGTCCGGCCCCAGTTCGGCCTGCAGCCGCTTGGCCAAGCGCACGGCCATCATGGAGTCCACGCCCATGGAGGCGAAGCCCAGGCTCGGGGCGGGCTTATCGGGCAGGCCCAGGATCTTCGCGACGGTTTCCTGGAGGAACTGGACCAGGAACCGCTTGCGCTCCCGCGCCGAACCCTGGGCCAGCCTGGCCTGCAGGCCGCCCACCGCCGGCCCGTCCTCGACGAAATGGGTCTCGGCCTTCCACTCGCCCATCAGGCCCAGCTCGCCGGCCAGGTACATGCGCTTGCAGATCTGGCGGGCGATCTTGCCGCTGGACGTCTTGGGGACCTGGTAGGGACTGACCAGGCCGATGGTCTGCACCGCGACGTCGAATTCCTCGGAGATGGCCGACCTGATGGCCTGGAAGACCGCCTCCTGGTCCAGGTCCTTCCGGTGCATGCGGTTGATCTCGGCCATGACCGCGAGGGTCTCGTGGCCGTCGATCTCCAGGGCCAGGGCGGCGCAGCTGTTGGGCTGCAGGGCCGGATGGCTCTGGGTCGTGACGTATTCCACGTCCTGGGGATAGACGTTCCGTCCGCTGATGATGATCAGGTCCTTCAGCCGGCCGGTGACGTAGATCTCGTCCTGGTGAAGGAAGCCCAGGTCGCCCGTGCGCAGGAACGGGCCTTCCCCGGTGCCGGCGACCCTGGCGCCGAAGGTCTCCTCGGTCTCCTCGGGGCGCTTCCAGTAGCCCCGGGCCACGCTGGGACCCTTGACCCAGATCTCGCCGATGACCTCGGGAGGGCAGGCCTCCAGGGTGGCCGGATCCACGATTCGGACCTCCTGGTCCCGGCTGATAAATCCGGAGCTCGCCAGTTCCACGGATGCCTCGCCCAGATCGGCGGTCAGCACCAGCCGGTTCTGCTCGAGGTCCTTCCTGCTGGCGAACACCGTGCGGAACGGCTTCAGGAAGCCCGAGGAGGACACGCAGAGGGTGGTCTCGGCCATGCCGTAGCAGGGAGACAGGGCGCCCGGCTGCAGACCGGAGGACTTGAACTTGTCCACGAACTCGTAGAGGGTGGCCGCCCGGATGGGTTCGGCCCCGTTCCAGCCCATGCGCCAGTTGCTCAGATCCAGTGAGGCGCACTCCTCGGGGGTGACCATCTCCACGCAGAGGTCGTAGGCGAAGTTGGGCGCGGGCGAGGATTCCACCCGGTACTTGCCGATGGCCTGGAGCCAGCGCACGGGCTTCTGCAGGAAGGCCGCCGGGGCCATGACCACGCAGTCGCCCCCCATGATGACCGGGATGGCCACGCCGGACACGAGCCCCATGTCGTGAAAGAAAGGGATCCACACGCACATGGTGGTGCGGACGGACATGTCGCCGTGGAAGGCGATGGACTGGACGTTGTGCAGGAGATTGCCGTGGGTGACCATGACGCCCTTGGGCGCCTTGGTCGAACCCGAGGTGTACTGGAGCAGGGCGACGCTGTCATGGTCGAGGCCGGGATCCCTCCAGGCGCCCGTGTCGCTCTCCAGGGTGTCCGTCACCGTGACGGTCAGGCCGCTGGCCTCCATCTGGGCCTGGGTGGCCTCCTGCGCGGCGGTGTTGGTGAACACGGCCGCCGCCATGGCGTCCTGGACGATGGCGTCGATGCGGCTGTCGGCCCGCTTGGAGCGGGGCGGATAGGCCGGCACCGCGATGGCGCCGCCGAACTGGCAACCGTAGAAGGCCCGGATGAAGTCGAGTCCCGGCGGGTACATGAGGAGGATCGGCTTGCCCTTCAATCCATTCTGCTGGATCCAGGCCCCGATGGTGCGGGCGTTCTCGTACAGGGAGGTGAAGGTCAAGGAGTCCGCCTCGTCCTTGCCGTCGGCCAGGTAGAGGTGGCAGACCCGGTCCCCCTGGGTCTCCATGCGGTAGCGCAGGGCCTCGATCAGATTCGTCCAGCGCTCGGGATAATCCCGGAAATCCTCCAGGCCGGGCCTGGGTCCATTCAGTCCATGGCTCATGACGGATGCAACTCCCCTTGGTCACGGGATCCGACCTGTGGATCCCCTCCGACCACTTCCAAAAAAAAACCGGGAAACGCCAGGCCGATCCTGCCGCTTCCCGGTGGTTCTCCCCCTAGGCGGACACGAGCACGAACTCGACCCTGCCTGCCGGCGATTGTTCGGCAGATTCCAGGTACCCCTCAAGCCTGTTGTGGGTCAGGGCTCCTGCGGCGACGGCGCACACGAAGACGTCGTCGGTCCCCGATCCGGCCTGCAGGCGATCCCAGGGCGTCAGGTCATCCCTCACGGCGAGGTAGACGGCCCCCGGCCTGTCCGGGACCGCCCCCGCCTGGGCGAAGGTGACCCGCCCTTCGAGTCCACAACAGGGCCGGGGCAGCGGTTGCCCCGCGGGCAGGATGCAGACCACCTGACGCCCCTCCTTGCCGAAGGCCGAGGCCATGGTCACCGCGCAGTCCGCACCGGTCCCCTCGGGACCGAACGCGACCACGTCCACCGGTGCGGCGGGCGAGGTCCCGTGCCTTCCCAGCCGGTGCATCAGGTCGGGGATGCAGCCTTCCAGCAAGTCCTTCTTCTTGAAGAACCGGTAGGGTTTCCCCTTCGCCTGCATGACGGTGTGGGGGCCCAGGAAGCCCAGGGCCTTGCGTCCGGCGATGGTGTGCAGGTCCGAAAAGGTCTGGACCCTGTCGGTGGTGGTGTCGATGGCCACCAGCCAGAAGACCGCGATGAAGATGCCCCCGATGAAGGCCAGCACGGTGTAGACCAGGATCTCGGGCGAACTGGGATACAGCGGCACCTCGGCCGGGCTGATCTCCCTGACCTGGGACAGCGACGAATAGGTCGCCAGGTAGACCTGCATCTGCTTCAGGTGAAGGTCCCGCAGGGCGGCCTCGGCGGTCTCCCGCTGCTTGGTCAGGCGCAGCAGGGGCTCCTCTCTCTCGGCCAGACTCTCGAGCTCGGCGCTCAGGCCTTCGATGTTGGCGCGATGGGCGGCGATGCTGGTCTCCAGGACCTCGCGCTGCACCGACTCGAGTGCGAGGTCCTGATCCATCTGGTTGAGCACCTGCTGGAGCTTGACGGTCCCCGCCTGCCCCGCGTAGGCGTCGAGCTTCGCATCGAGAACCGCGAGGTTGACCGCAGCGGAGGACAGCGCCGCCTGCTCGGCATCCAGGGAGGTCTGGATGAACTCCCGCTGCTCCTGGATGGAGAGCAGCCCCAGTTCCTTGCTGAGGGCGATCTCCTGGGCGACCAGATCGTCGAGTTCCTCCTGTTTCCTGGCGATCTCCAGGTCGAAGAAGTCCTGGAGCTGGGCGCCGGCCACCGAGAACTGCTCGCTGATCCGGTCCTGGTAGGATTCGGCGAGGTAGGTCGCCGCCTTGGCGGCGATCTTGGCGTCGGGCAGCGTCACCGAGATCTGCATGACGAACGAGCCCTCGATCATCTCGATCTTGACGCCCTTGCGCAGCAGGACCAGGTTGGCCTCGTAGGCGGTCAGAGGTACGAACTTGCCGGAGTTCAGGGTGTTGAAGGTCCAGTAATAGGCCAGCTTGAGGCTCTTGATCCCGTTGATGACCGCAGCCCTCAGGCCGGTGGGCTTGGGCATGGCCTCCATCTCGGCCGCGAGCTTCTGGAGCGTCATCTCCGCGACCGGCTTGCTGATCAGGTATTCCACCTGGGTCTGGGCCATGAAGGCCGTGGGGTTGTACTGGCTCGCTCCCATCCAGCTGCTGGTGAAGGCCAACTCGGGGTCGGTGGGGAGCATGGCCACGCTGGCGGTGCTGGTGTACTTGGGCATGATGAACAGCAGCAGCAGGCTCAGCGCCAAGGTCACCAGGGTGGTGGTCAGGACGATCCTGATGGCGAGTTTCCGGTGGTGGACCAGCAACTGGAGGTAATGCTTGATGATCAAAGTCGTTCCTTCTGGTGGAAGAACTTCCCGTTTGGGTTGTGAGGGACTCCGCCTGGCGAACCGGTTTGAAAATGCAGCATTAAATGAGGAGCCCCCTCAGCCGGGATTGCCGAGGAGGCATAGTAACACCAAAAATATTGAATGCAAAGCCTTCGGTTGTGCCGTCGAAATTGTGTCCGCTGTCATCCCTCTGCCGGTCTCACCCGGCAGAGGGGTCTTCCCTAGTACGCGTACTTCAGTTCATGCCGCCTCTGCTTCCCCAGCGCAGGGGTT
>JAHJTW010000026.1 GCA_018829565.1 bacterium | reverse complement strand
TGGTCGAGCCTGAAGCAAGCCCTCCCGGAGGGTGAAATCGGCATCAGCACCATCAGCGACGACATGACGAAGGTGCTCTGCTCGGTGTCCAGCGACGTGGACCCGGGATCGGTCTACCTCTTCGATGCGGCCACGGGCAAGGCGACCCTGCAGTACCGTTCCCGTCCCGAACTGCCGAGCGAACACCTGGCCCCGATGAAGCCGGTCAGCTTCACCGCCCGGGACGGCATGACCATCCACGGCTACCTCACCCTGCCCCGGGGCCTGGAGGCGAAGAACCTGCCGGTGGTCATGTACATCCACGGCGGCCCCTGGGCCCGCGACTACTGGGGCTACGAGCCCTACTGCCAGTTCCTGGCCAACCGCGGCTACGCCGTGATGCAGGTCAACTACCGCAGCTCCTCGGGGTACGGGAAGGCCTACTCCAACGCCGGCAACCGCGAGTGGGGCATCGGGGCGATGCAGCACGACGTGACCGACGCGGTGCAATACCTCATCGCCGAGGGGATCGCCGACCCGGCGAAAGTCGCCATTTTCGGGGGCAGTTACGGCGGGTACGCCACCCTGGCGGGCGTGACCTTCACCCCCGACCTCTACGCCTGCGGCATCCCCTACGTGGGGCCGTCGAACCTGATCACCCTCATCGAGAGCTTCCCGGAATACTGGAAGCCCTTCCTCGAAGGATCCTGGTACAAGAAGGTGGGCAACCCCGACGTCGAATCCGACCGGCAGGACCTGATCGCCCGCTCTCCCCTGTTCCATTGCGATCAGATCAAGGTCCCCCTGCTGGTCGTGCACGGGGCGAACGACCCGCGCGTCAAGCAGCACGAGTCCGACCAGATCGTGGTCGCCCTGCGCCAGAAGGGCAAGGCGGTGGAGTACATCGTCGCGCCCGACGAGGGGCACGGTTTCCGCGCGCCGGGCAACCGCAAGGCCCTGGCGGTGGCCATGGAGAAGTTCCTGGCCAGGCAGCTGGGCGGGCGGTTCCAGGAGGACGTGCGTCCGGATACGCAAAAAAGGCTTGACGAGATCACGGTGGATGTCGGTACGGTTGTGGTCAGTGAACCCGGAGAGGGTTGATACCTGCTTCGCGGTTCTTCAGCAGACCGGCGGTCCTCCTGGGGGCCGCCGGTTTTTCCTTGGGCTCCCGGCAGGTCTGGACCCGGGTTCCCTCGCGGGTTAGAATCAGGGCGGACACCCTGGGAAAGGCCATCGCTTGAACGACAGGAAACGCAAACCCGAGAAATCCCGGCCCTCCGCCCTGCACGTGCGCGAGGGCGTGACCGGAGGCCACGACGGCCTGGCGACCGGGCAGGGCGCCGCCCCGCGCGGGGGCAACGGCGCGTCCCGTCGCCTGCTCGGCGCCGGCGAATACGTCGACGGCGTGCTGGCGGGCGACCGGATGGTCCTGGCCCGGGCGATCACGCTCGTGGAGTCCAACGCTCAGGCCCACCAGGAGCTGGCCCAGGAGGTCCTGACCGCCCTGTTGCCCCACCGGGTCGAGGCGGTCAGGCTGGGGATCACCGGGGTGCCCGGGGCGGGCAAGAGCACGCTCATCGAGACCCTCGGGACGAGCCTGACCGCAGCCGGCCACAAGGTCGCCGTGACGGCGGTCGATCCCAGCAGCAGCCTCAGCGGCGGCAGCATCCTGGGGGACAAGACCCGCATGGAGAAGCTGGCCGCCGATCCCGGAGCCTTCATCCGGCCCTCGCCCTCGGGCGGCACCCTGGGCGGGGTGGCCCGCAAGACCCGCGAGACCGTCATCCTGTTCGAGGCCGCCGGCTACGACGTGATCCTGGTGGAGACCGTGGGGGTGGGCCAGAGCGAGATCATGGTCCGGTCCATGGTGGACTTCTTCCTCCTGGTCCTGATCTCCGGAGCCGGGGACGAACTCCAGGGCATCAAGAAGGGCGTGGTCGAGATCGCCGACGCCATCCTGATCAACAAGGCCGACGGGCCGGGTCTGCTGGCCGCCCGCGCGGCCCAGGCCGAATTCGAACGCATTCTCAACTACCTGCGCCCCGCCACCGAGGGCTGGCGGACCCGCTCGCTCCTCAGCTCGGCCCGGACCGGGGCGGGCATCGCCGAACTCTGGCAGGTCGTCGGCGAGTTCATGACCATCACCCGCCGCAGCGGGGTGCACGCCGAGCGCCGGGCCCAGCAGGAAAGGCAGTGGGTGCGGGACCTGGTCCGCGAGGGGCTCCAGACGATGTTCCGGGACAGGCCGGGACTGGCCGAGACCATGGACGAGCTGGAGGAGGAGGTGGCCATGGGCCGCCTGCCGGCGACCGTCGCGGCCCGCCGTCTCCTGGATGCGTTCGCAGGCGGGGGTTCCGGAAAGTCGTGACCCCCGGACCCCGGAGCCGCCGAGGCGGTCCGGGACCCAGGGGTTCAGGGGTTTCTTGCCTTCGCGCTACCGGTAGAGGCTCTTGATGGTTCCCCAGGATCCGGTCTCGTTGTCGACGCTCAACGCTCCGCAGACCACGTCCCCGAACAGGATGTGCTTGCCGCCTCCGGTCTTGTCGGGAATCAGGAACATGTCCTCCCAGCCGAACCCGCGATCGACGTATTCCACGCAGGGGGCGGGCTGGTCGTCGATGGCCAGGAAGGCCGGCGAGCCTCCCTCATACCCCAGGGACAGGAAGTAAGGCTGATCGAACCACTGCAGGGGACACTGTTCCATGGGGACGGTCACCAGCTGGTAGCCCGGTTCCTCGACGAGGATGGTCACCGGCTGGCCGAGGCAGACTTCCGGGCCGGGAAACATGCACCCGGTCGTGGGGGCGATGTTCACGGCCAGCAGGCGGGGGACGACCTGCATGAGCGCCGGCACCTGCTGGGGCTCGAAGAAGAGCAGCTGGTAGAAGGTCTCGACGGTGAACCCCCCTTCGGTGCAACCGCACTGGTCCTGGGGATTGACCAGGTAGGCGAAGGCTTCATTGCCCGTGAAGAGTTCGGGCCCGGAAATCCCCACGGCGTCGTTGAGGTTGCCGATCTGGCAGTCGGCGGTCGCTTCGGCCGGATGGTCCCAGCGCTCGGGGGGGAGGTCGGCGGCCGGGGCGCCGGCGGCCGCTCCCAGGATCAACAGGCAGATGCAGGCGATGATGCGGGCGTGGGTTTTCATGGCTGGACCTTTCCCCGATGGCATCCCCGTCAGGGGACTTCCACGATGCTGAACAAGGGGATCATATCCGATCCAGGGGAGAAAAGCAATGGGTGGCCCAAGGCGGGTGAAATCCCGGCCGAACGGCTTCATGTGGTTTGAGCGACATCACCGGTAATATACTGTAAATAAACAATTTATTTATCCAGTTGATCCAGCAGGGCCTGGGCCCGGGCTCCGAAGACCGGACTGGCGACCAGGGGGGTCAGCGCTTCCCTGGCGGCTTCGGCGCGGTCGGTCAACAGGCAGGCCTGCGCCAGGTACCAGCGGGCTCGTTCGGCCAGCGGGGGCAGGGGAGAGCCCGCGGCCCGGGTCAACGGGTCCAGGGCGGGTCCGGGCCGATCGGCCAGCAGCAGGCTGACGCCCAGATAGATGCGGGTCTGGTCCAGCAGGCCTGCAGGCAAGGGGCCGGTGTCCGCAGGCCACGCTTCCTGGATCTCCGCGGCGCGGGTCAGGCGGTCGGCGGCCAGGCCGTAGTCGCCGGCGATGTAGGAATCCATCCCCTCCTGGAACAGACGGACCGGCTCCTCGGCGCCCGCCCGCATCTCGATCCGGGCGTAGGGCAGGGGATCGACCACCGCCAGAGGGGCCAGGTCCGAGCCCTGGCGCACGGCCGGGAGCACCACGACCAGGACCGCGACGGTGACCAGGGCGGCGGGGGCGAGGATCCGGGGCCATGGGAGGGTCAGCCAGCCGGAGAGACGCTCGCGTAGCCCGGCCCGGGAGCCGGCCATGACCGGTTCCGCGGCGCGGGCGAAGCGGCCGGGATCCTCCTGCAGGGCCATGGCGACCGGGGCGTGGGTGTAGATTTCATCCTGGCAATCGGGGCATCCGGCCAGGTGGTTCTCGAAGTCCCGGCGCTCGTCGGGGTCCAGCAGGCCCAGTTCGTAGGCCGCCAGCAGGTCGCACGCGCATCCGTCGCGTTCGGTGGTCCGGTCACTCATGATTCGGCTCCCCGCCGTGCTGGTCCCAGATCGCCCGCAGGTTGGCCCGGCAACGGTGCAGGGCGGTGTAGAAACCGCCCCGGGTCACGTCGGGATGTTCCTCACAGAAGGCGGCCAAGGCCCGGCCGGACACCTGGTTGGGGGATCCTCCCCGCTCCAGACTCTTCAGCAAGTGGTGGAAGATGCGACCGCAACGTGGGAAACGGCATGACAGTTCGGCGATGGCGTCCTCGAGGGCGGACCGCCCTTCTTCATCCAGGGCTCCGGCGAGCGGGTCGCTGGTGAATCCGGCGTCACGGGGGTATTCCTCGACGAACTCCATGCGGTCCCGCTCCCTTCGCCTGTTCTGGTAGTAGTTGCCGATCACGTTGCGAAGCACGGTCAGCGACCAGACCAGGATTCCCACTCCCTGTTTGCGCTCCCTGTAACGGTCGAATACGATCTTCAGGGCGTCCTGGACCACGTCCTCGATGTGGTCCGGCTGGACCCTTCGTTTGGCCAGGGCGAGGAACCTTACGCGCAGGGAATCGAAGAGGGCGGATTCGGCCTCGGGGTCCCCTCTCTGGGACCGGGCGCAGAGTTCGTCGAGGGAAAGCGCGTCCGCGTTCACGGGGACCTTCCAGGCTGCAGGATCGGAGGATGAGGGATCATGTTCCAGATGGTGAGACTTGGCAAGGCTCTTCTGGCCCTGGGACTGGCCGCGTGCCTGGGGGCCGCCGACTCCGCCCGGCAGGATCCCGAACAGGCCTGGCGCCTGCTGATCGGGCAGGATCCGGCAGGAGCCGTCGCCGCGGCCACGGCCGCGGGCGGAGTCCTGGGGGACTGGATCGGCGTCGAGGCTGCCGGGCAGGACCCGTCCCTGACCTTCGCCGCCCAGGACGACCGGGTGGCCGCGGCGGCCGCCGCCTTCAAGGAGGCGGACTTCGCCGAGGCCGTCTCCGTCCTGGAGGGGCTGGTCGCCGCCCCGGACCGCTGGGCTCCGGCGGACCTCCTGCACCTGCGCCTGCGGCTGGGGCAGGGCCTGATCGAGGTGGGACGGCTGGCGGAAGCCGATTCCCTGCTGGGAGTGGCTGCGGAGGAGGCGGCCGGGCTGGGCCTGCCCCTCTCCCGCGGCTACGGGCTCTACCAGCGGGGCCGGGTCGAACTGCGGCTGAGAGAGATCGAGACCGCCCGCGGCAACCTCGACACGGCCCTGGAACTGGCCCTGCAGGAGGACCTTCCCCGCTGGGCGGGGGACGCCTGCATCGCCCTGTCCATCGTCGACAGGCTGACCATGGACCTCGAGGGCGCCCTCGCCTGGCGGGAGAAGGCCCTGGAGCACTTCCGGGTGGCGGAATATCCGGCGGGCCAGGCGCGGGCGCAGCAGTACATCGGGGTGATCCACATCATGCAGGGGGACCTGACCCGGGCGTTGACCTGCTTCCAGGACGGCCTGCGGGCCGCCGAGGCCTCC
>JAHJTW010000211.1 GCA_018829565.1 bacterium | reverse complement strand
GGATTGCCGAAGCCGGCGATGAAGTTGAAATCCGGAGCAACCTTGTTGCCGACATCGGTCCCCGGAGTGGCAAGCACGGCCGAGATGCTGGTGTTGTTGTCACCGGCAACGTAGGACAGCTTGCACTCGAAGCCGCGAATCACGGGCAACGTGGGGTTGGTCAGCATGATGTAGGCGGTGAGGTGGCTCACCGGAGCGGCGGAAGCGCAGACGGCGTCCGCGTTCACGTCGAAGTAAAGGCCCATCATGTCAGCATCGGGATCCACGATGGCGAAAGCCGAGGTGGCCATGAGGCTGATCACGAGCAGAGCTACCAACTTCTTCATAGTTGAATCTCCTCAAGAGTTATGCAGGGCCGAGATGCATTGTTCATCACTGTCGCATTAAACGGGCGAGCTTAATGCTGTGGTCCTGCTTCCTGCATAAGCAGGACCACCCAGATCCGATCACCGGCGGGAAACCTGTTGCATTCCCGCTCCCCCTCGCGGTGGGAGCCTGTTGTCATTCCTGCCGGCGACGAAACGCTTGTCCAGGTCTCCGGCTTGCGCCGGAGGACATCTTCATTGCCCGATCAGGGGCAAGCACCACCGACACCGGAGGCCAGCAGACCGACGTCCGACAGACTCATGAGCCCATCGTTGTTGAAGTCGGCGGCGTAGCTGTAGGCGCCGTAGAAGATGCTGGAGAAGATGCCGACGTCGGTCAGGGTGACCGCACCGTCGCCGCTGATGTCAGCGCTGTTCATCCGCAGAGCGACCGAGCCGCTCGTCAGGGCAGCACCGGCGATCTCGACGTCGGTGTTCGCATTGGCCCAGCCGCCAGCAGCCAGAGGAGTCTGGAACTGGGTCTGGCCCAAGGCGTCCGTGTTGGCGTCAGCGGTCACGCCACCGAGGCAGGGAGCGATGGCGTTGACGCCATCGTCACAGTTCACGGTGACGTCCTCGAACGGGTAGTTCTCGATGGCAGCGCCCAGACCGTCGACCAAGGTCACGGTGATGGTCGCGTCGGCCTGGCCACCGCCAGCAGGCTTGAAGGCAGCCGTGAAGGCAGACCCGCCACCATTGGGGAGATTGAACAGGGACAGCTGCTCGGGACCGACATACGCACGAGAGGCGGTGGACAGCCCGAGATCGGGCACACCGGCCGTGGCGAACGAAGCGGCACCGATAAGCAGGGTGACCATAAAGACACCCATAAGTTTCCTAAGAACCATTAGGACACCTCCAAAAAAGGCACAATCTAGCGAGGGTGGCTAGCCCAAGCGAAATTTGACAACTGCGTTGAGCACTCCTTCCCACTCACATGTCCATCACTTGACCCATTAAGGTTACCATAAGCCCCGGGCCGATGCAATACCTTATTTTCGTTCTTCTGTGGAATTTTGGTAAAAAGGACCGGTTACTTCCGGAAAGGTGCGAAAAAAAGGGGCAAAATCGCCCCCTAATTGAAGTTATGACATTTTATCAGAAGCAGGTTTCAAAATCGTTCCGGGAAGGCGGAGTTGGTGGGCGAAACAGGATTCGAACCTGTGACCTCCTGCTTGTAAGGCAGGCGCTCTAACCAGCTGAACTATTCGCCCACACTGTTCCGGAATGACCGCCAGAGAAAAAAAGGAAGCATGACGCAATAACCGCCGACCAGCAGCAGGGGACCAGCCGAGAGGCTGCCCCCGGCCAGGGCCAGGTAGCCCATCAGGATGGCGGCCAAGGACGCCCACAACAGCCAGGTCTTGCGCAGGATGGTCAAGATTCGCCTCCAAGGTCGGCAGGGGGGCTGCGGGGGATCCGCGGTCCGTCCGCAGGGCAAGGATAACCGCCGGTCGCACATCCGTCAACGACGCCCTGCCCCCGGCCATCCGGACCGGACAGGACGGAACAGGACGGAACAGGGCAGAAAACTATTCAACCCCGCCGGAGGACTCCCGTTCCCGCTCTTCCTGCCTCTGCCGGGACCGGATGCGCTTGAACTCCTCCACGGCCCTCTGGTGCTCCTGGACCGTCCGGGAAAACACGTGCCCGTCGGCCCCGTCCGACACGAAGAACATGGCCCGGCAGGATTCGTCCGGCCGGGCGGCGGCGGCCAGGGACGCCACACCCGGATTGCCGATGGGCCCCGCCGGCAACCCGGGGCGGCGGTAGGTGTTGAAGGCGGAATCGACCCGGAGGTCCCGGTGGAACAGCCGCTCGCCCTTCTTGTCCAGGGCGAAGGCCACGGTCGGATCCGCTTCCAGACGCCAGCCCTCGGCCAGGCGGTTGGTGTACACCGCGGCGATGGCGGGACGTTCCCGGTCCTGGCGGGCCTCGGCCTCGACGATGCTGGCCAGGGTCAGCAGCTGGTGCGGGGTCCAGCCCGCCGTCGGTCCCCCCTCCCGGCGGGCGGGCGTCTCGGCCAGCCGCTGCAGCTGGGTCGCGATCAGGTGGCCGGCCACGGTTTCAGCCCCGGTGCCCGCCCCGAAGAGATAGGTGTCGGGGGCGAGATACCCCTCGCACCAGTGGAAGGGACGACCCTGCGTCTCGGACTCGCCGGCCAGGATCGAGTCGTAGGCGGCCACCGCCTGGGCTCCGCCCAGCAAGCCGGCATCCCGGGCCCGGCGCCTGACCAGGGAATCGGCGGCGGCCAGGAATCGTTCCGGGGGGAACCCCATGGCCTCCCCCACCGCGCGGGCGGTCCGGACGGCATCCCACCCCTCGGGGATGGTCACCCTGATGCGGACGGTGGAACCGCTGGTCAACCCGGCCACCATGTCGCGGACCGACTGGCCGTAGGCCAGGTCGTACAGCCCGGCCTTCAGGTCGCGATCACGCCCGGTGAGGCGCACTCCCGTGGTCAGGATCCGCGCATCCCTCAGGAGACCCCGGGCGACCAGCGTGTCGGCCGCGGCCGCCCAGGTCGCGCCGGCCGGGACGTCCAGGCGCACGACCTGCCCCATCTGGCGTCCGCCGGGAACGGGCTGCGGCCCGGTCCACTGCCGCCAGCCCCAGACCACCAGCAGGATCCCGCAGAGGAGGCCGGCGGCCGCGGCCGGGACCAGCCGCCTCACGACCGGCCTCCGGCAGCCAGGCTGTCGAGGTAGGATTGCAGGATGATGGCGGCGGCGACCGCGTCCCGGTCCTCCCGGGTTCCGGTCCGCGTGCCCTTGAGCCAGCGGTCGGCCTCGGCGCTGGAGTAGCGTTCGTCCCAGAGGACCACCGGCAGTCCCGTCTCGCGCTCCAGGATGGCGGCGAACCGGCGGGCGGCGGCGGCAAGATCGCCCTCGCGCCCGTCGGCGGTCAGGGGCAACCCGACGACCAGGGTCTCCACCCCCCGCAGGGCGATGAGTTCGCGCACCCTGGCCACCACCGACCCGTCCCGCCCCTCGACGTGGGTCTCCAGGGCGAGGGCGAGCGTTCCGCGCTCGTCGCTGGCGGCCAGGCCGATCCGGCGCAGGCCGTAGTCGAATGCGAGATGGACAGGCATGGGCGGATCAGTCGGCGCCCTGGTCCGGATCCTGGTCCTCGTCCCGGGAGGGATCCAGGGTCTTGGTCAGGCGGATCATGAAGCGGCCGTCGTCGTGGGTGCCGAATTCCAGCAGGTCGGTGAACTCGCGCATGATCAGGATGCCGCGGCCGCGCTTGCGCATCAGTTCCTCGGAGGGTTGCCAGTGGGTGAAGTCGAACCCGGGTCCGCGGTCCAGCACGGTGATGACGATCCGGTCGTCCTCGATCTCGTAGATGACCTGGATGTCCTGGCCGGGGTCCAGCTTGTTGCCGTGCTCCATGGCGTTGGTGCAGGCCTCGATGACCGAGGAACCCAGTTCCTCCAGGGACCGCTTGCAACAATCCATGTCGCTGCCCAGTTCCATCAGCAGCGCGTCGGGCACACCCAGGAAAGCCATGTCGCTGGGGAGCTTCAGTTCGATCCTGGATTTCAAGGTCACCTGCCCGCTGTTCAGGCGAAGCTCTGGACGGCTTCGTCCTCGTCCTTGAACGACTGGAAGACGGTGTAGAGCTTCGATACGATGAAGATGTTCTCGATACGGTCCGAAACCTTGAGCAGTTTCAGCTCGCCGCCGCTTTTCTTGAGCGTCGTGTAGCCGGAGATCAGGATTCCCAGCCCCGTGCTGTTGACCCACGTGACCTTGTCCATGTTCACGATCACGTTCTTGCATCCCTCGTGGATCAACGTCTTGAGCGTCTCGTCGAAGGACTCGGCGTCGGGGCCGCCCATCAGCTTCCCGCTCATTTCCAGGATGGCCACTCCGTCCCGTCTGTGTTCCTTGATCTTCACGAAAATCTCGCTTTGGCTGCACTGGAACCCGCGGCCGACGGGCGGCGGGTTCCCGGAGTCGTCCGTGCCGGGCCGCCCCCGGCCTGATGGAATGACCTAGAATAAGGCAAAGCCCAAACCCTGTAAAGACAGGGAATTCCTTCCCGGCCGCAGGGACCTCCCCCTCAGGAGCCCCGCCCTCAGGCGGGGTGCCCTGCCCGCAAGGTGTCGAGCACCTGCTGCATGTCCGCCGGCGGCGGTGCGGCGAATTCCAGGATCCGGCCGTCGCCCGGATGCTCCAGACGCAGGGCCGCCGCATGAAGCATCTGGCGGCCCGCCCGCTTCAGCATGGCCTCGGCGCGCGGCCGGTCCAGCCCGTGCATCCCCTTGACCCGCTTGTCGTCCCCGTACACGGCGTCGCCCACCACCGGATGGTGGTTGTGGGCGAAGTGGACCCGGATCTGGTGGGTGCGGCCCGTCTCCAGCCGGACCCGGCAGTGCTGGACGAAGCCGAAGTCCTCGACGACCTCGTAGTGCGTGACCGCCGAACGGCCCCCGCGCTCCACCACGGCCATCTGCTGGCGCAAGCGGGGATGGCGCCCGATGTCCCCTGTCAGGGTACCCCGGGCCTCGGGCCAGCGCCCCCAGGCGATCGCCTGGTAGGTCCGCCCCAGCCGCCGGTCCTGGAGCTGGGCGGCCAGGTGGTTGTGGGCCTGCTCGGTCAGGGCCACCACCATCAGGCCGCTGGTGTCGCGGTCCAGCCGGTGGACGATGCCCGGCCGCAGGGGATTGGCGCCGGATGACAGGTCGCCCAGATGATGCAGCAGGGCGTTGACCAGGGTCCCGTCCGGATGGCCGGGAGCCGGGTGCACGACCATGCCCACGGCCTTGTCGAGCACCAGGATGTGTTCGTCGCGGTGGACGATGGCCAGGGGCAGATCCTGGGGCAGGGCCTGGAGCTCGGGCCTGGCGGCGGGCGCGAAGACGATCTCGTCGCCGGGGCGCAGGCGGAATCCCTTGGGACGCAGACGGCCGCCGACGGTGACCCTGCCGGCCTCCAGCTCCGTGTGGATGCGGGTGCGGGAGAATTCGGGCACACGCTCGACGATGAAGGCGTCCAGGCGCCGGCCCTCGTCGTCCAGGCCGGCGGTCAGCCGGAAGACCGGATCCCCGGTCGGATCGCCGTCGCCGGCGATCTCCTCGTCGCAGGGATCGGATTCTCCGTCATTCCGCCGCGGGTTCTTGGTCATGCTTGCGCCGTCCATCCAGGAGCAGGCACAGGAAGAGCAGCGCGCCCCCGACGCTCACCCCCATGTCCGCCACGTTGAAGGTGTAGAAGCGGCTGGTCCCGATGCCGACGTCGATGAAGTCCACGACCAGTCCCTGGTAGAAGATGCGGTCGTAGAGGTTGCCCAGGGCCCCGCCCAGGATCATCGCCATGGCCGCCCGGCGGACCCGCAGGGCCGGCTCGGTGGTCCGGTAGAGGTAGACCAGGAAGACGACGGCCAGGGAGCTGACCGCGATCAGGGTGATCCGGCCCACGGGGAACAGCCCCATGGCCGACCCGGGGTTCCGCACGTAGATGAAACGGAGGAATTCGCCGAAGATCTCGATCCGGGCGCGCAAGGCCTCCTCGTTGGCCAGGACCCAGCGCTTGGAGAGGAAGTCGGCCGCGAGGATCAGGACGGCCCACCACCAGGAGCCGGAAAGGCGGAATCGGCTCAAAGCTTGCCCGCCTCTTCCTTCTCCTTGCACTCGATGCACAGGCGCGTGTAGGGCAGCCTCTTCAGCCGCTCGATCCCGATGTTCTGGCTGCATTCCTGGCACTTCCCGTAGGACCCGTCCTCGATCCGCCGCAGGGCCTCCTCGATGCTGTAGAGGTAGCGGCCCTCGGTGTTGGCGAACTGGATGGTGGTCTCGTACTGGAACTCGTCCGACCCCTGGTCCGCCATGTGGTTGGAGTGGGCCTTGCCCATCTCCAGCCCGGATTCGTCATCGGTGTGCTTGATGATCTTCTCGTGCTTGGCCAGGGACCGGGTGACGCGCTCCTTTTCCTCCAGGAGCAGCTTCCGGAACCTCTGGAGTTCGGTTTTCCGCATGATACCCTCCCCGACCGACCTCAGACCCTCTCCAGGGCGATGCCGATCTCCATTCCCTCGATTTCGAATGTCTCTTTATAAGCCAATTCCCCGTCAGCGGCAACGCTTTCGGCCAGGGTGTCCCCGGTGATGCGTCCGGCGTGGCGCTCCACCGCGGCCATGACCGCCTGCGGTCCGGTGATCGCCAGCCGGATACGATCCGACACCTCCAGCCCGCTCTTCTTGCGCAGGTTCTGCACCTTGTTGACGATCTCGCGGCACAGCCCCTCCTGGACCAGGTCCTCGTTCAGGGTCGTGTCGAGAGCCACGGTCAGCCCCGCGGCGGCCCCGGCGACGTAGGGCGGCACGCCCTCCTCCACCACCTGGATCTCCTCGAAGGTGAAGGCCTCGGCCTTGCCGCCGACCTCCAGCTCGACGCGTCCGTCCCGGCGCAGGTCCATGATCTTGCCGGGGTCCATGCCGGTGATGGCCTTGGCCGCCAGGGGGGCCTGCTTGCCGAAGCGCGGCCCCAGGGCCCGGAAGTTGGCCTTGGCGGTGAGCAGGGCCACCTCGCGGGGATCGTCCACCGTCCCGACCCGCTTGACGTTGAGCTCCTCGCAGACGTACCCGGTCAGCCGCTCGTCGGCCATCATGCGCCGCACCCGGTCGTCGTCGGAGTGGACCAGCAGCAGCCCCAGGGGCTGGCGGGTCTTCAGGGACGATTCCTGGCGCAGGCTGCGGCCCACCCCCACCACCGCCTGGGCGGTGGCCATGTCCTTTTCGAGGTCCGCATCGATCAGCCCGGGGTCCACGGCGGGAAAATCCTGCAGGTGGACCGAATCGGTCATCCCGGTGCACCCCATGAGCCCCCGGTACAGTTCCTCGGCCGTGAAGGGGATGAACGGAGCCAGCAGGCGAAGGCTGGTCTCCAGGACCGTGTGCAGGGTCGTGAAGGCCGATCGCTTGTCGGGGGTCATCTCCCCCTTCCAGAACCGGCGGCGGCTCAGGCGCACGTACCAGTTGCTCACGTCGTCGCTGACGAACTCCCCGATGGCCTTGGCGGCCCGGGTCAGGTGCAGATCCTCCAGGTCGCGGCGGACCTGGCCGGTCACGCTCTGCAGGCGGCCCAGGATCCAGCGGTCCAGCTGGTCGGGGGCCGATTCGCCGTCCATCCCGGGCACGAAGCCGTCGAGGTTGGCGTACAGGGTGTAGAAGTTGTAGGTGTTCTCCAGGGTGGCCAGCAGCTTGCGCTGCGCCTCGGTCACGCCCTCGAGGTCGAACCGCGTGGGGGTCCAGACCGGGCTGCAGGTGACCATGTACCAGCGCAGGGGATCGGCCCCCACCTCGCGCATGATCTGCATGGGGTCCACCGTGTTCCCCACGCTCTTGGACATCTTCTTGCCCTTCTTGTCCAGCACGAGCTCGTTGACCAGGCAGCTCTTGTAGCTGCTGCGGCCCGTCAGGAAGGTGCTGATCACCAGCATGGTGTAGAACCAGCCGCGGGTCTGGTCGATCCCCTCGCTGATGAAGTCGGCGGGGAACTGGCTCTCGAAGAGCTCCTTGTTCTCGAAGGGATAGTGGTACTGGGCGAAGGGCATGCTGCCCGAATCGAACCAGCAGTCGATCACCTCGGGGGTGCGGGCCATGGTCCCGTTGCAACCCTCGCAGCGGCAGCCGAAGGTGATCACGTCCACGTGGGGCCGGTGCAGGTCCAGTTCGGACAGGTCGCGGCCGGTCCACTCGCTCAGGTCGGCCCGGCAGGTGGGCACGGCCTGGCCGCCGCAGACGTCGCAGATCCAGATGTTCAGCGGGGTGCCCCAGAACCGGTTGCGGCTCAGGGACCAGTCGATGGCCCCCGCGAGCCAGTTGCCGAACCGCCCGCTGCCCACCTCGGGCGGGGCCCAGGTGATGTCCTTGTTGGCGGCGACCAGCTGCTCGCGCATCTCGCTGGTGCGGATGAACCAGCTGGGGGTGGCGAAGTAGATCAGGGGATTGCCGCACCGGTCATGGAACGGGTACTCGTGGCTGTAGATCTCCGACCGCAGCAGCTGCCCGCCTGCCTCGAGATGCCTGATGATCTGCG
>JAHJTW010000025.1 GCA_018829565.1 bacterium | reverse complement strand
CTGTGGCCCCTTGTTCAATTTCCTCTGTTACCAGACCGGTGACCGGGATGCGGCCCGCGATCTGCTCCAGGAGACCTACCTGGTCTCCCTGGAGAAGCTGGGGACCTACCGCGGTCAGGGTTCCCTTCAGGGATGGCTGAGGGCCGTGGCCCTCCGGCGCGCCCTGGACTGGCGCCGCCGCGTCTCTCTTCGCCTGAGAAAACTGGCTGTCCTGGCCAGGGCAGGCACCTTCCTCGTCGAAGCCGACGCGCAGGAGGCGTTCCCCGGTCTGGGCGACGGGTTCCAGCGGGCGCTGGACCGCCTGTCCCCCAGGCAACGGGCCGCGCTTCTCCTGCGCGAACTCGAGGACCTGGCCTTCGCCGAGGTCGCAGCCGCCCTGGGCTGCGGCGAGGCGACGGCCCGGGTCCACTACCATCGGGCCTGCCGCAACATGAAGTCGTACCTGGACGAGGGCGAGGGCCTGGTGTTTCGCGGCAACGCAGGAGAGGTGACGCCATGAAGCGCTTTCTTAAAAAAGACCGTTACGAACTGGACGACCGGGAGCGGGAAACCCTGTGGCGGGCGATCAGGCGGGGTGAGGGGAATCCGGGGAATAACAGGGCTTCAGGCTGGGGGCGAACCTCATTCGGCCCTTCCTTGGCGGTGGCGGCCGCCCTGGCGGTGGCTGTCCTGCTGATCCCCCTGTTCATGGGAGACGAGGGGACGGTCACGAAACCTGACCGTCGTTCTCTCACCCGGCAGGACGAGTACCGGATTGAGGGGAGGGAGGACGCATCTGCTGCGTCCTCGGGGGATGAATCCCTGACCCGATCTGAAGCCCAAGAACCGGCGCCGGCGCGGACCGAACGCAGTGGTGCCGTCCGTGCGGCCGCCGCCCGGCCTGGCCCCACGGTGTCCGGACGGGTCTACGACGCCGAAACAGGCGAGGCTCTGGCCTACGCCAGCGTCCATGTTGTGGGGACGGACAAGGGGGTGGCTGCCGATTCCCTGGGTCGATTCGGATTCCGGGGCATGGCTCCGGGGGATAGCCTCCACCTGATGGTCACCATGATGGGCTATGAGCCGAAAAACCTCGAAGTCGTGGCGCCGGACAGCGGCAGCGTGGCCCTGGACGTGCCCCTGTCAAACGTGGTGGTGGCAACCCTCCAGAGCTTCGAGGTCGGGGGTGCGGCGTACATGGTCGAGGTCAAGAGCGCCGTCACCGATGGGCTTCCCCGGGCAGAGGTTTTCGAGAAATATGCCCTCGATTCGATCGAGGATTCCCAATCCGCCCGGCCTGGTGTGGTCATGAGAGCGGGAGAAGTCCATGTCCGGGGTGGACGCAGCGGCGGAATCGCCATGGATGGGGACGGCGTCCGACTCCAGAATCCGGCGGGGGGTGCGCCTGCCCCCGGAGGGCCCATGGGATCGGTCACCGGCGGAACCCGGCCCCCCAACGACGAGAGCTACGAACTGATGTACTTCGAGCACGCCGGGGTCAATCCCTTCGTGGCCACCGAGGACGATTCCCTGTCCACCTTCGCCGTGGACGTTGACAACGCCTCCTGGACCCTGGCGCGCAGCTACCTGGAGAGGGGCGTCATGCCCCCCAAGGACGCCATCCGGGTCGAGGAATTCGTCAACGCCTTCGATGGGGGATATCCCGTCCAGAAGGAGGGAACCTTCCGGATCGATGCCGACGGGGGCGCGTCCCGCTTCGGCAAGGGTTACCACCTGCTGCGGGTCGGCCTGGTGGGTCGCACCGTCGAGGCGGAGGACCGCAAGCCCGCCAACCTCGTGTTCGTCATCGACGTGTCGGGCTCGATGTCCCGCGAAAACCGCCTGGGGCTGGTGAAGAGATCCCTCCACCTTCTGCTGGATGAGCTGCGGGAGGGCGACCGGGTGGGGATCGTGGTCTACGGGTCCAGCGGTCAGGTGATCCTGGAACCCACCGACATCTCCGACCGGTCGCGGATCGAAGCGGCCATCGAACGGTTGGCCACCAACGGCAGCACCAACGTGTACGAGGGGCTCGATCTGGCCTACGCCATGGCGCGTGGCGCCTACGACGCCGGCTGCCTGAACCGTCTGGTCCTCTGCTCAGACGGTGTGGCCAACAACGGCATGAGCACCGACGGCGAGCGCATCCTGTCCCTGGTGCGGCGTTCCTCGGACGAGGGCATCACCATCTCGGCCATCGGGTTCGGCATGGGCAACTACAACGACGTGCTCATGGAGAAGCTCGCCGACCATGGCGACGGCAACTACTACTACGTGGACCGGATCGAGGAGGCCCGGCGCGTGTTCACCGAGAACCTGACCGGCCTGCTGCAGGCCATCGCCCGCGAGGTGAAGGTGCAGGTCGCCTTCGATCCGCGGCGGGTGGATCGCTGGAGGCTGCTCGGTTACGAGAACCGCGACGTCGCGGACAGGGATTTCCGCAACGACGCGGTGGACGCGGGAGAGGTCGGATCCGGCCACCAGGTCACCGCTCTCTATGAAATCAAGCTGGGGTCGGAGGATGGAGCCGCGGGTGACGGAAATGGGGGCCGGATCGGCGTGGTGCGCGTCAGGTACGAGGCGCCCGCCCACGACCCGGACCATGCCGGCCAGGTGACCGAGATCGAGTTGCCCATCCTTCGGAACATGCTGGCCGGGGACGAGGAGTCGTGGGATCTTCACCTGCGCACGCAGGTTCTCGTGGCCGAGTTCGCGGAGATCCTGCGGGGCAGCTTCTGGGCCAAGGACAGCACTTTGGCGTCGCTGGTGATCCAGGCGGATTCCCTGGCGGCAGCCTGCGCCGACAATCCCCAGGTCCAGGAACTGGCCCGGCTGATCCGGTTGGCGGCCGACCTCCAGGACCGGGACTGATCCACCGGCGGGGGCCGGGTTCACCGGCCCCCGGATTTTCGCCGAAAAGGTCAAGGCTCCGGTATCCTCGCGTTGATTATCGCGGTCCTTTGGTTTTTACTGGATGCATGCGCGGCAACACTACCTTCAAGTTCATCGATCGCTGGGTCGGCATCCCCCTGGTAGGGGTCGCCGGCGTGGTGCGGCACTTGCGCCGGGCAGGCCGGAGGCCTGAACCCGCGCCGTTACGCCCGGGCGATTCGGTGCTGGTCGTCAAGCAGTCTGCACTGGGGGACACCCTGCTCCTTTTGCCCGTGCTCAAGGCCCTCAAGGACCGGGTCGGGCCGCAGGGCCGGGTGGTGCTGGTGGCGACACCGGTCAACCGCGAGGTGGCGGAGGCCTGCCCCTGGGTGGACCGGGTCCTGTTGCTGGATCCGGGGCGGATCGTTTCCCATCCCCTGGGCCTGGCGGGCCTGATCCGCCGGCTACGCGGCGAGCGCTTCGCCCTCGCCCTGGATTTCGACCAGTGGCTGAGGTCATCGGCCCTGCTCGCGACGGCATCGGGGGCCGCCCGGCGGCTGGGGTTCCGCACATCGGGTCAGCATCGCCACCACGGGTTCGATGGGACCGTGGACCAGGCGCCCGGGGTCCATGAAGGCGAGCTGTTCGCCAGGCTCGCCGTGGCGGCCGGGATCGATGCGGGGGCCATCGAGCCCTACCCCGGTTTCCTCCGCCGCCATGGCATCTGGTGCGATGGACCGCGGCCCGTCGCCGGCGGCGATCGCCCGCCCCGCATCGTCTTCCACCCCGGTTGCGGATCCCACGGCTGGCAGCGTGAATGGCCCCTGGAAAGCTACGCCGAACTGGGCGCCCTCCTCCAGGAGGGCACCGGGGCGGACGTGGTCGTCACCGGGCACGGAACCCACGAGGTGTCCCTGGCCAACGAGCTCCAGCACCGGGGGCGGTTCAGCTTCACCAACCTGGCGGGGCGCATGTCGTTCCGGGAGCTTGCCGATCAGCTGGTCCGGTCCGATCTGGTCGTGTGCGGCAACACCGGCGTCATGCATCTGGCGGCTGGCCTGGGGGTGCCCCTGGCGGCGCTGCACGGGCCGACGGATCCGGTCAAGTGGGGGCCGAACGGGGGATCGCCGGAGGGCGATCCGCGGTTCCAGGTGGTCGCCGCGGACCTTCCCTGTTCGCCCTGTCTCTTCCTGGGGTTCGAGTACGGCTGTCCCGAACGACCCTGCATGGAATCCCTTGCCGTCGAAACGGTCATGCAGGCGTGCCAGAAGGCCTTGCAGGCGGGAAGGCCCTGACCCGGGCCGCCGCGGTACGGGGATTGCAATCCCGGCCACGGGATGACAGGGGGCGGAGCCCGGTCCGGAACTTGTCGTCCAAATCGTTTGTCGGTGGGTGCTTGCACTGTCGGAAAGGCGTGGCGGATGCAGAGCGAAATTCGGCTATGGGAGATCCAGGACCAGCTGTGGTCGGATCTTGCGCGTAGTCACGATTTCAACACGGTGCTGGCCCTGTGCTGCGACGCCGCGATCCGCCTGGCGGGAGGAGACTGCGGGGGCATCTACCTGTTCACGCCCGAAGGGGACCTGGAACTCGTCCACCACCAGGGTCTGGGGGAGGAGTTCGTCACCCGGTCCTCCTCTTATCCCCCCGACAGCACCAACGCGGAGATGGTCCATTCGGGCCGCAGCCTCTACATCCATTCGGGTGACCTGCTGCTGGAGCTGAACAAGAGGACCAGGGAAGGCCTCAAGGCCCTGGCCATCGTTCCAGCCCGGTGCGACGGCCGCCCGGTCGGATGTCTCAACATCGCCTCCCACGACATCGAATTGTTCCCCGAGGACGTCAAACAGGGCATCGAGGTCCTTTCGGCCCAGATCGGCCTGGCCATCGACCGGGCGTCCGCCCTGCAGACCTTGAGCGAGAGGGAAGAGAATCTCCGCACGTTCTTCGGGACTGTGGAAGACATGCTCTTCGTCCTCGACCCCGGGGGCACGATCCAGCACTGCAACCACATGGTCTTCACCAAGCTGGGTTATGCCAGGGAGGAACTGGTCGGCCGATCGGTGCTCGGATTGCACCCCCCGGCCCAGCGCGAGGAAGCCGGCCGGGTGATCGGGGAGATGGTGGAGGGGAAGCGGGACCACTGTCTGATCCCCCTCCAGACGAAATCCGGGGATCTCATCCCCGTGGAGACCAAGGTGGTCCAGGGGCGCTGGGACGGAAAGGCCGCCCTGTTCGGCGTCTCCCGCGACGTCAGCGAGAGGATGAAGGCCGAGCGGGAGCGGCGGGCCCTCGAGAGGAAGATGATCCAGACCCAGAAGCTGGACAGCCTGGGGGTTCTGGCGGGCGGCATGGCCCATGACTTCAACAACCTGTTGCTGCAGATGAGCGGGTTCGCGGACCTGGCCCGCAGCAGCCTGGACGATGCCGGCCAGGCGGCCCTCTACCTGGACAAGATCGAATCCACCGTCAGCAGGGCGGCCGGACTGACCGGCAAGCTGCTGGCCTACGCGGGGAAGGCTCCCGGGTCGATCGAGACCCTCGACCTGGCCGGCCTCATCAAGGAGATCAAGGATCT
>JAHJTW010000210.1 GCA_018829565.1 bacterium | reverse complement strand
TTGTCCCGCCGCGCGTGGACCGGCTTCCTTTCAGGAAGCCCAGGCTCCCTGGCCCGGCGATATCCGGAGCCGTCAGATCCCCCCCGAAGGAGAATCCCTCTCCCCCCTCCAGCTTGATGTTGGGCATGAGATAGAGGTCAGGGGGCAGGTGCAGGCCCGGGTACGGAGCCGGCGGCAGATCGAAGAATCCCAGGTCGTCCAGCCCCTCGACGGTCTCCTGGACCGCGGTGTCGAGGATGCGGAAAGGAACGCCGGCGATGTGATACGGCACGAGCAGACCGGTTTCCCACCAGGGCCGGGGAGGCTGGTCGATGGGAACGGTCACCGAATCGGCCCTGGCCGGAACCGGCCCCCAGTAGGTCTGTCGCATCGCGCCCGCATCGGATTCGGCCGCAGCGGGAACGCCGGCGGCAACGAACAGTCCAAGGGCCGCGGCGACCAGCGTGCCTCGCCTCGTGATCATGGAATCCGTCGGGCCTCCTTGAGGCGGCGGCGCCACCAGGTGTCGTTCAGGCTGTCGGTGCGCACCGGCTGGTGCCGGCGCGGGGCGTGGATGAACTTCTGCTTCCCGAGGTAGATCCCCACATGATCGATGCCCGAACCATTCAAGGCAAAGAAAAGCAGGTCGCCCGGCTGGAGCTCCCTGCGCGGCACCGGTTCGCCCACTGCAGCCTGCCGGTGGGAGGTGCGGGGCAGATCGATCCCCAGGTTGCTGTAGACGTAATGGACCAGTCCGCTGCAATCGAACCGGTCGGGACCCGCCGCGCCCCACTGGTACTGCTTGCCCAGCTGCTGGCGGGCCAGGGATGCGGCTTCGATTCCCAGGGTGACCTGGTCGGGATCGACCTCCGGGAACGGTTCGGCCGCCCCGACCTCCTCCATGCCGGAATCCCCCTCATCGGAGGCTGACGGCTCCAGCCAGTTCGGCACGGGGTCCGGCGTGGGGGTGAGGTCGAATTCCTCCCCGGGAAGCTCCGGCCGGGTCTGGACGACCCGCTTCGGGCCGCACCCGGGCAGCAGCCAGCAGACCAGCAGGAGCGCCGGCAGGGCCGCCGGCAGCCCTTTCCAGGCCTGATTTCTCCTGTCCTCACGCCTCCTGCGCATGCGCCGTCCCCGGTTCGCGAGCCCCCGGCCCCTTTTCATCCTGTTCCAATTCTGGCCCAGGAGGCCTTCCCATGCTAAGTTTGCGCCCCATGGAAAACAAGAATACAGGAAACCCCGCACCTGAAAAGCCCGGAGACGACGGTTCTTTCCAGGTCCGCATCGAGAAGCTGGTCACCGGAGGTGCCGGCCTCGGCCGCCACGAGGGCCAGGCCGTCTTCGTGCCCCGCACCGCTCCCGGCGATCTGGTCGACGTCCGCGTGGTCGAGGCCCGCAAGGGCTTCCTGCGGGCCGAAGTCGTCGCCATCCTGGAAAACGGATCCGACCGGCGCGAGGCGCCCTGCCCCCACTACGGTGAGTGCGGGGGCTGCGACCTCCAGCACCTCGGCGAGGACGCCCAGCGCAAGGGCAAGGCGGAGATCGTCCTGGACTGCTTCCAGCGGCTGGGCAAGCTCGACGTTTCAGGTCTGCTGTCCGGCCCCCGTCCCGGCGGCGAGCTGGGCTATCGCAACCGCATCCGCCTGTTCTCCAGCCCCACCGGCCGGTACGGGCTGATGCGCCGCGGCACCCACGACGTGGTCGAGCTGGACGCCTGTCCCCTGATGCCCGAGCGGTTCAACGGCGAGATCCTGCCCTGGCTGCGCTTCCTGCCTCCGGTCGACCAGATCGTCGTCAGGATGGACGGCCGCGAGGACGAACGGTCCCGCTGGATCCTGTCGATCTTCGGGCAACCGCCCCGCCTCAAGGTGCTCAAGAAGATCATCTCCGCCCTCGGACCCGGCGAGGCGCCGGCGCCCGGTTGCGCCGGCATCCTGTTCAACAACCTGCCGGTCTGGGGCCGGGACTACCTGCTGTACACCGTCGCCGGCCACACCCTGCGCGCCGGCGTCCACAGCTTCTTCCAGGGCAACCTGGCCGTGACCGAGCAGGCCGTCGCCCTGGCGCGGGACTGGATCGCCGAACTGCGGGACAAGGGCTCGCTCGGGCCGTTGCTGGGCGACCTCTTCTGCGGAGTCGGACTGTTCACGCTCACCCTGGCCGATCTGTTCGAGAAGATCGTGGCCATCGACAGCGACCAGCCGGCCTGCCGCGATGCGATCAACAACATCGCCCGCGACGATGCGGCCCGGGGCAAGGCCACCGTCCACACCGGCCCGCTGGCCCAGGTGATGGACCAGGCCGACCTGGCTTCCCCGGCCGAATGGGCCTCCTCGCTCTGCCTGGTGGATCCGCCCCGCACCGGTCTGGGCAAGGAAGGCGTGGATGCCCTGCTCAAGGCCGATCCCCGCCACATCCTGTACATGAGCTGCGACCCGGCCACCCTGGCCCGTGATGTCGGGCGCCTGCACGCCGCCGGTTACGCACCGCGCCGCCTGGAGGTCCTGGACATGTTCCCCCAGACGGCGCACATCGAAAGTCTGATGTTGCTGGAGCGGAGCGCTCAGTAGGCCGACAGCGCCAGCCGGAACCCCGCCTCGTAGTCGCCCTGGTCGGGCCGCGTCAGCTCGAACCGCCGGGCCGAACGGCAATCCATGTGGAAGCTCCCGAAATATCCACCGCGGATGACCCGGACCTGGTTGTAGTAGGGCCCGTCGGGATCCTGCACCGGCACGGACGGATAGTTGCCGTACCAGTCGTGGCACCATTCCCTCGCGTTGCCGTGCATGTCGTGGAAGCCCCAGGCGTTCGCCTGGAGGGTGCCCACGTCGTGGGGCGCGACTCCCGCATTGTCGCAGTACCAGCCGATGACCGCCAGGACGGGGTCGGCGTGGCATTCGGTCACCTCGAACGGGGTGATGGGGCCGTTGGCGAAGGCCGTGGCGCTGCCCGCCCGGCAGGCGTATTCCCACTCGGCCTCGGTGGGCAGACGGTATCCCCGCGCCCCGTAGACGTCCCCGCCGTTGCACAGCCAGTTCCCGTTGGCCTGGTAGGCGTAGGCCGGCGGCAGGCCGCTCTTCTCGCTGACCCAGTTGCAGTAGGCGGCCGCACCGAACCAGGTCGCCACGACCACCGGCCAGTCGGGCCGGTCGGTGGTGAACGAGCCTCCCCCGTAGCTGATGCGGGAATAGGGATCGTCCAGATCCACCAGTTCCACCCCCGGATCGCCCGGGTCGTCCAGATGGGCCGTCGACGAGGTCGCGGCGATCAGGCCCTGGTCCAGGGCCCACTGCAGTTCCGCCACGAATTCGGCGTTGGTGACTTCCCGTTCCTGGAGGAAGAAGGACCGGGTCAGGGTGACCTGATGCTGGATCTCGTCGGGCTGGCGCCCCGCCTCGCCCACCGGGCTGCCCATCATGAAGGTGCCGTCCGGGACCAGCACGAATCCCTCCAGGCTGGTCGAGATGTAGTAGCCCGTGAACGTCAGGGTCCCGTCCTGGACCAGGTTCAGGGATTCCTTGGGCGGAGCGGCATAGCCTCCGACCGGCAGCCAGGTGATGAGGTAGTCCCCCACGGCGGGTGCCACGAGGGTCTGCGCTCCGGACCCCTCGATGATCACGCCCCCGGGCGTGTACAGGGACCAGGGCGCCGCCAGCCCGGTCGGAACCGGTTCGATGACGATGGTCCCCGGATGCTTCACGTAGGTCCCGGTGAAGGTGTGGGTCTCCTCCTGGTCCAGGGTGGCGTCCACCTCGTCGGGCTCGGGTGACCAGTATCCCTCCACGGAGCCCCAGGTCAGGGTGTACTCCCCCGCGGCCATGAGGGTCAGTTCGGTGTCGCCGGTCCCGGAGGTCTCCAGGCCGGCCGGCATGTCCAGGTGCCAGGGGGCGTCGATGTCATCGGGCTCGGTGTCGATGACGATGACGGCGTTGGCCACCTCGAACACGCCGCTGAAGGTGATCTGCCCCTGCCGGGTGAGGGTCTTGGTCACGGTGAGGGGATCGGGAGCGGCCCAGCCGTCCTTCCGCTCCCAGGTGATCACGTAGATGCCCGCCTCCGCGCCGGTGACCGTCTTGTCCTCGGGACCCTGGGCGATGATCGCCCCCTCCTGCCGCAGCGTCCAGTTCGCCCCGATCCCGTCGGGGCTCACGTCGACCGTCACGGTGCCGGTGGTGACGGAAGTGGGGTTGTCGTCGCCCCCGCCGCCGCAGGAAGTGAGAAAAACCGTCGCAATGATGATTCCAAAGAAAATGGATGGGTTGAACCGGTCGCCTCGGCCCATGCGTGCCTCCTGATGGGGTAAGTTGGCTGCAACCCTATTAATACGGACTTTTCAAGGTGGGGGAAAGAAGGAATGCTCTCCATCCGAATAACAGGAAGCCACCCCACCAAGCGCCTCGCCCAAGCACTTTTGGCGGCGGGGTGGCCTCCATGGCATCAAAACCGCGCACCCTCTGCAGAGATGCTCTCATTTTGGATAATCCGCTCCCTCATGGCAAGGGAAGCGGCTTGAAATGAGTTGAAACGCCAGGAATTTACCGTAATATATGGCGATTCCTGCTTCGAAATCACCGGGCTCGTGTTTCCGGAATACTGGATGAACGGATCGGATCGGCCTTGCGCCGGGCAACGATACGACAATAATGAAAAACTATTCCCAAAATGTTGATCTTCGTGGTCTGGACTTTCCCCGCCGCCTGCGCGATCTGCGCGAGGAACGGCACCTCACCCAGGCCGATCTCGGCGACAAGGCCGGCCTGTCCTACCGCACGGTCCACGACCTGGAACTCGGCAAGCGCGAACGGGTCCAGGAGAAGACCCTCATGCTCCTGGCCCAGGCCCTGGACGTCCCGCTGGCGGAACTCACGGGGATTCCCAACGGTGGGTCCGAGGTGCAGGGTGAAGAAAGCCCCCGTGGCGACATTCCCGCCGGCGACGAGAACGGCCTCGCCCAGGTGGCGGCCCCCGCGCCCTCGCGCCGCCGCCTGGCCCCGGTCCTGTTCGGAGTAGTCCTCGTCCTGCTGGGCATCGCCGGTTTCGCGGGCTGGCGGTGGGCCTGCAGCCACGCCGATTGGTCGGTCCAGGGCAACGAACTGGTGGTCCGGGATGCCGTGTTCGGCACCCGCCTGTGGGGCATCGGGGCGGATCCCGGGGTCCACCAGTGCATCCCGGCGCCCTGGTCGGACCGGGTGCTGATCGTCAACTTTTTGGCCAGGACCCCGCGCGGGGAAGTCCTCGAGGCCCGCGACCGGGCCGGGGGCAAGGTGCTGTGGACGGCCGGGCCCGATCTCGGCGCCGTCGAGGCGGCCTTCGGGGCCGACGTCTTCGCCGGAGGCAACATCCTTGGCGGCTGGCTGGCGAGCCTCGACCTCGGGAGCGGCGCGCCGGACCTGCTGGCCGCCTTCCACCACTCCCACAACTACCCCTTCATCCTGTGCCGCTTCGACCGGGACGGCAAGCTGCTCGGCCAGTACGCCAATCACGGCCACTTCAACGACCACCTGATCGTGGATCTCGACGGGGATGGGGCCAACGAACTCGTCGTTTCAGGGACGAACAACGCCCGGTGCTACGAAGGGGCCACCGTGGTCATCCTGGACGCCGACCACTTCCGGGGCGCATCCGTGGATTCCCTGGCCCATCCGGAATCGAGCGAGCCGGATTCGGCCCTGGTGCGGCTGGTCCTGCCGAACTTCCCCGCCCCCTACATGGTCCCCCTCGAGGCCCGCAGGCTGCATGCCTTCAGCCTCAAGCACTTCCCCGGCGAGGGCGGCCATTCCCGCTTCTCCCTCGACGTGGGCCCCATGGGATTTCCCCTGGGTACCCTGAACCTCGATGAAACGCTGGCCCCGGTGGGATTCGTGGTCCACGACAAGTACCAGGAGATCATGCCGTCGATCTACCCGCCGGAACTCTTCACGGAGACCGGGCCGACCGATCCCGCCTGGCTCGCCCGGTGGCTGGCCGGCCATCTGCGCTTCGGTTCGCGACCGGCGACCGGACCTACCGCCACAGGGCCTTGACCGAACCGAAGACCGCATCCTCGTTTGCCTTTTCCTGGGTGAAGTCCCACAACCCCAACAGCCGGTAGTGGAGCAGGTTTGCGCCCAGATGCAGGGAGTCCGTGGCGGAGACCGTGAACCTGACCTGGCCGCGCACCTGGAAGGTCGTGTCCCCGGCCCGGTTGAAATCGATGGCCACATCGAACAGCGCGCTCTCCCCGGCGGGGATGGGATCGGGCGGCATGTTGGCCGTCCAGTCCGTCAACTGCAGCCATGAGTCCGTCGAGATGGAACTGACGGGGTTGGTGAGGTTGCCGCCGGCGTCCCGGCCAGCCGAGCCCGCGAACATGGCCTCGTGGATGCCGAGGTCCTCGGCGGCATCGAGGGTGGTTCCCAGTTCCGGAAAAGCGAAAATGGTGGACTCCTTGAGGAGCATCAGAAAATCCGGATCGATCAGGTTCCGGTACAAGGGGGTGTCCTTGGTCTCGTAGGCGGTCCGGAAATTCAGCATCAGCTGGGCGGGAGAATCGGGGAACGGCCAGCGTTCCTCGTAGGCTCCGGTGAAGGTCAGGGCGCGGTCGGCCTCCAGGTTCCCCGTGCTGCCTCCGGGTCCCGACCAGCCGTCACGCTCCTCCCAGGAAATCGTGTAAGAACCGGGATCGAGATCCCGGATCACCGCATCGCCCTCGCCCTGGGCGAAGTAACCGTCGGGGCCGGTGAGGGTCCAGGCGGCCGACAATCCCGAAGGCAAGCAGTCGACGACCACCGTCCCCGTGGTGTATTCCGGCCGGAACAGGGCCAGGACGCTCCCATAAGCCGCGCTTTCGTTGTCCTTGAATTCCTGGGTGAAGTCCGCCATCCCCGCCAGCCGGAAGCACGGGCGCACGACGCCCTCGTGCAAGGAATCCTGTTCCGACAGGAAGAACTGGATCTGGCCCTCCGAACGGAGGGTCTTGTCGCCCGCCCGGAGGAAGGACAGGAAAACCTCGAAAAGCGCGGAGGGGACGCCTTGCAGGTGATCCCCCGAAAGCGTGGGGCCCCAATCGGTCAACTGGACCGGCTCCATCAGTTCGATGGAAGAGATCGGATTGGTGAGGTTGCCCTGCGCATCCCGGCCGGGCACTCCTGCGAACATCCGGGCGTGGAACCCCGCCATATCGTCGTGATCGAGGGTCGGGCCCAGGACCGGGAAGGCCCCCACGGTGGCGTCCTGGAGGAACAGCTGGAATTCCGGCGCGAGGAGGTATCCGATCTCCTCGGCATCCATGGCTTCGTTGGCGGCCACGAAGTTGGCCATCAACTGCCCGGGCGTATCCGGGAAGGGAAGGGACGATCCGGTCGGCTCCGGAGTCGGCGTCACCGGATCATCGTCGGAGCACGAAACGAGCGTGAGCAGCGCCGCCAGGATTGCGAGGCCGGTCAGCCAACGGTTGGTCGGGATCATGATCATCCTCCGGTATCATAGGGGTCTTGAATACAGCCATGATTCTAACGCCTGCCGGATGGGCCCGGCAAGCACCCAGTCCCCGCTGTGGGTCAGCAAGGAGACCCAAAGTGCGCTCGGGTGATGGGGCAGGTCGGGAGTGGGACGGTGAAACGGAACTTGCCCCGGGGTTTGAAGGACCATGAACCAGCCGGGTTCGCACGAACCCGTCTGATGTCTGATTGATCAAAAGGAATGGCATTTCCATGGCAAACCAGAGTGGCTTTGATCTTCCGAGCCATTGGATAAATAGGGGTGGCCTCGAGAGGGGTCGCTCCATGGCCAGGCGTTGCTTGAACAGCATCCCGTCCCGCGGCTCGGTTTACATCCCCCGTCCCTCCCCCTATTCTTGGGGCGATCGCACCCGGCAGCCCCTTCCCCCGAGGATCCGTCCATGACCGATGCCGACCTCGCCCCCTCCGGCGCCCCCGACCTCGACAACGTGGTCGTGGTCCTGAGCCGCACCACCGAGCCCATGAACATCGGCGCCGCCTGCCGGGCCATGAAGACCATGGGCCTGAAGCACCTGCGGTTGATCTCGCCCCTGAACCCCGGGGGGCGCAGCGCCCGGGCGCTGGCCCACGGGGCCGAGGACATCCTCGAGAATGCCCTGGTGGTGGACGACCTGATGGAGGCCGTCGGCGACTGCACGGTGGTCTGCGGCACCACGGCCAGGCCGCGCCAGCTGCGCAAGGACGCCCTGCTGGATCCCGGCAATCTGGCCGACCACATCGTCGACCACGCCCGCACCGGCAAGGTCGCCCTCATGTTCGGGACCGAGCGCACCGGCCTGACCAACGACGAGGTCGACATCTGCCGCTACCTGTCGTCGGTCGACACCGCGCCGGAGCAGCCGTCGCTGAACCTGGCCCAGGCGGTGATGCTGTACGGCTGGGAGATCCGCCAGGCCTGGCGCGCCGCCGGCGGGGTGGACGCCGCCCAGGGCCGGGTCCGCAAGCCCCAGGGCGCGCACGAGCCCCGGGGTCCCGGCGTCCGCCGGCCCGAGATGCGGGTGCGGCATCCCCACCGCACCACCCGGCTGCCGACCCAGACCGAGCTGGACAACATGTACGGCCACCTGGCCCACGCGATGAGCGCGGTCGGCTACAGCGACCAGGAGCGGCTGAAGTTCTTGACCTACCTGCGGCAGCTGCACATGCGGGCGGGGATCGTGAACTGGGAGATGCACATCTATCACATCCTGTGCCGCCGGATCCTCAAGGCCACGGGCGCGCCGCGCTTCGAGGGGATCCCGGACGACGACACCACGGGTGAAGACGATCTTCCCTGACATGATGCGGCCCCGGACCTTCCGGCCCGGGGCCACCGCCTCTCCTGACGGTATCTGGGCTGCAGACTAGACGGCGACCTTGCCGAGTTCGCGGCAGACCGCCTCGTATTCCTGCTTGAAGTTCTCCACCAGAGGCTTGAGCGACTCGAGATCCCCCGCCTTGGCGCTCAGCTCGAAGATCTTGCAGACCTGGCACAGGCGCGGCGCCCCGTAGGTGGCGCAGGCGCCCTTGAAGCTGTGGGCGTCCTTCGCCAGGGTCACGGCATCGCCGGAGGCCAGGGCGGACAGGATCGAATCGTACATGGGGGGCGCATGCTCGAGGAAGAGGTCCCGCAGTTCGTTGAGGATCTCCTCGCATCCGCCGAATTCCGCCAGGAGGCGCTCCGAATCGACGACGGGCTGGTCGGGTCCGGGCAGAGAAAGGTCGATGCTCAAGGCGGTTTCCTCCCGTTACGCGGCGGTCCTGTGCTGCTTTGGTATGCTATCGTTCGCCTGGGGGAAACCTTGAGGGATTTCGATAATTCTTGACGCGGTCCGTGCCCCCCCGGATCATTGCCCGGCACCCTCGACCCCCATCGACCGGGAAGGAACCCGCCGGCGTCGGCCGGTCAGCAAGGAGCTCGTCGTCATGAAACCCATTCTCGTCATCCTGACCGCCTGCTTGATCATCCTGGCCGCCGCCCCGGTGCTCGCCCTCGGCCCCCTGGACGCTTCGGCCGAGCTGGGTCTGTTCAGCAAGTACGTCTGGCGCGGCATTGTCGTCACCGACGATCCCGTCCTGCAACCTGCCGCCGGGGTGAGCGTGGCCGGCTTCGGAGCGTCGTTCTGGGGCAACATCGACCTGACCGACGTCAACGGGTCCGTCGAGGACCCCGACGAGCTCAAGGGCAAGTTCAACGAGATCGACTACACCCTGACCTACGGGCTGTCCCTGCCCATGGTGAGCCTGAACGCCGGCCTGATCCGCTACACCTTCCCCAACACCGGCTTCGACAGCACCACCGAGATCTTCGCCTCGGCGAGCGCCAACGTCCTGTTTTCCCCGTCCCTGTCCATCTATTACGATTTCGACGAGGTCGACGCCGCCTACATCGCCATCGGGGCCAGCCACGGCGTGCCCATGAGCCCGGTGGCGAACCTGGACCTCGCGGTGAACCTGGGCTACGGCACCGAGGACTACCAGAACGCCTACTTCGGCATGGTCCCCACTGACGGGGACGACGACGGCTTCCTGGGAGTTTCCGGCGCCGGCCTGACCGACCTGACCCTTTCGGTGCGCCTGCCCTACCATCCCCTGCCGATGCTGACCGTGACTCCCGCGGTGTTCTACAGCACCTTGATGGGTGACGCGGGTGATCTGGTGGACGCGGGGGGCGGCGACAAGAGCGCCCTGTACTTCGGCGTCACCTGCGGGGTCGGTTTCTGATCGGAGAGGGAACTTCCCTCCCCGGATTCGGGTAAAAAACGGGTCGCCTCGCGCGGGGGCGGCCCGTATCCTCATGCACTGGTCGTTCCCCCGACCGGCCGCGAACCCCTGAATCCGGGAGAACCCTCGTGAACTCCATGCCATTGCCCCATCCGGGGACCACTGTCCTGCGCCCCATCCTCGCCGCGATCCTGCTTTTGACCCTGGCTGCCGGCTCGCTGCTGGCCGCGGACATCCAGCTGCCTGCATCGCCGCCGACCAGCCGCACCGTCGATCTGGTCGAGCAGTGGCGGGTGGGCGGCGAGGACGACGAGGACGTCCTGCTCGGCCTGGTCCAGACCGCCGTGATGGACGCAGACGGCAACACCTACCTGCTGGACCGGCAACTCAGCCAGGTCCTGGTCATATCTCCGGAAGGGGAATGGATCGACACCCTGGGCCGCCAGGGCGAGGGCCCCGGTGAACTGAACCGTCCCCACGGTCTGCTCCTGATGGATTCCGGCCAGATCGCCGTCATCCAGGGCTTCCCCGGCCGGGTGACCCTGCTGAACCGCGACGGCACGCCCGGCGGCGAGATCACCATCGGCGAGGCGAGCGAAGGCGGCTTCAACTTCGTCCGGGAGCTGGCCCTGGTCGACGGCAAGCTGGTCGGCACCACCGGCCGCGGCACGTTCGACATGGATTCGGGGAAATCCCGCACCGTCTCCACCCTGTCGGTGATGGATCTCGAGGGCAAGGAGCTCGCCGAGATCACCCGCCACGAGCAGGAAAACGACTTCCAGCGGCGGGTCTTCGACGAGGCCGCCAACTTCAGCGAGCAGGACCAGTGGGCCGTCAGCCCCCAGGGGGTCGTCTACACCACGCCCGAACGGGACGCCTACGCCGTCAACGCCCGCAACCTCGACGGCGCCCTGCTGCACACCCTGCGCCGGGAGTTCTCCCCCCGCAAGCGCGACGAAGAGGACAGGCAGCAGCTGACCGACGGCATGATCGTGGTCATCAACGGCAGGCGCCAGGAGATCGAGAGCAAGACCCTGGACCACGACCCGGCCATCATGGGCCTGGACGTGGCCGACGACGGACGCCTCTTCGTGACCAACTGCTTCGACCGGAGGTCCGAGCTGCCCGAGGGTTGCGGGGCGCGTTACGACGTGATCTCGCCCGAGGGATCCTTCATCGAGGAGCTGACCCTGCGCGTTCCCGACTTCGATCCGGATTACGACAACCTGGTGTTCCTGGACGGCACGCACTTCATGCACCTGAAGAACGTGGAGTCGGCCCGGAACGCCATGATGGCGGGGTTCCAGGAGGCCGGGGAGGAAGAGGATGCGGAGGCCGAGGCCGAACCGCTGGAAGTGGTGATGTACGCCCTGCCGTGAGGCCATTCCGAACGGAATAGGGCCCCTTCCGGGGCCCTCTTTTTGAATTGAAGAAACTACTTGAGCAACATGGTTTTGCCCATATCGACCCGACCACCGGCATCCAGGCGCAGGTAGTACACCCCGCTGGGCACCGGGCGCCCTCTGCCGTCACGGCCGAGCCACACCTTTTCATTCAGGCCCGCGGGAACATCCTCGTCCAGCAGCACCCTCACCAGCCGGCCAGCCAGGTCATAGACCGCCAGGCGCGCATGGCCCGGTTCGGCCATGATGAACGGCACCGTCGTCTGTGGGTTGAAGGGGTTGGGATAGGTGGCGAGCAGGAGCGTCCGTTGAGGTGGCGCGCCTTCGAGAATCACCTCCGCCGCCACGCTCAGGGCCGATTCCCGGCCGCCCCGGACGGCCGACAGGGCGTAGGAAAGGATCGTTCCGGTATTCGCCTCCGGCCTGTCGACGTAGGCGCCGAACCCGTCGGCGCAGATGACCGGGGATCCCGTCAGCCTCAGGTACTGGCCGTCGCCCAAGCGCCGCCAGATGTGGTAACCCTCCGCCGGGTCGTCTCCGCAATACCATTCCAGGGCCACCTCGCCTCCGGTGGTCCGCGCCGTCGGCGTGGACGGGGCATCGACCGGGACGGTGCCGCTATCATTGATCGAGGCCAGCACCTGGGTGGACAGATTGTACCCCAGGGGAAGGTGGTTGCCGGGATGATCCGCATCGGAATACGAGGCATATCCGGGAATGACAGGGTCGGGAGGATTCGCGCCCCGGACGGTGGAATCCAGGATGTCAGGCACCAGGATCCGGACGGTCCCCAGCAGGATGGGGCCTCCTGACGGCAACGGTTCTGCAAGCTGCACCCGGAAAAGATCCGGACCCAGGTCACCCGACGCCCCTCCCTCGAATGTCCAGTCCAGGAACTGGGCCGTCCCCTCCATTGACAGCACCAGCTCCCAGCCGTCCACCGGGGCGACGGGGTTCTCGATGACCAGGTAGCCGGTCAGCTCCGTACCCGGATCGACGCGGACCGATGAGGTGGCGAAGGCGGGGTCGAAATAGAACCCCAGCCTGTTGACCGAACCCGGCAGCACTTCCACCCCGAACCCACGACAGGCGATGGCCTCACCTCCCGGAAGTCCGGTCGAAACGAGGGCCGTCACCTCCCCGAAGACCGAGGGCGTCCAGCCGACCGACCAGGTCCGATTTTCACCAGGGGGAATGGAGTAGGGTCCCGATTCCGACATCAGGCTGAATCCCGCATCGCCGGAAATCTGCATGTCCCCGGTCACGGGCAGGGATCCCCGGTTGTAGATCCGCACCGTCCTGGGGACCGATCCGACGGTGAAGGGCAGAACCCCCCAGTCGAGCTGGAGAGTGGATGGATAGATGGCGTACTCGATGTACGGTTCGGTGCACTCCCCGTAGAGCGTGACCCCGCCGCACTCGGTGCCGAGCTCCACTCTTGCCACGAAGGACTGCTCCACGTGGGGGGCGAACTGGACCTCCACCGTCACCGTATCCCCGTACTCCAGAGCGAACGGGCCCTCTCCGGACAGGAGGCTGAACTCCCCGGAGGCGTCATCCAGGCTGACCTCGCCCTCCAGGACCCCACCCCCCTTATTGGTCACGGTGAAGGATTTCTGGTGGATTGTGTCCACGAGCACCTGGCCGAAGTCGAGGCTCAAGGCGCTCCGGCTGCAGGACGGCGGCAGGTACACGCCCCTGCCCTCGAGCCTCACCTCGCCGCAGTTGCCGTCGCCGAACACCAGCGAGCTGACGTCCAGCGTTTCGTCGACGGGAGCATAGGTGATCCACACCGTGTAACTGGAACCGGGCGGCAGCGCCGCCGGATCGATGTTCACCGAAGTCGTGGATGGTTCCCAGGTGAATTCCGGGCTGTCGGCCAGGAACCGGGGCGTGGCGTCCATGACCACGTCCCCGCGGTTGTTCACTGTCGCGGCCTGGACCGCGGTGCGATCCGGCAGGCCCACTGTGCCGAAGTCCAGAGCATTGGGAAAGACCGTGCAGTCGATGTCGAGCCCGCCCACCAGTTCGATGGTCCTGCTCTCGCCGCAGAAGGCCACGGTCATCGTGCCGAAGGTGGGATCGGTAGTGGTCGGGTGGTACATCAGCCATATTGTGAGTTCCCGGCCGGGCCCGATGCGGAAACTGGTCGGCATCGTCGTGTAGTAGAGGTCCTCCTGGGTGTAGGCGGTCTCCGCCATGTCCAGCGACAGGGTCCCGATGACCTCGATCGTATCGGGATTCCGGAGCGTGAAGTGCATCGTGGCGTATGATCCCGGATCGACTCCGCCGAAGTACATCGTGCCCGGCCAGCCGAGTAACCGGGGCTGAGCGTCGATCCCGTCCGGGTTGATCCAGGCGACTGGCGCGGTTGCGCAACCTCCCGCGATCTCCAGGGGATAGAGGTCGACCGCCGCACCGCTGCCGTAGACGGGCTTGTACACCGGGTATCCCGGGGGATCCGCCATGGAGGGCGGATCGAACGGCAGGATGCGGAAAACCACCTTCTGCCCGGGCTCGGGAACCAGGATGTTCGCCCTAGCCAGGGCGATCACCGGGGCCCAGGGATGCGGCGCCCCCATCCCCACCTGGAAGAAGGGGGGCGGACTGACCATGACGTTCGTTCCCAGGACCTCCCAGGTCACGACGGGCTCGGGCCCGGGACTCGTGGCCCGGACCTCGCACTCCCAGCTGTTGACCCCTTCAGCCTGACTGGCATCCAGCAGAAGCAGCCAGCCGGTCACTGCCTGGTAGGGAAGGGTGGTCGTCGTCGTGGTCGTGAGGCCATCGGCGTCGAAGAACATACCGATGGTGTCCTGAGCCTGAACACCCTGGCCCGTAGAACACAATCCCATGCACAAAACCAGGACCAGAATCCGCAACATCGTGATCCCCCTTCAATGGATATGAAAATAACTGAAAATATTCTATCATGATCCGGACACAGGAGGCCAAATTTCCTGCCGGGAAGCGGGAATTGTGGCCGTCACACCAGGTAGAGATCCACCAGCACGACCCCCAGCAGCACCATCCCGATCCACGAGTTGATGGTGAAGAAGGCCTTGTCGATGTGCCTGAGATCGCCGTCGCGGACCAGGGCCTGCTCCCAGGCCAGCAGCCCCGCCATGATGACCACCCCGGCCATCGCGACCGGCCCCAGGGCTTCGGCCCGCCGGAAGGCCCCGGCGATGAACCCGATGGACAGGACGTGGAAGACCCGGGACAGCACCAGAGCGCGTCCGACCCCCAGGCGGGAGGCCAGGGAATGCAGGCCAGCCTTCCGGTCGTAGTCGACGTCCTGGCAGCCGTAGATGGTGTCGAAACCCGCCACCCAGAACATGACGCCGGCGGCGAGCCACAGCGGGAAGGGCGCGAACGATCCGGTCACCGCCAGCCAGGCCCCCACCGGAGCGATGGCCAGGCCCAGCCCCAGCACCAGATGCGCCGCCGCCGAGAACCGCTTCAGGTAGGAATAACCCAGCACGACCAGCAGGGCGACAGGACTCAGCTTGAAGCACAGCGGATTCAGGCGCCAGGCCGCCAGCACCAGCAAGGCGCAGGACAGCAGGACGAAGATCGCCGCACCGGTGACCGACACCTGGCCCGCGGGGATGTGGCGGTCGGCGGTGCGCGGGTTGCCGGCATCGATGTGGCGGTCGATCAGGCGGTTGAAGGCCATGGCGGCGCTGCGGGCCCCCACCATGGCCACCAGGACCCAGCCGAGCACCGGCAGGGGCGGACGGCCGTCCGAGGCCACCAGCAACGAGATCAACGCGAACGGCAGGGCGAAGATCGTGTGCTCGAACTTGATGAGGGAGAGGTAGCGGGCGATCAGGGTCATGCCTCGGGTTCCCCCCACCGCGGCGCCAGGTCCACGTCCACTCCCAGGTGATCGCAGATCCGTTGCACGATGAAATCCACCAGATCGGCCACCGACTGCGGCCGGTGATAGAACCCGGGAGCCGCCGGCAGCACCAGCACGCCCATGGCGCTCAGCCGGGCGAGGTTCTCCAGGTGGTGGGTGGCCATGGGAGTCTCGCGGGGAACGACGATCACCGGGCGGCGCTCCTTGAGGCACACGTCCGCAGCCCGCAACAGGAGCGTCTCGCTGGTGCCGGCGGCGATGCGCCCGGCCGTGCCCATGCTGCAGGGAACGACCACGAAGGGTCCTCCGCGCGCCGATCCGCTGGCCAGGGGCGCGGTGAACTCGCCTTGACCGAACACCCGCAGCCTGCCCGGTCCGATGCCCTGCAGGCCGGCGACAACAGCCTCCACCGGCTGTCCAAGTTCCACCGGCGCGGTCTGGGCGACGGCGCCCGAGGCCACCAGGTTCACGTCGCGACCGGCCTTCAGCAGCACCTCGACCAGGCGGACCCCGTAAGCGAGGCCGCTGGCTCCGGTCCAGCCCACACCGATCGCCGCATGATCGCTCATTTGTCCAGCCTCCCGCCGACGAGGTGCGCGATGCCGAAGGTCTGCCGCTCGATGAAGGTGTCCTTGAACCCGTGCTCCTCGAGCAGGCCGATGAACTCCCGCGGCGTCATGAACGCCGCCATGCTGTTGCTCAGGTATCCGTAGGCCGACCCATCGCGGCCGACCAGCCTGCCCACCAGGGGAACGAAGGCGTTCAGGAGGATGCGGATGGGCCCCGACACGCCCCGGGCCTCGCCCTCCCCTGCCGGGTCGTCCCGGAAGAAGTCCAGGACCAGGATCTGCCCGCCGGGCCGCAGGACCCGCGCGATCTCCTGCACGCCCCGCCGCACGTCGGCGAAGTTGCGGACGCCGAAGCCGACGGTCACGGCATCGACGCCGATTTCCCGGAACGGCAGGGCCAGGGCGTCGGCCGCCGCCAGTTGCAGGCTCTCGGCGCCCCGCTTGCCGCGCGATCCGGCCAGCATCTCGGGGCAGAAATCGGCCGCGACCCAGACCCGCCCCTTGCCCGCAGCCATGGCCGCCAGGGCGAGGTCGCCGGTGCCGGCGCAAAGGTCGAGCACCTCCCAGGCGTCGTGATCGAGCCGGGCGGCCACGCGCTTGCGCCAGGCCTTGTCCCGGTTGAGGCTCAGCAGATGGTTCATGAAGTCGTAGACGCGGGCGATGCGGGCGAACATCGACCGGACGGTCCGGCTGTGGGCTCCGGTGTCGCGCACCGCCCACGATTCGTCGCGGCCGTGGATGTCCTCGAACCTGGCCATCAGGCCCGGTCCCCCCGGAGCCGGGCGAGCAGATCGGACCACTTGCTCGAGACCATGTCCTTCACCTGGGGATCCATCGTGACGATGGGCGGCCACTCGCGCTGGTAGCCCATTTCCCCCGGGAGCTTCGTCGTGGCGTCGATGCCCATCTTCCCGCCGTAGCAGGCCAGATTGGTCGCGTGGTCCAGCTGGTCGATGGGCCCCTCGCTGAAGAACACGTCGCGGGCCGGATCGATGCTGCCGGTCACCCGCCACAGCACCTCGTTCAGGTCGTGGACGTCGACGTCCTCGTCGACGACGATCACCGTCTTGGAGAACATGATCTGGCCCGTGCCCCAGAGCGCCTGGCACACCTTGCGGGCGTGGCCGGGATAGCGCTTCCGGATGGCCACGATCACCAGGTTGTGGAAGCAGGCGGCCACCGGCAGGTGGTAATCCACCACCTCCGGCAGGGGGATCTGCAGCAGCGGCAGGAACAGGCGCTCGGTGGCCCAGCCCAGCCAGCCGTCCTCCATGGGGGGCTTGCCGACGATGGTGGTCAGGTAGACCGGATCGCGCCGGCTGGTGATGCAGGTCACGTGGAAGACGGGGAAGTCCTCGGCCAGGCTGTACCAGCCGGTGTGGTCCCCGAAATCGCCCTCCCGGCGGCGCTCCCCCGGCTCGACGTAGCCCTCGAGGACGAAGTCGGCCTCGGCGGGCACCTCCAGGTCGCAGGTCACGGCCTTGGTCATGGTGACGGGGCGGCCGGTCAAGAACCCGGCGAACAGGGCCTCGTCGATGTCCGGCGGCAACGGGGCCGTGGCCGCGTAGGTCAGTGCCGGCGGTCCGCCGACGGCCACGCAGACCGGCATGCGCGTGCCCTGCTTCTCGTGCTCGGCGAAGTGGGCGGCCCCGGTCTTGTGCACCTGCCAGTGCATGCCCGTGGTGCGCCCGTCGAAGACCTGCATGCGGTACATGCCGATGTTGCGGCGGCCGTTCCCTGGGTTCCGGGTGATGACCAGCGGCGTGGTGATGTAGGGCCCGCCGTCCCCCGGCCAGGTGGTCAGCACGGGCATCACGTCCAGCAGGCCCCGGCGGTCGAGCTCCTCGCCCTGGACGATCACCTGCCGGCAGGGTCCCTTGTCGACCGTCCGCGGGGTGGACCCGCCCCAGTCCTTGAGCTTGCCCAGCATGCGGACCTTGTCCCACAGGCCGGTCGGCGGTCCCATGCCCAGCGGTTCCTTGATGCGCGCGACGGCCTCGTCGATCGATTCGCAGCCCAGGGCCCAGGCCATCCGGCGCCGGCTCGCGAACAGGTTGATGAGCAGGGGCACCGGCTTGCCGTCGGGTCCCTTCGCCTGACGGTCGAGACCCGCGCGCGCGCTGAGTTCGCCCCGGACCGGATTCTCGAACAGGAGGGCGGGCAACTCGCCGGCCTTGACGAACCGGTCGACGATCTCGGTGACCTCCAGGCAGGGATCGACCGGCTCGCTCACCCGCACCAGTTCTCCCCGTTCCTCGAGGAACCGGATGAACGATCGCAGGTCGGCGGCGGGAATGGTCTGGCTCATGCAGGCTCCTGGGACTTGGAATCCAGCGCAACTATCCGGGTCAACCTAGCAGCACCCTCGGCCGCGGGCAAGCGGGTCAGGATTCCGGCTCAGGCTCCCTCCGGGGAGTCATCACCTTCACCTCGCCCAGCAGCTCGCGGATCTCGTAGCGCCGCTGGAGCTCCTCCAGCAGCACCGGGATGTGGTCCTGGTCCAGGCGGGTGTTGATCTCGTGCATCCAGCCGCCCAGCACCACGGCGGCGGGAGCCTGCCGGGTGAAGGCCTCCATCAGAAGTTCCTTGCCCACGACGTGGTAGTGGATCTTCTGCTCCAGGGTCAATTGCTCGCTGATGCCCAGGGCGAAGTGGTTCTCCATCCCTTCCAGGTAACCCCGCCCGGAGATGAACGGGTAGCCCGACCAGAAGGCCAGCACCACGTCACCGGGCCGGGTGAGCCGCTCGATGGCGGCCGCCACCTTCGCCTGGTGGTCGAGGGACCAGACCTCGGCGGTGTCCATCCCCGTCCTGCGCACCCCGAGTTCGAACCCCGAAAGTCCGGCCAGGACCACCACGACGGCCCCGGCCACGAGCCACGGGCGCAGCCGGCGCCGGGTCGGCGCCAGGAGAGCGGCCAGCCCCCGCACCGCCAGGGGAACCAGCAGCGGCCCCCAGGCCGCCGTGAAGTACTGGGGATAGACCGGGTCGGGCAAAAGGCAGGTCCCGGTGTAGGCCAGGAATCCCGCGGCCCACCAGGCGTGAGGCCCGGATCCCTCGCCCCCGCGCCGCACTTCGCGCCAGCCCCACCCCGCCAGCAGGAGCCAGACCAGCAGGTAGGGATGGGTGGCCACGGTCCCGGCGAACACGGCCAAGGCATCCAGCCCCTGATCCAGCGGGCCCGCACCCGGCGCATCGTGAGGGCTGTAGCGCAGGACGTGGTAGCGCAGGTTGTTGAACATGAAGCGGTCGGGATCCCGCAGGAGGAGGCCCCAGACCGGAGCCGTCCCCAGGACCAGCCCGCCGATCAGTCCGGTGACCGCCCCCGGACGGCGGGGCCGCTCCCGGACCAGGTAGGTCACAGCCACCGCCAGGACCAGGGCGCCGGCCCAGACGGCGTACAGCAGGCGCACCCCGACCACCAGCCCGGCCATGACCCCGGCTCCGGCGAACCACCGGACCGACCGGGTCTGCCAGCCTCGGCCCAGGGCCCAGAGAACGCCGAACACCCCCAGGTTCGCCAGGGCGTAGGTCTTGACGGTCACGTTCCAGGACAGGAAGTGGGGATCCAGGGCCACCAGCAGCACCCCCGCCACCGGCAGCCAGCTCTGCGACCCGTACATCCGCCGCAGGAACGACCCCAGCAGCAGCAGGCCCAGCGCAGCCGCCGCCACCGAGACCATCCGCAATCCCACCAGGGATCCGCCCCCCGGACCGCTGAACGGGGCGTACACGTAGGGCAGGACGGGGGTCTGGGGGTAGAAGAAATCCCCGTAGGGAACCAGCCCCGAAGCCGTCAGGCGGGCCGCGCCGGCGTAGTAGCCCTCGTCCCCGTCCACCGGCCTGGTTCCCGCGAGCAGTGCGGCGCCGGCGGCGAAGAGGCCCACGACCACGAAGATCATCAGAAGCTGCGGTTTACGGGCCATGCGCGCTCCGGGGAAATTCGGTCAAGCCGCCGTTGAAACAGGCGATACAAAATCCGGATCATCCACCCAGAGGTTTCCGGGGGAAGGGGTTATTTCCCCTGGATTGTACCTTCTGCGCCACAGTTGGCCAAACCGGAAAGAGATCACGTGACCAAGGTCGACACCAGCTTTCTCGCCGAGCTCAAGGCCTCGGGACGCCTCCCCTCGCCCACGGGGGTGGCGTTGACGATTCTCGAACTCACCCGCAAGCCCGACACCAGCACCGAGGACCTGGTCGAGGTCCTCAAGGGGGATCCGTCCCTCGCCGGCCAGGTCCTGAAGTACGCGAACTCCGCCGAGATGGGCAGCCGCACGGAGATCACCTCGCTCAACGACGCCCTGGTGCGGCTGGGCATGAGCATGGTGCGCCAGCTCTGCCTGGGGTTTTCCGTCCTGTCCAACGCCCGCAGCGGCCCCTGCCCGCGCTTCGACTACCAGCGTTACTGGGCCCGCTCCTTGGCCACGGCCGTCAGCTGCCAGGTCCTCAGCCGCCGCATCTCCTCGGTCAGCCCCGACGAGGGCTTCACCTGCGGCCTGCTCGGACACATCGGCAGCCTGGCCCTGGCGAGCGTGTACCCCGACGAATACTCCCGCATCCTGGACGCCTGGAACGCCGGTTCCAACGCCGAGCTGAGGAAGCTCGAACAGGACACCCTGTCCATCGACCATCATCAGGTCAGCGCGGCGATCTTCAAGGACTGGGGCCTGCCCGAGTATTACCAGCAGGCGGTCCTCAATCAGGACGACCTCGCCTGGATCGGGGGACCGGGCCACGCCCCGGAGCGCGGGCGCTCCGAGAAGCTCGCCAACCTGCTCAACATCGCCGATCTCGCCGCCGAGATCTGCCTCGAGGACGGCCCGGAGCGGCACCGGCTGGTGCTGGATTTCGTCCACGTCGGGGAGGCCCACCAG
>JAHJTW010000209.1 GCA_018829565.1 bacterium | reverse complement strand
TGTCGACCTCGACCAGCTTGACCTCGATGGTGTCCCCGATCTGCAGGACGTCCTCCACGTTCCCGACCCGGAAGTGCTCGAGCTCGCTGATGTGCAGCAGGCCGTCCTTGCCGGGCAGGTACTCCACGAAGGCGCCGAAGTCCACGATCGTCTTGACCGTGCCGGTGTACACCTTGCCGATCTCGGGCTCGGCCATCAGGCCGCGGATGTAGTCCAGGGCCGCCTTGCCGCTCTCCTGGTCGATGGACGAGACGAACACCGTGCCGTCGTCGTCGACCTCGATGGTCGCGCCGGTGTCCTCCTGGATCTGCTTGATGACCTTGCCGCCCGGGCCGATCAAGGCGCCGATCTTGTTCACCGGGATCTGGATGGTCTCGATCTTGGGGGCGTAGGGGCTCATGTGGTCCCGCGGGGCCGGCATGGCCTCATCCATCACGTCCAGGATGTGCACCCTGGCGTTGCGGGCGTCGGTGAGCGCCTTGGTCATGATCTCGCGGCTGATGCCGGCGATCTTGGTGTCCAGCTGGAAGGCCGTGATGCCCTGGCGGGTGCCGGTCACCTTGAAGTCCATGTCGCCGAGGTGATCCTCGACGCCCAGGATGTCGGTCAGGACGGCGACCCGGTCCTCCTCCTTGATCAGGCCCATGGCCACGCCGGCCACCGGAGCCTTGATCGGAGCGCCGGCGTCCATCAGGGCCAGGCAGCAGGCGCAGACCGTGGCCATGGAGCTGGAGCCGTTGCTTTCCAGGACGTCGCTCACCAGCCGGATGGTGTACGGGAAATCCTCCAGGCTGGGCAGGATGGGCTGGATGGCCCGCTCGGCCAGCTTGCCGTGGCCGATCTCCCGCCGCCCGGTCCCGGAATAGCGCCCGACCTCGCCCACGCTGAAGGGCGGGAAGTTGTAATGCAGGTAGTACTTGCTCCAGTACTGCTCGCTGTTCAGCGGTTCGACCCGCTGCTCGGCCTGCTTGCTTCCGAGGGTCGCGGTGCCCAGGGCCTGGGTCTCGCCGCGGGTGAACAGGCAGGAGCCGTGGGCGCGGGGCAGGACGCCGCACTCGATGGTGATGGGCCGGACCGTGGTCAGGTCGCGGCCGTCGGTCCGCACGCCGTCGGCCAGGATCATCTCGCGCATGGTCTTCTTCTCGAGCTTGCCCAGGGCCTCCATGGCCTCGGGATCGAGCACGCCCTCGGCGTCGGTGAAGGCCTCGACGACCTTGGCCTTGACGGCGGCCAGGGCCTCGGCGCGCTCCATCTTGCCCTTGACCACGATGGCCTGCTTCAGCTCGGCGCCGACCAGTTCCTCCACCTTGGCCAGCATCCCGGGATTCTGCGCCACCTCGGCCATGACCCATTTTTCCTTGGCGCCGGCCTTGGCCAGCAGCTGACGCTGCAGGTCGTTCAGCTTCTTGATCCAGCCGTGGGCGAACTCGATGGCGTCGAGCAGGTCGTCCTCGCTGACCTCTTCGCACTCGCCCTCGATCATGCAGACGATGTCGTCGGTGCCGGCGACGATCAGGTCCAGGTCCGATTCCTCGAGCTGGCTGACGCTCGGATTGGGAACGAATTCGTTCTCGACGCGGGCCACCCGCACGCCGGACACGACCTCGGTGAACGGCACGTCCGACAGGTTCAGGGCCATGCTGGCGCCGGTGATGCTCAGGGTGTCCGCATGGAAGTCGGTGTCGGCCGAGATGATGAAGGCGACGATCTGGGTCTCGTGGCTGTAGCCGTCGGGGAACAGCGGCCGCAGGGGCCGGTCGATCAGGCGGGCGCTCAGGGTCTCACGCTCGGTGGGCCGCGCCTCGCGCTTGAAGAACCCGCCGGGGATCTTGCCGGCGGCGTAGGTCTTGTTCCGGTACTCCACGAAAAGGGGCAGGAAATCCCGGTCGCTGGGATTCTTGTCCGCGGTGACGGTCATCAGGCTCATGGTGTCACCCATGCGAACAACCACCGAACCGTTGGCCTGCTTGGCCATCCGGCCGGTTTCCAGGGAGAACGTCGTCCCGTTCATTTCCATGCTGACTTCGTGCTTTTGCATCTTTCTCTTTCCTCTCACATACCGCTCGTGGGGACGCGCCCGGCCTATTCCGGAACCGCGCCCGGGAGGGACGGCCCCATGCCGTCCGCCAAAATCCTCTTCCTACCTGCACAAACATGGAACGGTCGCAACGACGATTGTCACGACCGATCCAGTACCAGAACACCGTCAAGAAGTGGGAACATCAACCGCGGATACCCAGATCCTTGATCAGGGCGCGGTAGCCGTCCAGATCCTTTTTCTTCAGGTAGGACAGCAGACGTTTCCTCTGGCCGACCATCTTCAGCAGGCCGCGGCGGGAATGGTGATCCTTGCCGTGCATCTTGAAGTGGTCGCTGAGGGTGTTGATGCGTTCGGTCAACAGTGCGATCTGCACCTCCGGGCTCCCGGAGTCGCCTTCGTGCTTGCGATACTTGGAGATCACCTGTTCTTTTTGTTCCTTGGTCAATGCCATCGTCCAGAACCTCCTCGAAAACGTCACGCTGCTGCGTCACGATGGCTGCAGGAAGGCTGCCGGCCCCGGGTAGCAATCGGTTCCCCGGCGGCAGGCGTGACCCACACGCGCTGGTGCGGCCGACCCGCTCACGAAAAATACAGCCAAGGACCGGGGCGGAACTCGGCGTTCCCCTCCGGCTCGGCTGAGCGGAATATAGAAAAGCCCTGTTCTTTGCGCAAGTGTTTTCGGCCGGATCGGGTCCGGGTTTAACCGGGGATTCCCCCGGGATCGCGGGCGGCGGCCACCATTTCCGGCAGGCTCGACTCGAAGGTGAACGAAGGCTTGAAACCCAATGTATTTTCGATTTTTACGGAAGAATAGCACGCCCCGCCCAGGAGCTTTCCGTAATGCTCGGAACTCCAGGGGACCGTCAATCCCCCGGCCTGCAGCAGGTCGCCCAGCCGGGCCAGGGCGCGCCAGCCGGAGTCGGGCAGCCCCCACCGGGGCGGCCGCTTGCCGAGGGCGGCGCTGATCGCATCGGCGATCCGGCGGCTCGACAGGGGGCGCCCGTCGGTGACCAGGAAGACCTCCCCCGCCGCGGCGGGATGCTCCGCGGCCAGGACCAGGGCCGCGGCGACGTCGCGCACGTGGACGAGGGAACGCTGCTGCGCGCTCTCCGGGAGCCGGGGGAACCGGCCCCGGTCCAGGGCCCGGATCATCGCGGCCAGGTTGCCCTTGACCCCCGGCCCGTAGATCAGGGGCATGCGCAGCACCGCCGCGTGGATCCCCCGCCGGGCTCCGGCGTCCAGGACCAGTTCCTCCGCTGCGAGCTTGGTCTTCCCGTAAAGGCTCGCCGGCCGCGGGGGATCGCTCTCGTCCTGGGTCCGGGTGTTCCCCTCCCCGCAGACCTTGATGCTGCTGGTCAGCAGGAATCCGCCGACTCCGGCCCGGACCGCGGCCTCGACCAGGCGGCCGGTGAGGGTCACGTTCAGCGCGCGATAGGCCTCCTCCCGACCCCGGTCGCGGGACGTGTCGTGGGTCAGGGCGGCCAGGTGGAAAACCGTGTCGACTCCCCGGCACAGCGCATCCGGGATGGGGCCGGCGAGCAGGTCCCCCGCCTGGAACTCGTCCCAGGGACCGGCCGCCCCGGCCAGGTCGGCGCCCCTGACCCGGACGCCCCGCCTCTGCAGCAGGCGGCAGAGCTCGCGGCCGACGAAACCAGCCGCCCCGGTGACCAGGACGTGCTTCAGTTCACGCACCTGCTCCTCCTTCGTCCAGGACGGCCCGGTACAGGTCCAGCGTCAGGGCCGCGATCCTGTCCTCGGTGAACTCCTCGAGCACCAGGGCGCGGGACCCCTCTCCCAGGGACCGGCGCAGTCCGGGGTCGGCGGCCAGCCGGCTCATGGCCCCGGCCAGACCCGGGACGTCGCGGGGCGCCACGAGCAGCCCGTTGCGCCCCGGGCGACAGATGGGACGGCACCCGGCCACGTCCGAGGCCACCAGGGGCAGCCCCGCCGCGGCGGCCTCCAGCAGGGCCTTGGGGAACCCTTCACGGTAGGTAGGCAGAACGGCCGCGTGACAGCTTGCGAGCAGACCCGGCATGTCCGCGACGTGTCCCAGCCACGTCACGACCCCCTGCTCGTGCCAGGCACCCAGGCGTGCTGCCGTCAGCCCGGAAGGATTCTCGGGATCGGACTTCCCTGCCAGCAGGAACTCCGTCGCCGGATGCTCGGCCCGCACCATTCCGGCCGCCTCGACGAACTCCGCGACCCCTTTCTCCACCAGCATGCGGGCCGGCAGCACGAACCGCACCGGACCCGGCGCCGGCGCAGCCGGAGGAGCGAAGGCGCGGGCGTCCACCCCCGCGCCGGGAATGAGGCTGATCCTGGCCGGGTCCACGGCCAGGGTGTCGCGGAAGAAACCGGCGTCCTCCTCGTTCTGGACGATGAGCCAGGAACGCCGGCTTCCCAGGACGGCCTTCAAGGCCAGGGTCACAGCCGGCCGCGCCAGTCGGGCCCTGGGGCCGGTCGCGGTGTACAGGTAGCCCAGACCGGCGAGGGCGTTGACCACGGGGGGACGGCCGGCCAGGGCGGCGGCCGCAGACCCGTACAGGACCGACTTGGGGGTGACCTGGTGAAGGAGGTCGGGCCGCAGGCGCCGGTAGATCCGGACCAGTTCGGCCAGCCCCTTGCCGTCGCTCCAGGGGTCCTGGAAACCGCGACGCAGTCCGACGGGAACCACCTCGGCGCCGGCGTCCCTGATCGGTCCGGCGTGGTCCTGCACCCGGGTGACCACGGACACGCGCCAGCCCTCGGCCGCCGCGGCCCTGACCAGGGGCAGGCGGTGGGAGCACACGTACCAGTCCTCGGGGATGAAGAACACGAGGTGGGTCGGCCCTGCGTTGCGCCTCATGGTCCGCTCCGGTCGGCGAGGCGGCGCCGGAAGAGGGTTTCCCAGGCATCGGTCACCGCCGCAGGGCCGTGGTGGTCCTCCACGTAGCGACGGCCGGCCTGCCCCATCCGGCCGAGCTCCGCCGCGGGCGCCTCCTCGAGCCGCCGCATCGCCGCGGCCAGGGAATCCGGCTCATGGTCGGCCGTCAGGAAACCCGCACCCGATCCGGCCAGGATCTCGCCTGCGCCCCCGGCCGGGGTGCTGACCACCGGCAGACCACGGGCCATCGCCTCCAGCAGGGCGTTGGGAGAGCCCTCCCAGGCGGATGGCAGGACGAACAGGTCGGCCGCCGCCAGCAGGTCGGGAACGTCGCGGCGCAGGCCGGTGAACAGGACCGAGTCCCCCAGCCCCAGGGCGGCCGCCTGACCGTCCAGGTCGCGGGCCAGGGGGCCGTCGCCCACCAGGAGCAGCCGGGCCCCCGTCCGGTTCCGCCGGAGCCGGGCCCAGGCCTCCAGCAGCAACCGGTGGTCCTTGGCGGGAACCATCCGGCCGACGGTGATCCAGACCGTCTCGCCCGCGTCCAGACCGAGTTCGGCGCGGATGCGGGCCCGGACGGCATCGAGGTCATCGGTGGCCGGGTCACCGGCCCGGATGGCGTTGGGCACGACCAGCAGGCGACCCCGGGGAGCGATGCGCCGTTCCTCGAGGGCGGCGGCGACCGCCGCGGAATTGGTGGTCACCGCGTGGGCCAGGGGCATGGTCAACCTTTCCAGGCCGTCCCGCAGACGCCCCCCGAAGAAGGTGCTGCGCAGGGAACAGATCACGACGGGGACACCCGCCAGCCGTCCGGCCAGCTTGCCCTGGACGTTGGCGTGATAGGTCATGGTGAGCAGGACGTCGGGCCGGTGCCGCCTCAATTCCCGGACCAGGCGGAGGAAGGCCCCGGGACCCGACCGGACGCCGGTCAGACCCAGTTCGACCACCGGTACGCCGCGGGCAGCCAGTTCCTCGCGAAAATCGGCCGCGGGCAACAGGCTGACCACACGGCACCGCCAGCCGCGATCCGCCAGGGCGCCCGCCAGTCCGACGGCCTGGGTCTCGGCCCCGCCCCGGTCGAGGACCGACAGGAGGATGGTCAGGCTCAATCCGGGTTCGCTGGTCACCGGCCGTTCCTTTCGGGCCATCAGGAGCGCAACAGGTTGCGGGCCGCGGTGTAGCCCGCCGCCCAGACCGACCGGCCCAGGCAACGGACCCGGTGGGCCAGGCGCTCCGGCCTCCGGACCACCGGCCCGGCGTCCAGGTGATCGAGCATGACATCGAGGCCGGCCAGCCAGCTGACGGTCTCGTCCAGCAGGCCGGCGCCGTCACCTCGACCCGCCCGCCAGATGCGGACCAGGCGGCGCAGTCCCGGCTCGTGGAAGATGCCGCAGCCCAGGATGCGGTCGCCCAGCACGCGGCCCGCCGTCAGCGCGCCCAGGTCTTCCCGCAGCCAGCGGCCGTAGAGGTGGTGGCCGGCGGGAAGGTCGTCGGCCCGGCCCGCGGCCGAGCCGAACGGCCGGCCCGTCCTCGCCCAGGGCACCTCTCGCAGTTCCCCCGGCAGCAGGTCCAGCAGCAGCCGGTAGTGGTGGTCCCCGCGCCGGGACGCGGGCAGCCCCCACATCAGACCATAGACACCGGGCGTGGTGAACATCTGATACAGGGGCGTCGGCGCGAGACAGACGGCCATCGCGGCCTGGAGCTTGCGGCGCATGTAATGGCCCATCTGCTCGCACTCCCGGACGCCCGGCCCATCGGCCGCGAACCGCGCGGCGAAGGCCTGCAGGTCGGCCCGCAAGCCGTCCCTGCCCCGGGCCAGGGCTCCGGCGGTCATGATGCCGCAGGGATCCAAAGTCGCCGCGCCCACGGGCCGCAGGCCGGCCAGCCGCACACCCGAATATTCAGCGCGGCCCACAGAGTCGCCATAGCTGGCGGCCACCACCAGGTCGAGGTCGCCGCGCTTCCCCACCTCCGGCAGGGCGTGCAGGTGGAGCGGAGCGTACTCGCAGCCCTGGCGGCCGGCCAGGGTGATGTTCCTTTCAAGGTCGGCCGGTCCCAGGGGCAGGTGTTCCCACTCCCAGCCGAAAGACGTGGCGATGCGCCGGGCATATTCCACGTCCCGGCAACCGGGACGGCCCCAGGTCAGGGCCCTGATCCGCAGGCTCCCCCCCGCCTCCAGCTCCACGCGTCTCAGCACCCCGGCCGCGATCCGGCTGTCCATGCCTCCGCTCAGCAGCAGGCCCGCCGTGCCCATGCCCTCGACGGCCGCCCGGCACTCCTGGTGCAGGCGCCGGAGCCAGACGGCGACGAGGGCGGACTCGTCCCCTGCGGGGGGCTGTTCCCTGGCCGGCGCGAGCAGTTCCCAGCCGCCCCCGGGCCGGGGTTCGGCCAGCCACGGGGCGCGCCGCAGCCCCTCCAGGAGGGTGCGGTCCCCCACCAGGAAGCGGCAGGACAGGTAGGCCAGCACCGCCGCGGGGTCCAGCTCCGGTCCGGCGCCCGCAGCCCGGACCGCCGCGCCGAAATCGAGACCCAGGATGCGGCCGTCCGCATCCAGGTAGGGATACTCGCCGCCGAGCAGATCCCCGCGCAGGCCCCAGGCGCCGCTCATGCCCCACCCTCCCGGCCCGGGTCGTGCATCCTGTCCTTCGGGGCGGGAATCGCCGCCATCGCGTCCATCCTCGGCTGAAGAAGCCCCGCCGCGCGGGCGGCAAGTCACAGGTGACGAGTCATCTTGCAATACTTTCCCGGCCATGCCAATTTCCGAATGTTCTTCCGTCGGCCTTCCGGCCGCCGCTGATCCCGACGAGGACGAGGGCCCCGATGTTCGAAGCTCCCCTTTTCGCCTTCCTGGGCGCGGCCGCCACCAACCTCGCGGTCACGCCGTGGGTCATCCGTCAGCTCCGGCAGCGGTCGCTGCTGGACATCCCCAACGAACGCAGCAGCCACGAGACCCCGGTGCCCCGGGGCGGCGGGGTGCTCATCGTCGCCACCTGGCTGACCGGCATGGTCGCCACCTGGATCCTCGGATTCAAGGTGCCCGCCCTGGAGATCGCCCTGCCCGACGGCTTCGTCATCACCGCGACGGTCGGGATGACCGTCCTGGCGCTGATGGGCTACCTGGACGACCGCAGCGACCTGAGCGCCCCCTTGAAGCTGGCGGTCCAGCTGGCGGTGGCCGGGCAGGCCCTCTGGCTGTCGGGGCTGCGGCTGGCGGATTTCGGCCTGCCGTTCCTGCCGGCCTGGGATCTGGGAACGTGGGGCTGGATCGCCGCCCTGGTCTGGCTGGTGGGATTCACCAACATCTACAACTTCATGGACGGCATCAACGGCCTGGCCTTCACCCAGCTGATCCTCGGCGGGCTGGCCTTCTCGCTGCTGGGCATCCTGATCCGCGATTACGAACTGGCCGTCTCGGGCGCCCTCGCCGCGGGGGCGGCCGCCGGCATCCTCAAGTACAACTTCCCCAGCGCCGAGGTCTTCATGGGGGACGTGGGCAGCCTGCCCACCGGATTCCTGCTGGCCCTGATGGCCTTGCGGGCCGCGTTCGGACCGCACGGCGGCGAGGTGCCGTTCGTCCGGGCGGCCCTGCTGCTCTGGCCCTTCCTCTACGATGGAACCTACACCCTGCTGAACCGCCTGGTCCACGGCCGCAATCCCCTGCGGGCCCACCGCAGCCACCTGTACCAGCGCCTGGTGGTCGCCGGGCGCAGCCACAAGACGATCACCGCCCGCTACGCCCTCGCCATGCTCGGCTGCTCGATCGCCGGGTTGGCGTATCCCGTCCTGGGCAGGCCCCTGCGGATCGCCGTCCTGGCCCTGGTCCTGGCCGTCTCGGTGGGGTTCACCGTGCGCACCGTCAGCCGCGTCCGCGCCCACATGACCACCGGCGGCGACCGGACGGCATGAGAAAGGCCGCCCCCGAAGGAGCGGCCTCGACTTGCCGGTGCGGCGGACGTCAGTCCCCGTCGACCTTGAGGATGCCCTGTTCGGTCAGGTAGTCCAGGACCAGGCGGACGCAGGCCTGCAGGTCGTGCTTGTCGGTCTCGATGACCAGCTCGGCGTGCTCCGGCTCCTCGTAGGGGGCGCTGATGCCCGTGAACTCGGGGATCTCGCCGGCGCGGGCCTTCTTGTACAGGCCCTTGGGGTCGCGGCGCTCGCATTCGTCCAGCGAGCACTTGGTGTAGATCTCGATGAACTTGCCCTCGGGGGCGATGGCCCGGGCGCCCTGGCGGTCGACGATGTAGGGGGAGATGAAGGCCGTCAGGCAGATGGTGCCCGCGTCCATCATCAACTTGGCCACTTCGCTGATGCGGCGGATGTTCTCCGTCCGGTCCTCGGGGCTGAAACCGAGATCGCGGTTCAGGCCGAAGCGGATGTTGTCCCCGTCCAGGATGTAGGTGTGGCACCGCCGCTCGAAGAGGGCGGCCTCGACGGCCTGGGCCAGGGTGGACTTGCCGGCGCCCGACAGGCCGGTGAACCACAGGATGGCGGCCTTGTGGCCGTTGCGGGCGACGCGGGCGTCGTGGTCGACCTTGCCCTCGGTCTTGGTGATGTTCTGGCTCTTCACTTCACGCTTCATGTCGGATTCCTTCTTCCCCCACTGGCCGCGGCGCGGCGTTCGTTTTCGGTGAGGCGGTGTTGGGCCCTCCCGCAGACCCGGACAAAAAACAAAGGCCGCCCCGGGGGACGCGCCGGCGGATAAGCTAATACCCCTCCCTGATCTTGGCAAATATCGGCGGTCAAGGCGATCGGGTAAGGGAATTCGGCCACCGGTCAGGCCCGGTCCAGGGCCGAGCCGGCGTCCTGGGCGTCCCTGGCCAGCTGGCGGGTGAGGTCCTCCACCCCGGCGAACTTCTGCTCGGGACGCAGGCGGGCCACCCACTCCACCTTCACGTTGCGCCCCCGCAGGTCGCCCCGGAAGCCGAACAGGTTGGCCTCCAGGCGGGGGACCGGCAATCCCCGGGGATTGAAGGTGGGCACGCTGCCGTAGTTGAGCATGCCGGCGAAGACGGACCAGCTGCGGGGAGCGAGGTTCAGGATGTCCCCGTCCCGGTCCACCTCGGGCAACGCGTCGCGCACCTCTTCCCGTACCCCGGAGGCCCCCTCGCCCACGGCGTCGTCGGGCACGTGGACCCGGACGGCGTAGACCCCGCGTGCGGGCAGCAGCTTCATGGGGTCGAGGGTCTCGATGTTGGCCGTGGGATAGCCGATGGTGCGGCCCCGGCCGTCGCCGGGCACGACCTCGCCCCACACGGCGTAAGGCCGGCCGAGCATGGCCGAGGCGGACTTCACGTCCCCCAGGGCCAGGGCGGTCCGAATGGCCGAACTGCTGATGATGCGCCCGCCCTCGCGCACAGGCTCGGCCACCTCCATGGTGTAGCCGAGCTCCTTGCCCAGCGCCCCCAGGGTGGCGGCGGTTCCCTCGCGGCCGCGTCCCAGGTGGACGTCGTAGCCGGCGACCAGGTGCTTCATCCCCAGATAGTTGATCAGGAACTTGCGGACGAACTCGCGGTAGTCGAGCCGCGACAGCTGCGGGCAGAAATCCGCGGCGACCACGACCTCGCAGCCCAGCCCGTGCAGCACGGCCAGCTTCTCCCGCCAGGTGGTCAGCAGGAAGGGCTCGGGATCGGCGTCCAGGACGAGCCTGGGGTGTTGCTTGAAGGTCCAGATGGCGGCGGCTCCCAGCCGGAGGCGGCGCTTGGCCGCCTGGACGCCCAGGATCAGGTCCTGGTGTCCCCGGTGCAGGCCGTCGAAGGAACCGAGCGTCAGGGCGCTGGAAGGCAGCTTGGGTCCTCGCGCACCGATGGCCCCGGCGATGAGCTCGTCGATGTACTCATCGGTCAGCCGGATCAACCGCATCGCTGCCCCTCCTGCATCAGGACCGCAGCCAGCCTGGGCAGCCCGCCGGGACCGTCCACGGCGCCCATGGCGACCAGGGCGCCTGCCCCGTCGAGCATCGCGAAGACTGCCGCCTGCTTGCCCTGCCCGGGCAACCGGGCGTCCAGGCGGTCCAGCCAGCAGGGATCGGGCTGCCCCCCGTGCAGGACCGCGGCGACCTCGTCCTCCGTCAGCGTGAGTTTCGGCAGGTGGCCCACCGCCCGGGCCGGAGACAGCACGGCTTCCGCCAGGCTCGCCGCATCCAGTTCCCGGACGTCTCCGACGGCGCCGTCGAGGGTGAAAGGCCCGACCCGCGTGCGGCGCAGGGCGCCCAGATGGGCGGCGCTGCCCGCGGCCCGGCCCAGATCCCGGGCCAGGGACCGGATGTAGGTCCCGCTGCTGCAGGACACCCGCAGGTCGATCTCGGCCGGGTCCTGCCCCAGGCGTTGGGCGGTGATCACGAGTTCGGTGACGGTGACCGTCCGCGGCTCCGGTTCGGCGACCTCCCCGCCGGCCCGGGCCAGGCGGTGCAGGACCTTGCCGTCCCTCTTGAGGGCGGAGAACACCGGGGGGACCTGGCGGATCTCCCCCAGGAAGGCCGGCAGGCACCCCGGCACCACCCGGGGGTCCGGCGGCGGCGCCGTCGCAATCACAGCGCCCTCGGCGTCCAGGGTGTCGGTCTCGGTCCCGAACCGCACGGTGGCCTCGTAGGTCTTGTCCAGGCCCATCAGGAAGGGTGACAGACGGGACGCCCTGCCGGTCATCACGACCAGCAGACCCGTGGCCAGGGGGTCCAGGGTGCCCGCGTGGCCGCAGCGGAAGCGAGCACGGCCGCCGCCGCTGTCCTGGGTGCCGCCCCCCGCCGGGGCCCGGGACCAGTGGCGCAGCAGGGCCCGGACCCGCGCCACCACGTCGAACGAGGTCACCCCCGCGGGTTTGTCCACCAGCAGGATGCCGTCCGGACCGCTCATCCCGCCAGGGTCGCCGCCAGGTCCGCGACCAGATCCCCCTTCACGTCCTCGAGGGGGCCCTCGATGGTGCAGCCCGCCGCCTGCTTGTGCCCGCCCCCGCCGTAGCGCGCGGCCACCTGCTGCACGTCCCCGTCCCCGCGCACGCGCAGGGAGACGCGCCAGGTGTCCGGGGCGATCTCCTTGAGGAACGCCACCCTCAGGACGCCGTCCACCGCGGTGGCGATGTTCACGTAGCCCTCGGTGTCCCCGAGGGTGCCGCCGGTGGCCTCCAGCATGTCCGCGGTGGCCACGGCCGTCAGGATGCGGCCTCGCTCGTGATACTCGAAGGAATCGAGGACCTTCACCATCAGGGCCACCCCCTGGGGCCGGTAACGGTGCAGTGTCGTGCGGGACACGTCGGCCACGTCCACCCCGCGCTCGGCCAGCCTGCGCGCCAGTTCGAAGGTGAAGGGGCGGGTGTTGCTGAACCGGAAGCCGCCGGTGTCGTTGATCAGCCCGGCGTACAGGTTGGTCGCGGCCTCCAGGCTGAGTCCGAAGGGCTCGATTCCGGGTCCCGGATCGGCAGCCAGCACCGCCGTCACCTGGTGGATCAGGGTGCAGCACGAACAGGCCTTGGCCTCGACCCAGCCGGGTTCCGGGCCCTTGCGTCCGGTCACCAGGTGGTGGTCGATGCACCAGCGGGTGGAGAATCCGGCCAGGACCTCCTCGAGGGGACCGGTCCGGTCGATGCGATGGCAGTCCACCAGCACCAGGGTGTCGGGCTCCTCTTCGGCGAAGATCGCGGCCGCCTCGTCGCACAGGGTGACCCGGTCGAAGCCGGGCATGTCCTTCAATCCCACCGGGGGGTCAGGGTAGCCCAGAACCCGCACGTCCTTCCCCAGTTCCTCGAGCACCTCGCCCAGCGCCAGGGCGCTGCCCATGGCGTCGGGATCGGGGTTGTGGTGGGGCACGATCCAGAGGCGGGAGGCGGACCTCAGGCCCTCCATCAGGTCCCGGGGCGGTTCCAGGTCGTCCAGGGTCAGGGACCGCAGTCGGTCCTCCTCGGACTGGA
>JAHJTW010000208.1 GCA_018829565.1 bacterium | reverse complement strand
CTCAGGGCCGGAGGGCGGCCGGTGGGCCCGAAGGCGCAGGCCGTCCTGACGAGGGGTTTTTTGCCCTTCGCCGCAGCCACGGTCCTTCTGCTGCTGTTCAAGGGGTACTTCGTGCTGCTGGCGGTGCGCCACGGGCAGCATGACCTGGCCGTGGTGGATGCGGGCTTCATGGGCGGATCCCACGCGGTGCGCTACGCGGTCTACGCCGTGGTGCATTCGGGCATGGGGATCACGCTTGTCGTCTTCCTGGTCGCGCTGTGGCGGAGCCTGGGCAAGGGGAAACCGGCCTAGATGCAGGCCGGGGCTCACCCGGAATCACCCTTCCTTGTTCATTCCTGGTCGGTCCGGAGCCGGGCTCGAAGCCTGGACTCCGGACCGGATGGAAACCGGGCAGGTCAGGTGTCCGCCTGCATCTTCTTGATATCGCCCGCAGTCAAGGCCTTGCCCCCGATCCCCCACTGCCCGCTGGGCACGTCGATGACGCGAACCCAGGTGACGCCGCGCATGGCTTCCCCTTCGATGGAGACCATCGCGTCGGTGACCTTGCTGATCATCTCCTGCTTCTGGGCAGGACTGAAAACTCCGTCCATGAGGTGAATGTCTATCAGTGGCATTCCGGATTCCTTTCGGAAGTCGATCGTCATCGTGAAAACCCGACCTGCGGGACCAGGCGCCACCAAAGGGACACCTGGCCCCAGGCCGGAACGGGAATCGTGGATGGCCCCGGAGAAGCCGGGGCCCTGTTCATTTGATCAACGCGACCTTCGTCACCGTCTGCCCAGCCACGGTCCGCAGGCGGACGAGGTAGACGCCGCTGGCGACGCGGCGGCCGTCGTCGTCCCGGCCGTCCCACAGCACCTTCAAGGGCCCGGTCCGGGTGACGGCCTCGGTCATCAGGGTTCGCACCACGACGCCGCGAGCATCCAGGACGTCGACCGTGATCTCGCCCACGTCCGCCGGGCCGATCGCCATGGCGATCTCCACCGCCGGGTTGAACGGGTTGGGACTGGCCACCATCCGCCTGGCCTGCTGGCCGGCGTCGGGAACGTCCGAGGCCGGGTCATAGCAGAGAGTCCCGTCGCCCTCGTAGGTGCCCTCGACCGCGGCGCAGAGATCGCGCGTCAGGTGCTCGCAGCTGCCGTCGGGCAGGCGGCAGGCGCCTTCGGGCAGGGAGCAGGCGTCGCCGATGCCGTCCCCGTCGCTGTCGGCCTGGTCGCTGTTGGACGTGGTGACGCAGTTGTCGCAGAGGTCTCCCACTCCGTCGCCGTCGCCGTCCTCCTGATGCAGGTTGTAGGTGTCGGGGCAGTTGTCCGTGGCGTCGGGCGACCCGTCGTTGTCCCGGTCGGGGGGCATGTCCACCAGGGGGACCATCAGGACGGCCCCGGACTGGGTGTCATCGAAGGCGGCGACCGCCACCGGGACGTAGTCGTAGCCGAAGCGGCCGTAGGCCACGGTCAGGTCCAGATCCACGGGAACCCCGTCCTGGAGGTCCATGACCTGGGCGGCGATGTCGTCGACCACGTCCATGCGCGTCCGCAGGGTGAGCCCGGCGGGCATCACGAACTGCGGCCACCGGACCAGCATCCGGCACGTCTGGCCCAGGTTGTTGACCGACATCCGCATCATGGAATCGTAGACGGGCACGCCTCCGATGGTGCGGTGCATGGTCACCAGGCGCTCGAGCTCGCTGTCCTCCGGCACCCCTCCATTGCTCACCAGCCGCCCCTTGACCGTGGCCACCTCGGCCATCAGGCGCTCGGTCGCCGGAATACCGAGGGCGTCCGCAGCGGTGTACAGCATGCCCTCGGCCGCACTCGTGGGGACCGCGGTATGGGGATGGAGATCGTAATCGAACAACCGCGTCAGGTTGGCGAAACGGACCCGGCCCTCGTCGAAATCCAGCTTGACCAGCTGGGTCTCGGCCGCATCGGTGGCCTCGACCAGCCAGGAATCCCGGACGATGTTGGCCGGCGGGGTGTCGCCGGCGGCGCCCGCCACCTGGGCCACGCTCAGGGGGGCCATCCAGTCCGGCCCGTTCGCCGGAGCCAGCAGGCTCGTGTCGAAGACCGGCAGGACCGCATCCACCTGCTGCTGGTAGTCGGCCAGCGTCTGGGTCCGGGGCAACGGCGGCGGGGGCAGATCCTGGGCCGGCGCAAGGCCTGCGCTTCCCAGGGTGATCGCCACGGCGGCGATCATCATCAAGGTTTTTTCATGAAACATGGCTCGATTCTCCTGTCTGGCGCGGCATGAACCGCGCGGAACCCGCAGTTGTCCCGCTCAGGGATTCAGGGCGCCGTGGCCCTTGGGGTCGCATCCTTCCACGAAGACGATCCACTGATGATTGGGATTGACGGGATCGCTGTAGACCCAGTCGTACTGCTCCCAGCAGGCCCGGCTCACCACGTTGGAAGGGCTGGTGCCGGCGATCATCGACACGGGGCAATGATCGAACCCGTCGCTGTAGACGCCGGTGTCGAAGTGGTTGTCCACCCAGGCGTAGGCCATCCCCATGGAGAAGGCGTCGTCCGCGAAGTTGCGGTAGCGGTAGTTGTAGGTCGTGGAGATCCACATCAGGCCGTAGAAGCCCTGCACCTGGTGCAGGCCGGCGAACGTGTCCCACCAGTCGCCCCAGTTCTGGGCGCACAGGCTGTGGCACGAGGAGATGTGCAGGAACTCCAGGTCGAGGTCCCCAAGCTCCATGAAGGCCTGGTTCGCCCAGCAATTGCCGCCGCCCGCCTCGTCGATGCGGACGGTCCCGAGCCAGTTCTCGACGCTGTTGTTGTGGCCGCCGTGCAGTCCGGCGAAGAAGACGTCCACGTCGTCGGCACGGTCGTTCCAGTGATCGCGGCCCCAGCTCTGGAGGCCGGAATCGATGAAATTGCTGTCGACGATCGTTCCGTTGTTGTAGAGGCCGTCCCGGTACCAGTACCTGGAACCGTGACCGAACGGCGCGGGCAGCGGGTTGGTGATCTCGTAGTACCAGGACCGGAGCATGTTGTCCCACGACGGGCGCTCGCTCCCGGAGCAGCCGCCGTCCCACTTGGAGACGACGCGCACCAGGGCTTCCTTGCTGCCCGAGCTCGGGACGCTCTGGGCGAGGACCGGTGATGCGGCGAACAGCAGGACCGCCGCCGCGAGGAGAATGATTCGTGTATGCATCTCGACCCCTCCCCGGGGTAAGGTTCATGCCCCTGGGCGCCGCAGGTGGACGGCGCCTTGTCGGGGGCGTCCTCGGAAATCTGGCTTGCGATGCCGGAATGAAGGGCGCCGCCCTTCATTCGTCACGGGTGTGTTTGGGAAGCCGGGGAAACCATACCATAAAAATAGGATATTAAGGATAAAGATAATCCTGATTTCGGGATGCTCTCCGGCTGGCCATGATTCCGCACGGTTCAGTCGTCTTCCCCGGGAAAATCCGGTTCCATCCACTGATTTTTTCCCCCTCATCCCCGGGATATGATATAGAATACCAAAATCATCTTTATTCCTCGAAGGAGGGGTTCATGCAGACGCCTCGTCGCCTCCCGCAGACCATCGCGATCCCGCTCCTGGTCCTGCCGACCCTGTTTCTCCTTGCCGCAGCGCCCGGGCTCGCCGCGTCCATCTGCGGCACCGTGACCGATGCGGTGACGGCCCAGCCCGTCTCCCAGGCCGGCGTGTTCCTGCGCACCCAGGCCGGAGCCTACACCGGCGACCACGCCGCCACCGATGCAGCAGGGGGATTCTGCATCGACGGCCTGGTCGCCGGAACCTACATCCTCGAGGTGCGGGTGGACGACTACGTGGTCGCCTACCGCACCGGCGTCGAGGTCGCCGACGACCTCTCCGACGTCCCCCTGGCGGCCGACCTGCCGGCGGCCCGCCTGGCCCTGCCCTGGCCCAACCCCAGCAACGGCGGCGTCCAGCTGCGGATCTCGGTCACCCGGGACACGCCGGTGACCCTGGGCGTCTACGACCTGCGGGGCCGGCTCGTGCGCAGCTGGTCCGACCCGGCTGTCGCGCCGGGCGATCACGACTACCTGTGGGACGGTCTCGGCGCCGACGGCCGGCCCGCCCCCTCCGGGCTCTATCTGGTCCGGATCACCACTCCCGCCGACACCCATTCCCGGCCGCTCGTGCTCGCCCGGTGACCGCGAAAGGAACCGCCATGATGAAAACGACACCGACCCGATTCAGGACCCTGGCGGCACTGGCCGCCCTGCTGCTGGTGGCCGCCTGGGGATGCACCGACCAGAATACGCCGACCGAGCCCCTGGCAACCATCTCCCTCGATGACGGCGCCGTCCTCAGAGGCACCGTGCGCGGTCTCGACGGCCTGCCGGCCCCCGACGCGGTGCTGGCTCTCGAGCGGATGGACGGTTCCCTGGCCGGATCCGTCACCCGCGCTCTGACCGGTGACCACGAACCCGCCGCCAAGGCCGCAGGCGTGCGTTCGACAGTGAGCGACGGCCGCGGCCGGTTCGTTTTCGGCGGCCTGGATCAGGGGACCTACCTGCTGACCTCCAGCCTGCGCGATCACGCCGGCGACAGCCGCACCCTGGACATCCTGCCCCCCGCCGCGGCCAACGCCGAGACCACCTTAGTGGACATCCAGCTCACCCCGACGGGCACCTTCCTGGGCAACGCGACCCTGGAGAACGCCGCCGACCACACCGGGTCGGTGGTCTTCGTCGAGGGGACCTCCTACGTGGCGGTGACCGATGCGGCCGGCGACTACAGCCTGACCGGGGTGCCATACGGGAACTGGCCCGTCCGGGCCATGCATCCCGGCTACCTCGACGATGCCACGAGCGGAGTGATCGCCGCCGCCGGCGACAGCGTCACTCTGGCGGATCTGTTCCTGCGACGCGAATCGAACATCCCGCCCACGATCGATGCGATCTCGGCGACCACCGTCAGCGAGGGTCTTGCCACCGGTTTCTCGGGTGCGGCTTCCGATGCCGACGGGACGGTCGTTCTGTTCGAGTGGGACTTCGAGAACGACGGGGTGTTCGACTGGTCAGGCGCCTCCGCCGCGACGAATTTCCTCTATCCCGCCCAGGGCTCCTACCTGGCCAAGCTGCGGGTGACCGACGACCAGGGTGCCATCGGCCTGGCCGTGGTCCAGGTGACGGTCGATCCTTCCCTGCCCACTGCTGTCTACGTGACCCCCACCGGAAACGACAACGACGACGGCAGCCAGATCTCGCCGGTGGCCACCATCGGCCAGGGCCTCGCGCGGGCGGTCCAGCTGGGCGTGTCCCTCGTCCTGGTGACCGAGGGGACCTACAACGAAGACGTGATCCTCCAGGACGGGATCTCCCTGACCGGAGGTCTGGCGGTCGGGACCTGGGACGCCCAGCCGGGGACGTACTCCCTGCTGACCGGCGGCACCCGGCCCCTGCGCGCCACCGGCATCACCACCGCCACGGTCGTCCAGGGCTTCGAGATCGTGGCCGCGAGCGCCGTGTTGCCGGGCCAGTCCTCGGTCGCGGTCACGGTCTGGAACTGCACCAGCGCCTTGGCCTACACGGACTGCCTGCTCACCGCCGGCAACGGGGCGCCGGGCCTGGCGGGAGCTTCGGGTTCTCCCGGAGCCACGGGATCCGTGGGCGGCAACGGCGGCCAAGGCGCCTGCAGTTCGACGCCCTTCGTGCCGGGCGGTCCCGGCGGCAACGGCTTCTATCTGGGCGGATCCGGAGGCAGCGGCGGCAATTCCAACGGGAACGGTCAGAACGGCGGCAACGGCGCCTTCGGACAAGGACCCGGCGGAGGCCCCGGAGGGGCGGGCGGGACCACCAGTTCCAGCGCCGGCGGTGACGGCCAGAGCGGCGTTCCCGGCTCCTATGGTTCGCCGGGATCCGGAGGCGCAACCAGTCCCGCTTCCGGTTCGGTCAGCGGGGACGCCTGGGTCGCCTCCTTCGGCGGCGACGGCGGCAACGGCACTCCCGGCGGGGGCGGCGGCGGCGGGGGCGGCGGCGGCG
>JAHJTW010000207.1 GCA_018829565.1 bacterium | reverse complement strand
GAGGCCCTGCCCGCGCCCCAGGCCAACGCGATGGCCGCGGTGATCGAGCCCCTGATGACGGGACAGCCTGCGCCCTGGCTGCTGTACATGGCCGGCGTCTTCATGGCCCTGATCCTCCAGTGGACCGGCCTGCCGGCCCTGGCCTTCGCCCTCGGCATGTACCTGCCCCTTTCGGTGAACACTCCCGTCCTCGCGGGCGGCCTCATCGCGCACTGGGTGGCCCAGGGCGGCACCGAGAAGCAGCAGAAGAAGCGGAACGAGAAGGGGACCCTGATGGCCAGCGGATTCGTGGCCGGCGGGGCCATCATGGGAGTGATCGCGGCCCTGGTCAGGTTCACGGGCATCAGCACCACCGGCGATCAGGAATGGACCGTCGACCACGCCATCGGATTGTCCCAATGGGCGACCGAGAACGCCGGTTCGGCGGTGGTGACCCTGGTGGTCTTCTGCCTGCTGGGTTTCTATCTTTACAAGGGCGCAAGGAACGCCGGAAACGACTGAGCGGCGATTCCCCCCCCCGGGGGAGCTAGTTGAAACCGCGGGCTGCCACGACCTGGCGGCCCGCTTTGCCCAGGAAAAGGAAACGGATCGCGATGCAATGTGCCTGCGGATCCCAGCTGACGTTCGAGGAATGCTGCCGGCCCCTCATCAAGGGGGAGCGGTTCGCGGAGACTCCCGAACAGTTGATGCGGGCCCGTTACACGGCCTACACCATGGTGGAGATGGAATTCCTCGAGGAATCCATGCATCCGGATACCCGCGAGAACAACGATCCCCAGGGCACCCGGGACTGGGCGGAGAACAGCAAGTGGCTCGGCCTGGAGATCCTGAGCGCCTCGGGCGGCGGGCCTGATGACGAGGCGGGCGAGGTCGAGTTCATCGCCAGCTTCGAGTACGGGGGCGAGTTCAGCCCGTACCACGAGGTGGCCACCTTCTCCAGGATGGATGGTCGCTGGTACTTCGTCGAGGGCCGCAAGGGCGTCAACAGACCCCTGCGCAGGGAGGAGCCCAAGGTCGGGCGCAACGATCCCTGCCCCTGCGGCAGCGGCAAGAAGTTCAAGCGCTGCTGCGGAAGCTAGGCCCGATGCGTTGGCGGACGGCAGGCTGCATCCTGGCCCTTCTGCTGGCGGGGCAGGCCCTGGCCGGACCACGGGCCGACGGGTCTGCGGAATCCGCCGAGGGTTCCTGGCTGTCCCGTCTCTTCGATCGTCACCTGCGGACCCAGGCTCTGACCGGTGAGAAGCTGGAGGGCCGGGCCCTCGAAGCGTTCGACGCCTACGAGGAATTCGCCGGTCGGACCATCGAGGTCGTGCTGGTCAGCCAGGTGGCCCGCTTCGACCGGGATTGGCGTTCGACGCGGGGCGCCCCCGAGCGGTTGCTCGGTTCCTTGACCGACCCCCTGCAGTCCTACACCCGCGACGGCACCATCCGCCAGGAACTCCTGTTCCGGCGGGGGGACAGCCTCGATCCCTTCGTCCTCGCCGACACCGAACGTCTCCTGAGACGGCTGCCCTACATCTCGGACGTCCGGATCACCGTGGTCCCCCTCCTGAGGGGAGCCGAGACGGTGGCCGTGGTGGTCGAGACCCGGGACCGCTGGCCCCTGGGTCTGGACGGGCGCATCGTCGACAGGAGGCAGTTCTCCGGCAGCGTCTATACGGTGAACCTCCTGGGGTGGGGCGTGGGCCTGGACCACGAGATCCTCTTCCGGGAGGATGCGGATCCGAGCACGGGGCACCGCACCGTCCTGACCCAGCCCAACCTGTTCGGCACCTTCATCGGCGGGGTGGCCGAGGTGGAGGACTCCTGGCGTCAGCAGCGCCGGGCCCTGGCATTCGAGCGCGGGTTGTGGCATCCGGGGATCGACCTCGTGGGCGGGGCCAGGCTGGCCCTGACCGACGACCGGGACAACGGCGGCATCCCCCGGGAATTCCTGGACGGCGAGGTCTGGGTGGGCCGGGTGGCCAGGTTGGGGGAGGGCGGTGAGCGCGGGGATTCCTCCCGCCCCCTGCTGGTTCCGGCCGCCGCCCTCTGGTTCCGGTCGTTCGACGCCCGGCCCGAAGTGACCCTCGAGCGGAACCGCACCTACCATGACCGGCGGTTGGCCCTGGGAGGATTGACCTTCCAGAGAGTGAAATACTACCGGACCAGCTTCCTGTACCGCATGGGCGAGACGGAGGACGTCCTCTCGGGACTGACGGTCAAGGGGGTGATGGGGTACGAATCCGGCCAGTTCCAGGAGAGGACCTGCGGGTGGCTGGACGCCGCCCTCCTGTCCATCCGCAACCGTGGCGACCTCGTCTTCCTGCGGGTGGGCAGCGGAGGTTTCCTGCGCCGGGGTGACTTCGAGGAGGGCATCGTGACGGCGTCGGCGGGTTACGCCGCTCCCCTGATGGGCGACGGGCCCTACAGGGGACGCCTCTACGTCCAGGCGGCGTACGCCCTGGGCATCGACCGCTATCCCGAGGAATCCATCAGCCTGGGGGACCGCAACGGCCTGCGGGGTTTCCCGGACGAGGTCCTGACCGGCGACCAGCGTCTGGTCGGCAGCCTGGAGGGCCGCCTCTTCACACCCTGGACCTTTCTCGGATTCCGGTGCATGCTGCTGGGGTTCGCCGATGCCGGGATGATCGGCGGGGAGGACGACCCGATCCTGGACGGGCTGGTCTACCTGGGCGGCGGCCTGGGGCTGCGGTTGCACAACCCCGGGCTGGTCTTTCCTCCCGTCCAGGTCCGGGTGGGTGTCGAACGGCGGCTGGATGGTCATGGTCTGATCGTCGGCCTGGCCATGGGCGACGCCGACCGGCCCGGTCCTTTCGGCATGCCCGGGGTGCGGCCGACCCCCATCCCTTACGAATGAGGTCGGAGGGTCCGATGTCCGCGACGATGGAACAGGTCTGGATCACGCGCAGGGGAGGGCCCGAGGTCCTCGCGGTGCGCGCCGCCCCGCGTCCCCAGCCGGGCCGGGGAGCCGTGAGGATCGCCGTGGAGGCGGCGGGGGTCAACTTCGCCGACGTGATGATGCGGCGGGGACTGTACCCCGACGCTCCCAGGCTGCCGGCGGTGCCCGGCTACGAGGTGGCCGGGGTCGTCGACGCCCTGGGCCCGGAGGCTCCGGCGGCGCTGATGGGCGCCCGGGTCGCGGCCATGTGCAACTTCGGGGGCTACAGCGAAGCGGTCTGCGTGCCGGCCTCCATGTGCCACGTGCTGCCCCCCGGCGTGACTGCGGTGACGGCTGCGGCCATCCCGGTCAATTACCTCACCGCCTGGCAGATGATCCGCGTCATGGCCCCTGTGGTCGAGGGCGACAACGTCCTGATCCACTCGGCCGCGGGCGGGGTGGGCGTCGCGGTCACGCAGCTCTGCCGCCTGGCGGGGGCGAGGGTGCTGGGTTCGGCCTCTCCTGCCAAGCACGGGTTCCTGCGGGAGCAGGGACTGGACTGGGTGTTCGATTCCCGGCAGCGGAAGTACGCGGAGGAGGTCCGGTCCGCCACCGGGGGCAAGGGGGCGGACGTGGTCCTCGAACCCCGGCACGGGCGCTGGATCGGCGAGAGCTACGACAGCCTGGCCCCTTGCGGCCGCCTGGTCCTGTTCGGGTTCTCCAGCGCGGCCCGGGGCAGCCGCTCGGGGGCGCTGTCGGCCCTGGGCACCTTGCTGCGGGTGCCCTGGTTCAAGGCCAACCCCTTGCGGCTGATGAACGACAACCGGATGATCGGCGGCGTGAACCTGGGCCGGATGTGGGGACAGCAGGACCGGATCGCCGGCTGGATGAGGAGCCTGGTGCAGTTGCTGGGCGAAGGTGGGATCGGACCGGTCATCGACGGCGTCCATCCCTTCTCGCGGGCGGGGGAGGCCCACGCCCGCCTCGAGGAGCGGCGCAACGTCGGCAAGGTCCTGCTCGTTCCCGACGGCCGGGAATCGGCGGGAGGTCCCGCCCGGTGAGGATTTCCGCCGCCATCATCACCCTCAACGCGGCCGGGGACCTGGACCGCTGCCTGGCGTCCCTGCAGTTCGTGGACGAGATCGTGGTGCTGGACCAGGGCAGCGAGGACGGGACGGACGAGGTCTGCCGGAGGGGCGGGGCCGTCCTCCATCAGACCGGATGGCTGGGTTTCGGTCCCACCAAGCAGAAGGCCGTCTCGCTGTGCCGCAACGACTGGGTGCTGAGCATCGATTCGGACGAGGAGGTGACGCCGGAACTGCGCGAGGCGATCCTCGCCCTGCCGGACGATCCGCAGCCGGCGGCCTACACCATCAACCGGATCAGCCGGTTCCTGGGCCGCTGGATCCGGCATTGCGGATGGCATCCCGAGCCCGTGGTGCGGCTGTTCGACCGCCGCCGGGCCCGTTTCAACGATCTGCCCGTGCACGAGAGCGTCGAGGCCGACGGACCGGTCGCCGCCCTGCCGGGACTGCTCCGCCATTACACCTACCGGACCATGGAGCAGTACCTGGAGAAGCTCAACCGGTACACGACCCTGGCCGCCGAGCAGCTGCACCGCGAGGGGCGGGACTGCGGGCCGGGATCCGCGCTGGTCCGCGGCCAGGCGGCCTTCTGGAGGATGTACGTCCTGCAGCGGGGCTTCCTGGACGGCGGGCACGGCCTGGTCCTGTGCCTGGCCTCGGGATTCTCGGTGTTCGTCAAGTACGTCAAGCTCTGGCGTCTGGGGCGGTCATGAAGGTCCTGGTGACGCGCACCGACCGGATCGGCGATCTCGTGCTCTCGCTGCCGGTCTTCGATTTCCTGGCCCGAAGCCGCCCGGACTGGGAGCTTCACGCCATGGTCGCGCCCGGCTGCGAAGTCCTGGTGGAGGGCGCGGCCCGGATCGCCGGTGTCTGGACCTGGAGCGATTCCTGGGATGAGGAGCGCCGCGACGACCTGGTGGCCCGGCTCCGGAGTGAGGGATTCGATGCCGCCTTGATGCTCCAGTTTCGCCGGCAGCTGGCCCTCCTGCTGAAGGCGGCGGGGATCGGACGCCGATTCGGCCCCCGGTCCAAGCCCACCAGCTGGGTCCTGCTGAACAAGGGCTTGCGCCAGGGGCGGGCAGG
>JAHJTW010000206.1 GCA_018829565.1 bacterium | reverse complement strand
GGGGCGGGGGGCAGGTGGCTGTAGAACACCAGGGTCATGGTCCCCACGTTCGCGGGTTCGCAACCTTCGCCCTCGACCGGTTCGAACTTGAGCAGGATGCCGTCCACCTCGGGAATGCTGGGATCGCCGTCGCATTCCAGGAAGGCGTTGTAGTTCACGGTGCATCCGTCCTCGCCGGGGCCGCTGCCCATGGGGTTCGCCCAGGTCAGGGCTTCCACGAAGTTGTCGCAGGTGCAGGTCCCACCGGGAATGTCCATCAGCAGGTTGGCGTGGCTCAGGGCGTACGGGGTGCCCGTATCCCAGTCCAGGACCAGGGTGTACTGCCAGGCCGGCAGCAGGGGATCGTCGATGCGCTGGCCGGTGATGACGCCGGAAATCCCGCATTCACCGGCGATGGCGCCGCCGGCGGCAAGGGTGATCAGCAAGGCCATCGTCAACATTTTCTTCATGGTGCTCTCCCTCGGTTGCTATGTGGCACTGGCCGGATTGGGTCCGGTCCGTGTTCCCTCTGTGGCGATTGAGGAATGATTATATCACGAGACCCCATGAAATGTCAATTTAACCTGGCCAATTGGGAGAAAAATCATGAAAATAAAAGCGCCCCCGTTCCGGGGGCGCATAACCACTTGAAAATCAGCGATTTACCGGAAGATACCCTTCACCGAGCCCCAGTTCACAGCTTCGCTGTCCACCGGATCGCAGTCCATGCCGGGAAAGAACCCGGTCAGGGTCCCGAAGCAGTACTGGCCCGCGAACTTGTCGACCAGGGACAGGATCTCCTCGTCCACGGGAACCGGGGCGAGATCCGAATAGAACACGAAGGTGGCGGTGCCCACGTTGTCGGGCTCGCAGCCGTCCTCGTAAGGCTCGAACTTCAGCAGGATTCCCGTCACGTCCGGAATGCTGGGATCCCCGTTGGCGGTCAGGTCGGCGTGGTAGTAGACCGTGCATCCGCCGTTGCCGTCGGAGGAGCCGATGGGATCCCCCCAGGACAGGATGCTGGAGAAATCGGCCTGGGTGCAGTTGCCGCCCACCGTATCCAGCAGCAGGTCCATGTGGCTAAGATCGAATTGGACATCGTTGTCCCAGGACACGGTCAGGGTGTAGACCCAGGCCGGGCCGAACGGATCCGGGTTTTCCACGGCCTCGATGTTCCCGCCGATGAAGCACTCGGCCTGGGCTGCGAAAGGCAAAAGAAGCAAGAGCAAGCTTGCCGTCATGAGCGAGAAGCGTTTCATGGTGACCCCCCCGAAAGCACAGGAAAAAAACAAGGTGGCATGTTGGAGCCAAGAGACTATCAAAAATGAATGTTAATCGCAACCAAAAATCATCAAAAAGTGTCCAAAACTCACAAATTGATCGCGCCATTGCAATCATCGGACCAGATTCAGCCTGCAGGGAACCGAATCCCCGTCGTCGCCCCTCGTGCTCAACCAGGCCAGATAGACCCCGCTCGGAACGGGCCGGCCCCCGGCATCCAGACCGTTCCAGTTTTCGGAATGGGCCCCCGCAGGCAAATCCTCCCAGCTCCAGCCGGTGATCCTCCGGCCGCGCAGGTCGACGATCTGCAGGTTCGCCGGTCCCGGCTCCTCCAGGACGAAACGGATGGTCGTCGTCGGATTGAAGGGATTCGGGAAGGCCCCCAGCCGCGGCGCCGGCGCTGGACCCGGTGCCTTGTCGGCCGCCCCGCCCACCTGCCTGATGATGAGGGACTCCCCCCCCGCAGGCATGGTCAGGGTGACAGATCCGACGTCCTGCATGCTGGGGACGACCACCCTTCCATCCCCGGCCCGCAGGATCCGGAGGTCCACGCACCAGGGCAGCAGTTCCGGATTCCAGGCGAGCGTGACGGTGCCGGCCGTGGTCCGGCGGACTGTGACCTCCCACTGCAGGACCTCGTCCCAGGGGCTGGTCAGATCGCGAAGCAACCGCCGGCCCCCTCGATTCAGCCAGGCTGACGGTTCGGCCCCGCCCGCAGGAACAGGGGGAGCAAGCTGATCCCACAGGGCGTCGAGCCCGTCCTTCGCCGAGGGACCGACTCCGAACATCACGCCCGCGGTCACGCCGGCGCCGTCCCCCACCGCCAGGGGAATCCGCCAGCGCTCGAGCCAGGGGGCATCGTCGTCGCGGGGTGGGCCGGGAGCGTCATCGCCCCACAGGAATGCGGCATGATCGAAGCGCAGGACGAGGCCCGGCTCGAGAGCTGCGATCCAGCACCCGGTCCCGGGTTCCAGGGTGACGACCGGAACGTAGGGCGCCCCATCCTGCGCATGACCGAAGACGCCGCCGTGGACCAGGCCCAGCTTGACGGCGCCCCAGAAGGGGTGGGACGCGCCGTCCTGCACCACCTCGACACAGGCGAGGTCGCCGGGAAACCACAGGGGGTAGCCGACGGCGTTCCAGCCTGCCTGCAGAGGGAGCTCCACGGGCGAGATCGCCCGTTCGCCCGGCGGGACCCAGGTGAAGAGACCGGGGGCCTCGATCCACCATCCCGAGCCTGCGTTCACCGGTTCCTCGGGCGGCAGTTCGAAGTAACCGCGGCCGTCCTCGAACCCGAAGACCTTCGTGCCCGGAGGCGCCTGGTCCAGCAGGACGTCGGTCAGGGTGGCCAGGCCCGGAGGCGGCACGCGAGGGAACCCGAGCAGGGAAAACCCGGCCGGGACCGGGACCTCGACAGGGGCCGGAGGCGGCAGCGACGGGCCTCCCACCAGGATCTCGAACCGGTGCAGGCCGCCGCCGGGAAGGAAGGTGTGTGTGAGGGACGGCTGCAGGTCGTGGACAACCCCCGTCACCAGGTCCAGCAGGGCCAGGTTGACCTCCGGGATCGGCAGGAACGAAGGGGCGAACGTGAGGGTGACCGGACCGGTCTGGTCGGTCTCCACTGCCAGCGGCCATCGCGCCCGGTCCAGGGCGGGATCGAACGGGGCGCGCAGATCGACCCCGTAACGCCAGCCCAGGGGCCAATCCGGGTGCTCGACATCCAGTTGCAGAAATCCGGAAGGCGGGGGGGCGGGACGGGGAGCGTCCACCGCGCCGTCGAACCCGTCGGTGGCGCCGACCGCGGTGCCGATGAGGACCCCGGCATCGGTCAGGGCCCCGGCCGATCCGGACACCGTCAGGGTGAACCCCTCCGGGGTCCGGGGCATGAGCAGGACGTCGAATTCCCTGGCCCCCGGGGACTGGGAAAACTCCACGACCGGATTGCGGAGCAGGTTCCTGCGGCGTCCCGTGACGACGTCCTGGAGGATCAGCCGCCACGCGGCGGGGTCCGCCAGGTCATGGGAAAAGGCCAGGGTGACCGCGCCCTGCTGATCGGTCTCCAGACGCAGGCGCCAGCGCCGCCAGACCGCCCCATCGGCCACCGGAGCCTGGATGTCCCGCAGATAGCGGTGACCCAGGGGCCAGTCCGGGTGAGGGAAGTAGACGCTCAGATACCGGGCAGGGGGTGGGGCGGGCTCAGGGGCATCCAGGGCCGGATCGAAACCGATCCCGGCCCCTTCCTCGAGACCCAGGAGGTTGCCGCGGTCCTGGAACTCCCCCAGGACCGCGTCCACGGTGATCCGCACCGGAGGAGCGGCGGTCCCGTGCGCCGGCCCGGCGGCGGACAGGAGCAGCCCGGTCAGAAGCACGAACGGCAGGGATGGGCGGGCCGGGGATTGCCTCCCGGAGAACCTCGGGGCCAACTGTCGTCCCTTCAAGATTGAGAATCTGAACCCCATCCCATAATTAAACCACAAATCCGCAAGAATTTCTACCATCCGGCTCCATCGCCCACCGCGAAACCCGGGGCCATGGGGCCACCCGGAAGGTGACGGCTCGCCGGTTCCGTGCTAGGATTCCGTCCGGTCGACCCCAAGGGCAAGGAGCGGTTGGCATTTTCCCCATGCGTATGTACCCATCCCATGTCATCGCACACGCGCTGGTCCTCGTGTCGGTTCTCGTCGCCTCGGCGCCTGCCGCGGGCGCCTTCCCCCGGCCCTCCATCGCTTTCGAGCCGCGGCAGTACGGATGTCCGGCCGTGTCCGTCCCGCCGGTCATCGACGGGTCCCTGGAGGATCCCGCCTGGAGCGGCGCTCCGTGGAGCGACCCCTTCGTGGACATCGAGGGTCCCGCCCGGCCTGCGCCCACGTTCGCCACGCGGGTCAAGATGATCTGGGACGACCGGTTCTTCTACGTCGGCGCCGAGCTCGAGGAACCCCATCTGTGGGCCACCCTGCGCGAGCGGGATGCGGTCATCTACCACGACAACGACTTCGAGGTCTTCATCGATCCCGACGGCGACAACCACCTCTACTACGAGCTGGAGATCAACGCCCTGGGCACCGAGTGGGACCTGCTGCTGGTCAAGCCTTACCGCGACGGCGCCCCTGCGGTGAACGCCTGGGACATCCAGGGCCTGCGGACGGCCGTCCGCCTGGAAGGGACCCTGAACGAACCCGGGGACACGGACGAGGGCTGGTCGGTGGAGATCGCCATCCCGTGGACCGTGCTGGCCGAATGCGCCGGCCGCCCCGCCCCACCCCGCCCCGGCGACATCTGGAGGGTGAACTTCTCGCGGGTCCAGTGGGACCTCGAGGTCGAGGACGGAGCCTACGCCAAGCGCCTCGCCGCCGGCGGAGGCCCGCTGCCCGAGCACAACTGGGTCTGGTCCCCCCAGGGTCTGATCGCCATGCACTACCCCGAGATGTGGGGCGAGGTGATGTTCATGGCCGGCGGTGAGGCCGGCCCGTTCGACGATTCACCTGAGCACCTCAGCATCACCGACGCCCAGACCTTGATGCCCCTCTACTACGCCCAGCGCGAGCACCACGAACGTCACGGCAGGTTCGCCGGATCCCTCGGTGAACTCATCGCCCTCGATCCCGGCCTCGCCTCCCTGGATGATCACCCGCGAACCAGGCTTCGACTGGCCGGCGGGAACGACCTATTCCACGCTATCCTTTCCACCGCCGCCGGCATATTCACCATCGACCAGACCGGACGGCTGGAGCGCGCTCCCCTCGAGGGCGTTCCCGGACCCGCCGGAGAAAGTGGCGTCAGACCATGACGTTTCGTCGCCGCGGGACGGGGCCCTTGCTGAGCCGGCACGACATCCCGGCCATGCCCCCGCACATCACCGATCCCAGCAGCGTCTTCAATCCCGGGGCCGTCATGCTGCCCCAGGACGACGGATCCCCCGGGCGCGTGATCCTGCTGCTGCGCGTCCAGACGCGCGGGCGCAAGACCTTCACCGTGCCGGCGGCCACCAGGCCGGGCAAGCCCTTCCGCATCTCCGACCATCCGGTCGAGTTCGTGGGCCTGCAGGATTTCTGGACCCCTCTGGGCATGCCGGCCATGCGGGTCTTCCACGTCTACGACCCCCGCATCACCATGCTCGACGGCGAACTCATGGTCACCACGGCCGTGGACACCGAGCGCGGCTGCCGCCTGGCGATCTGGCGCGCCGCCGGCTCCCGCGATGGGGATTTCGCAGGACTGGAGAGGCTGGAGCTCATCGGCTTCGCCGGCGACCACGACACGCGCAACGGGGTGCTGTTC
>JAHJTW010000205.1 GCA_018829565.1 bacterium | reverse complement strand
GCCTCTCGGTGGTCAGCGTCTCCTTCGAGGACGGCATGGACATCTACTTCGCCCGCCAGCTCGTGGGCGAGCGCCTGCAGGAGGCCCGGGACCAGATCCCTGCGGGGTTCGGCGAGCCCCAGATGGGCCCCATCAGCACGGGCATGGGCCTGGTCCTCTATTACTACCTCGACGACACCACAGGGACCTACGACCTGACCGAGCTGAGGGCCATCCAGGACTGGCTGATCAAGACCCAGCTGCAGACCGTGCCCGGGGTGACGGAGGTCCTGGGCATCGGGGGCTACGAGAAGCAGTACCAGGTGGTGGTCGACCCGGACGCCCTGCTGCGGTTCGGCGTCTCCCTCGACCAGGTCATCGGCAGCATCGAGGCGAACAACCTGAACGTGGGCGCCCAGTTCATCGAGAAGAACCACGAGGAGTTCGTCGTCCGCAGCCTGGGGCTGGCGAGCGGGCTGGAGGACCTGGAATCCATCGTGCTGAAGACGGTCCACGGCCGGCCCGTGTTCCTGGCGGACGTGGCGCGGGTGACCACCGGCGGGGCGATCCGGCGCGGGGTCCAGACGCGCAACGGCGTCGGCGAGGTCGTGGCCGGCATGGTGGTCAAGCTGTTCGGCAGCAATTCGTCCACTGTGATCCGCAGCGTGGAGGAGAAGCTGGACCAGATCAACCGGACCCTGCCCGCAGGAGTCAGACTCGTCCCCTACTACGAGCAGAAGAGCATCGTGGCCGCGGCCGTGGCCACGGTGACGGGAGCGCTGGTCCAGGGGGTGGCCCTGGTGGTGCTCGTGTTGATCCTGTTCATGGGGGGATGGCGCCCGGCGCTGGCGGTGATCGTCTCCCTGCCGTTCTCCATCCTGTTCGCGATGATCGTCCTGTGGAGGCTGGGCATCTCGGCCAACCTGATGTCCCTGGGCGGGCTGGCCATCGCCATCGGCATGATGGTCGACGGCACCATCGTCATGATCGAGAACCTGGAACAGCGGCTGCGGACCGGTCCGGCGGGTGGGGGCCGGGCGGCCGTCCTCGCGGCGGCGGGAGAAGTCGCCCGCCCGGTCTTCTTCTCGGTGGCCATCGTGGCGGCGGTTTTCGTGCCGCTGATGACCCTCAGCGGGGTCGAGGGCAAGACCTTCCGGCCCCTGGCCATCGCGGTGGCCGCCTCCATGGCCGGGTCGCTGGTCTTCGCCCTCACTCTGGCCCCGCTGCTGGGGGACGTCCTGCTCAAGCGCGGCGGCGGGTCTTCCGGTCGCGATCCCCTGCTCGTCCGGACGCTGCTTGCCGTCTACCGCCCCGCCGGTCGGATCCTGGTGGCGCGGCCCGTGTTCGCGCTCATCCTGGCCGGAGCGGTTCTTGCCGCCGGCGTCCTGGTCTATCCCCGGCTGGGCTCGGAGTTCACGCCGCGCCTCCAGGAAGGGACCATCCTGGTCGAATTGACGCGGGCGCCGTCCATATCCCTGGAGGAGAGCGTCCGCACCAACCTCATCGTCGAGCGGCGCCTGCTGGAGGTGCCGGAGGTGAGGGAGGTCGTCAGCCGGATCGGCCGCGGCGAGGTGGGCGCCCACGCCCATCCGGTCAACAGCGGGGAGATCCTCGTGCTGCTGCATCCCCGGGACCGCTGGCGCCGCGGTCTGGACCAGACGGCGATCGAGGATTCCATCCGGGCGAAGCTGGGCAACGTTCCCGGCGCACGTTACCGTCTCAGCCAGCCCATCGAGATCACGGTGGACGAACTGCTCGAAGGCGTGCGCTCCCAGCTGGCGGTCAAGCTCTTCGGCGAGGACCTGCAGGTGCTGCGGGAAAGCGCCGACGACATCGCCGCGGTCCTGGAGCGGGTTCCCGGGGCGGTGGACGTCCAGGTGGATCAGGTCTCCGGCGCTCCACAGCTGCAGATCACCATCGACAGGCAGAGCCTGGCGCGCTACGGGGTGAACGTGGCCGACGTCCAGCAGTTGATCCACGCCGCGGTCGGCGGGGAGGAGGTGGGGAACATCTACGAGGGCATCCGCAAGGTCCCCATCCTGGTGCGTTACCGGGAGGAAGCACGCAACTCCGCCGCGGCGATCGGAGCGCTGGTGGTCACCGCCCCCGACGGCGCCCTGGTGCCCCTGGCCGAACTGGCGACCATCGAGGAGGTGGTCGGTTCGCGGCAGATCATGCGGGAGAACAACCAGCGGTTCATCGCGGTCAACTGCAACGTCAGCGGCCGGGACATCGGCGGCTTCGTCGCCGAGGCCAGGGAACGTCTGGAGCAGGAGGTTCAGCTGCCGGCCGGATACTGGACCGAATGGGCCGGCCAGTTCAAGCTCCAGCAGCGGGCCAACGCCCGGTTCATGGTGGTGGTGCCGGTCACCCTGGCCGCCATCACCCTCATGCTGGTGACGGGTCTGGGATCCTGGCGCAGCTCGCTGCTGATCATGATCAACATCCCCCTGGCCCTGGTCGGCGGCCTGGTGGCTCTGCACCTGGCCGGGTTGAACCTCTCGGTGCCTGCTTCGGTGGGATTCATCGCCCTGTTCGGGATCGCCCTGGGCAACGGCATGGTCTTCGTGACCAGGGCCGACCAGCTCATGGCCGACGGCAGGACCCCGGGGGAGGCCGCCCTCGAGGGAGCGTGCTCCCGGCTGCGGCCGGTGCTCATGACGGCGGTGACCACGGCCTTGGGCCTGCTGCCCCTGCTGTTCGCCTCCGGGACGGGCAGCGAGGTCCAGCGCCCCCTGGCCGTGGTGGTGACCGGGGGGCTGGTGTCCTCCACCCTGTTGACCCTGCTGGTGCTGCCGGCCTTGATGCCCTGGTTCGCCGCCGGCAGGAAGGCAGGCGCGGATCAGTCGGGCGGGTCAGCCGGGGCGACGGCCTCGATGTAGCTGCGCAGCTGGGCATCTTTTTCCGCGTCGAGCCGGGTCAGCGGCGCCATGCGGTCCAGCACCGGATTCCACTGACCGCGGGTCAGGGAAGTCACGGCCACCGGGGCGTGGCAGCGGGCGCAGTCGGTGAGGTAGATGCGCCGGCCGGCGACCAGGTCGGATGCGTCGACGCCCCCGGCGCCCGCCCGCGCGACGGCGGCCGGATCGGGCTCGGGGGCGAGGTCGCTCACCGAGGCGCAGCCTGCGATGAGGAGGGCGGCGGCGAATCCCGCCGCCCGGGAGAACCGGGAGTTCGGATGGACCATGGTGAGGCCTTTCTCCTTGGCTAGAACAGGATGCCGATCAGGGTCCGCCACAAAAGATCGGGCTCGCCGACCTCGTCGCTCAGCTGGAACAGGGGAGCGGTGGTCATCCACCATTCCGCCGAGCGGAACGACAGGTTGGGGCCCGCATAGAGCAGCGATTCACCGGTCTCGGACCAGTCCGCGAACTCGACCTCGTACAGGGCCTCGGCTCCGAACATCACCATGGGGGAGAGCTGGCGGCTCACGCCCAGGGTCTGCTCGAACACGCCCTTGTCCTCGATCCAGTCCTCCTCCTCCCACTCGGCTTCCAGGATGGTGTTGGCGACCACCGAGGTCGCGCCCCACTGCTTCTCCAGCAGCAGCTTGCCCTCAAGGGCGAACTTCTCCTGGCCCAGATGGACCTCGCCGTAGATCGCCGTCCCCAGGGCCGAGGTCACCGGATCGCTCAGGTTGTAGATCATCTCGATGCTGGAGGTGCGGACCTGGGTCTCGCTGCCGCCGGCGGACCGGGTGTACCGCCAGTTGGCGAAGTACAGGCCGACCTGCAGGCGGTCGGTCAGGCCGTACTCGAGCTCCTGCCGGAATTCCAGACGGTCATAAAGATCGTCGCTCTGCTTGTCGGTCTTCCAGGTGACCCACTGCTCGTATTCGCCGAGCCCCCGGGGCATGGTGGTGCTTTCGTAGCTCCAGGCGAACCGGCGGGAATCGGCCGCTGCAGGGGTGGCCAGGGTACCCAGAAGGAGAAGGGACAGTGCGAGCAGGGAAAATGCGGGCATGGTCGCGGCGAGGTCGAACCGGAAGCGTGAACTTGGCATGATCGATCCTTTCTGATTGCGAGAATCAAATTCAACCAATCCCTGACGAGAATTAAGCCCACCGGAATACTGGGATCAAGGGAAAAATGTTATTCCTTTGACATTGAAATCGCTTGATACAAATCATTGTCTTTAAACACGATAGGGCAATATTTGAGGATGTTTCACATCCAATATTCAGCGGGCCTGCAACTGCTCAGGTCATCCTTGCTTACCCTCGTCGGGCGAATGATGTTTGGGGCTGGGCCATTCTCGAGTGACCGGATCGGGGACTTCCGAGGCGCATGAAAAAAACACTGCTGATCTTCATCGACGGCCTGGGTTGGGGTCTGGCCGATCCCGCGATCAATCCCAGCCACGCCCATGGCGGCCGGTACTTCCGGTTTCCCGATCCGGCCCCCGCGGGACCCGTGCCGGCCCCCTGCGGCGGCTGGGCCCGTCCCATCGACGCGGTCCTGGGTGTCGACGGGGTGCCCCAGAGCGCCACCGGCCAGACCACCCTGCTGACGGGGGTCAACTCCCAGTGCGTCCTGGGCCGCCACCTGACCGGGTTTCCCAGCGCGGCCTTGCGGGCGATCCTGCTGGAGCATTCGATTCTCAAGGTTCTTGCCGGCCGCGGGTACCAGGCCCGGTTCCTCAACGCCTTCCGGCCCCTGTTCTGGAAGCTGTCCCGCGAGCAGCAGCTGACCCTGTCCGCCACCACGGTGGCCAACCTCGCGGCGGATCTGCCGTTCTGCGACCTGGAGGACGTGAAGGCGGGCCGGAGCATCTACCAGGAGTTCACCAACCGGGAACTGCAGGAGCGGGGGTTCGACGTCCCCCTCTTCACGCCCGGGGAGGCCGGGCGCGTCCTGGCCCGCAGCGCCCGCCTCCTCGACTTCACCTTCTTCGAGTACTTCCAGACCGACAAGGCGGGGCACAGCTGCGACCACGCGCGCATCGGCGGCGAGCTGGCCAAGCTGGACGCGTTCCTGGAAGCTGTCCTGGGAGAGCTGGAGACCGATCTGGCTGGCGACCTGCTCGTGGTCCTGACCAGCGACCACGGCAACCTGGAAGATACGCGGAAGCACAGCCACACCACCAACCCCGTCCCGTTGATGGCGTGGGGACGAGGATCCAGGGAATTCGTCACCCGCATCGAAGGGCTCGATCAGGTGACCCCCGCCATCCTCGAACGGCATCCGTGACGGGTCAGGGCAGGCGCCCCTCGAGGTAGAACACCTCGAAGACCTTCTGGTGGAAGATGGGTCCGTGGCCGAAGTAGCCGTCTTCCCCGAAGAGCTCGCCGTGATCGCTCATGACCATGAAGTAGGTGTTCTCGGGGCAGCGGTCCATGAACCTGCCGACCACGCCGTCCAGATGCTCCACGCAGGCGATCTGCTTCTCGTAGAAGGCGCGGAACTGCTCGGGGGAGAAGAACTCCTCCTGCTTCCTGCCCTGCAGGAATTCCGAGGGGTTCTTCAGGAAGTCGTCGAGGTGCTTGAAGACCCCGTGGACCCCGCTGATGTGCGGCAGCTCCCGGGCCGATTCCCCGGGCAGCAGGTACGGGTAGTGGGTCTCGCCGGTGTTGATGAAGTAGAAGGCCGGGTCCTCCTTCGTCGGGCTGATGCCGCGGAAGGAATCCTTGCCGTCGAGGATGATCGCCAGGTCGTTGTGCTCGGGGGCCAGTTCGTAGCGGTCGAAGTGCGCCGACATGCTGGTCATGGGGTTCAGGACCGGCAGGCTGACCACGCCCTCGGTGCGGAAGCCCTGGTTCTTCAGGAAGTGGGGCAGGGACAGCTGCGGCACGAACTTCGCGAACTCGACGTCCTTGATGTTCAGGCGCTGGGACCACAGGGCGAACTCGTCCCGGTACACGTTGGAGGCGAACACGCCCTTGGGGCTCTGGTGGGGCACCATGCCCATCAGGAAGGTGTAGTGGCTCGGGCTGGTCCAGCTGGCGTAGCTGTAGCGCCTCTCGGCCTTGCCGATGCGGTCGAGATTGGGCGTGCGCGCCGCATGGAAGGCGTCCCAGCGGCAGCTGTCGAACACGATGAAGACCACGTTGTTGCGGCGGTCGTCGTTGCGGAAGATCTTCTTGACGCCATCGATGAATCCGGCCATGGGGCACCTCGAGCCAGGGTGGGGGCGACGATTCCGTTCCCAAATGTCATTCCATGGGACTGGATCGGCAAGTGTCGGGACGGACTGCACCCCAAAATGAAACCGCCGGCCCCAGGGGGGGAGGCCGGCGGTCAGGACGGATCTCCTGGGCGAGTTGCGGCTACATGGCGTCGTTCAGCGCCTCGCGCAGATCCTCCTTGGAGCGCAGGCCGACGAAGGTGTTGGCCACCTGGCCGCCCTTGAAGATCATCACCGTGGGGATGCCCCGGATGCCGAACTTGCCGGCCAGATCCTGGTTGTCGTCCACGTTGATCTTGCCGATCTTGGCGGTGGCGCCGAACTCGCCGGCCAGTTCCTCGACGATGGGCCCGATGGCCTTGCAGGGGCCGCACCACGGAGCCCAGAAGTCCACCAGGACGGGGACGTCGCTCTTCATCACCTCGGTGTCGAAGTTGCCGTTGTCGAAGTGCATCACGTTGGCCATGGTTCCGTACCTTCCTCGCCTCTTGGGGGTTGATCCCGGTGCAGGACCGGGGTGTCGTTCGCCTCGATACCACTCATAGCCAGGGGCATGCCAGTTTCCAGTAGAGTGGGAAGCGCGATCGGATGCCATTGCAAGTCATTCTACTGAAATTTGTTGCATATATCATGATGTTTGCATGAATTGTGAGGGGCCCTACGTACCGGGAATTCCGTGGTTGCGTGCAACGGTTTTGTTGCTACAGTATCGTTGAATGCAACATGATTGGAGGCTCCGGCATGTCCCCTCGTGAAACCCGCCGTGTCAGCGACCGCAGGGACCTCTCCATCGCCCGCCTGCTGTCCCGCGTCCGTCTCGACAGCTTCCTCGGTCTTTTGTCGACGCTCCAGGAGGGGATCATGGCCCTGGACACCGACCTGAGGATCATGACCATGAACGCCGCCGCCGAGCGGATCCTGGGCCGGAGCCGCCACGACCTGACCGGGGTGCCGGTGTGCGATCTGTTCGGCCAGCAGGGATGTCCGCGGGACACCCTGCAGGCGGCCCTGCTGTCGGGCCAGCCCATCATCGACTTCCAGACGACCGTCTCCCTGGCCGACGGCAGGCAGGGCCACGTGCTGCTGCGGACCGCTCCGCTGGAGGACCGGGGCGGGACTCCCCTCGGCCTGGCCCTGATCATGGGGGACGTGACCGAGGTGACGACCCTGCGCCAGCAGATCAGCCGCCGCTACCACCTGGGCCGCATGGTCGGCCGGGATCCCAAGATGCAGGAGCTGTTCGGCCTGATCCGGGACGTCGCCGGCAGCGACGCGTCGGTCCTGATCCGCGGCGAGAGCGGGACGGGCAAGGAGCTGGTGGCGCGGGCCATCCACGAGACCAGCGACCGGGCCGGCGGCGCGTTCGTCCAGGTCAACTGCTCGGCACTGTCGGAGAGCCTGCTCGAGAGCGAGCTGTTCGGACACGTCAAGGGCGCTTACACCGGGGCGGTGGCCGACCGCCGGGGCCGTTTCGAGGAGGCGGACGGCGGGACCATCTTCCTGGACGAGATCGGGGACGTCAGCCCGGTGGTGCAGGTCAAGCTGCTGCGCGTGTTGCAGGAGCGCACCGTCGAGCGGGTGGGCGACAACAAGCAGATCCGGGTCAACGTCAGGGTGGTCTCGGCGACCAACCGCGACCTGGAGTCCCTGCTGGCCGGAGGAAGGATGCGGGAGGACTTCTTCTACCGCATCAAGGTCGTCTCCCTGACCATTCCGCCGCTGCGGGACCGGCGCGAGGACATCCCCTTGCTGGTGGCGAACTTCCTGGAGCGCTGGGCCCGGCGGGAAGGCCGGGGCAAGCCGGCGGTCGTCGCCGGGGACGCCATGGATCTGCTGATGAACCACCGCTGGCCGGGGAACGTGCGCGAGCTGGAGAACGCCCTGGAGCACGCCCTGGTCCTCAGCCGGGGCAGGGCCATCCGGGCCGAGCATCTTCCGCCGGAGACCCGGCAGCCGGGCGCCCGGCCCGCTACGGGCCTGCGGGCGGTCGCCCGCGACAGCAACGAGGAGAAGGAGGTCCTGGCCGAGGCCCTGGCTGCGACCGGCTGGAACCGCACGCGCGCCGCGCGCCGTCTGGGTATTGACAGGAGCACCCTGTGGCGCAAGATCAAGCTGCACGGTCTGGAGCCGCCCGAGTGATTCAGGTTGAGGAGAAAGACAAGGAGCAGGAATGGACGCCAAGGGCAAGCTGATCGCGATGTGGGGATGTGGGCTGGTCCTGCTGGTGATCGTGGCCGTGGTCGGGTCGGGCACCTGGTACGCCTACCGGATGACGCGGGACTTCGGCGACGTGAAGGACGGGGAGGAGGCGCTGATCGCCGCCACCGGACCTGCGGAGGATTTCGTTCCTGCAAACCTGGGCCTGCCCACGCCCGGACGCATGGAGGATTTCCTGTCGGTGCGTGAGGGGCTGGCGGAATGGCGGGCCGGCCTGGAGCGGGCCGTCTCCCAGTTCCAGGCGGCGCAGGAGCGGGAACAGAGCGGCGTGATGCGCTTCCTGCGCACCCTGCGCGCAGGAACGGACCTGGCCCCGGTCTACGCCGGATTCTGGGAGAAGCGCAACGCGTTGCTCCTGGAGCGGTCCATGGGGCCGGGGGAATACGCCTACCTGTACCGGCTGACCTACTACCTCTGGCTGGGTCGCGACCCTGCCGACGGCATCATGACTCCCGCGGGAACCGCCCTGGCGGGAGGGTCCGCCGGCGACGGAGGGCAGGCGGTCGGCCGCAGCGCCATGGAGCTGAGCGCCCGCGCCCGCGACGAGGCGACCGCCCGGATGCGTGCGGACCTGGAGAGGATCATCTGGCCGGAAGGCACCGGGGACGAGGCCGCTGCAGCCTGGAGGGAGGCGGTCACGGCCTGGCTGGCGGCCGGCGACCAGGTCATGGGGTTCGGCGCGGCGGGGCCGCCGCCGGTGCTGGACGGGATCCTGGGGCCGTTCCGCGCCAGGCTGGAGCGGACCTACTCGGAGACGCTCAATCCGGTGGAGGCGATGTTCACGGGGGACGTGCCGGGAGAGGATGACTGAGCATCCGCCCCCGGTCAGGAATCGTCGGCGGCCGGCCCGGGCTTCTTGCCCCGGCCGGCCGTTTTCTTCGTCCGCTCCGTGACGGCTTTCTGCAGGATGAACTCGATCTGTCCGTTGACGCTGCGGAAATCGGCGTCGGCCCACCGGCGCAGCTCCTCGTAGAGGGTCTCGCTGATCCGCAGGGCGAATGCCTTCCGCACGCTCATGCTACTGGTACAGGCTCCCGGTGTTGACCACGGGCTGGGCCGCGTGTTCGCTGCACAGCACCACCAGCAGGTTGCTGACCATGGTGGCCTTCTTGTCCTCGTCGAAGTGCACCATGTCCTTCTCGCCGAGCAGTTCCAGCGCCATCTCGACCATGCCGACCGCGCCCTCGACGATCTTCTGGCGCGCGGCGACGACCGCGCTGGCCTGCTGGCGCTGCAGCATGGCCCCGGCGATCTCCGGCGCGTAGGCCAGGTGGCTGATCCGCGCCTCCAGGATGTCCACCCCGGCCTTGTCCAGGCGCTCCTGCACTTCCTTCTGCAGGTGGTGGTTGATCTCCTCGGTCGCCCCGCGCAGGGACAGCTCCTCGTCGTTCCCGTCGTAAGGGTAGGCGCTGGCCAGGCTGCGGACGGCCGACTCGCTCTGGGTGTGGACGAAGTCCAGGTAGTCGTCCACCTCGAACAGGGCCTCGACGGTGTTGGTGATCTTCCAGACCACCACCACGGCGATCTCGATGGGATTGCCCGCCAGGTCGTTCACCTTCAACCGGTCGCTGTTGAAGTTCCGGGTCCGCAGGGAGATCTTCATCGTCTTGTAGAAGGGATTGGCGAACCGGAGCCCGTTTTCCCGGCAGGATCCCCGGTAGGAACCGGCGAGCAGGAGGACTCCCGCCTCGTTGGGATTGATGATGAAGAACCCGCCCAGGAGGATCAACCCCCCGATCAGCATCACGATCCCGGGAATGAGGATGACCACGTCCGCCCTGACGATGGAGGAGACGATCATGAAGATTCCCACGGCCAGGACGGCGATGACCAGGAACAGCATTCCCCAGCCGGAAACGGTCTGGGCTTTCTTCTCGGTGTGCATGATTCCCTCCCGATGGTTCGCATCCCTCGGCTCCGACGGGTTGCCGGGGCTCCTCCTGGGGGATGGCAAAATGATATCACCATGACATCATACCCGTCAAGAGCGGATTTATTCACCCGGGCCGTGACTTTTGCGCGGGAGAAGAGCATTCTGGCAGGGAAAACCCGGGGAATCGGTCGTTCAACCAGCGAGGGACCCTCATGAAACGCCGCCATTTTCCAGCCATAGGACTCGTCCTGTTCGGTTCCGTCCTGCTCATGCCCGTCCTGGCCGTTCCGGTCCTCGCCGGGACCGAGGCCTTCGACGCCCTTTTCCTGGACGAGACCCTGCGCATCGACTACTTCCACACGGGCGACGCCGCCGCGGAGATCGTCGCGGTGGACCAGCTGTGGCGGCAGGGGACCTGGGCGGGAAGCCGCGTCCACCTGGTGGACGACCTGGACCTGGGCCGCTACGACGCCAAGCTTCTGGATTCCGGGGGGACCGTGATCTTTTCCCGGGGATTCGACAGCTACTTCGCCGAGTGGCAGTCGACCGGGCCGGCGGCCGAGGGCGTCCGGCGCACCTACCACGAATCGGTCCTCGTGCCGTTCCCCAAAGGGCCCGTGACCTTCACCCTGGAATCGCGCCGGGACGACGGTTCATGGGAGGAGATCTTCCGGTTGGGAATCGATCCGGACGATTTCATGATCAGGAAGGACCCCTTGCCGGACGGGGTCATCGTGGTTCCCGCGGTGAACCCGGCCGATTCCCACGGCTGCGTGGACGTGGCCATCGTGGGCGAGGGATACACGGCGGCGGAGGTCGAGAAGTTCAAGGACGACGTGTCCCGATTCCGCGACGCCATGCTGCGGCAGGACCCCTACCGGTCCCAGCAGGAGAAGTTCAAGATCTGGGGCGTCCTGAAGCCATCGCAGGAGAGCGGCTGCGACGAACCCAGCCGGGGCGTGCACCGCAACACGTCGCTGGGCTGCACCTTCGATTCCCTGGGCAGCGAGCGCTACCTGCTGACCGAGGACAACCGGGCCATGCGCGACGTCGCGGCCCACGTGCCCTACGACGTGCTGTACGTCATGGTCAACCACGAACGCTACGGGGGCGGCGGCATCTACAACCTGTTCTGCACCTTCACCAGCGACAACCAGTTCAGCGAGTACGTCTTCCTGCACGAGTTCGGCCACAGCTTCGCCGGCCTGGCGGACGAGTACTACACCTCCAGCACAGCCTACAACGACTTCTACCCCCGCGGGATCGAACCCCGCGAGCGCAACATCACCCGGATGCTCGATCCCGGCCGCCTGAAGTGGGCCGACCGGGTGACCCCCGGAACGCCGGTGCCCACGCCCTGGCACAAGGATGTCTACGACGCCATGGACGTGGCCTACCAGCAGAAGCGCGGCGAGATCAATGAAACCATCGCCCGGCTGATGCGTTATGGTGCGCCCGAGGCCGAAGTGGCTTCAGCCATGGCCGAAGGCGAGGAGCTGTCCCTCACGCACCAGCAGGAGGTCGACGCCTGGTTCGCGGCCAACGAGGCCTTCGGACGCGTGGGCGCCTTCGAAGGGGCGGGGTACTGCAGCGAGGGGATGTACCGATCCCAGCTCGACTGCATCATGTTCACCAAGGGCATCAAGCCCTTCTGCGCGGCTTGCCGCAGGGGCATCAACGAGGTGATCGGGCGGTACACCGAGTGACTGTCCGTGATGATGAACCGATCGGCCTGGGGAATGGGCCCGTGAACGGTCAAGCGAAAGGACGGCGATGAACGGCAAGCGCATGTTCGCAACGGCCTTCTTACTGATGCTCGCCCTGGCGGCGGGCGGAGTTCATGCCGGAGATCCGGACCTGGCGGGCGACTGGTCGGGATCCATCGATCTGCCGGGGACCAGCCTGGAGATCCAGGTCTCGTTCACGGCCGTGGAGGCCGGGTGGTCCGGGACCATCACCATCCCCGCCCAGGGGGCCAAGGATCTGCCCCTGGAGGCCATCGCCCTGGATGGCGGGACCGCGACCTTCGCCATCAAGGACGTGCCCGGGAGTCCCACCTTCACCGGAGAATTCAGCGCGGACGGCACCGCCCTCAACGGACCGTTCACCCAGAGTGGCGGCACCTTCTCCTTCACCCTGGTGCGCAGCGAGGCCCGGGCCGCCGAAGCCCGGACCACTCTCGAGGACCTGGGAAGCATCATCACGGCTGCCCTGGGGGACTGGCAGACGCCGGGCCTGGGACTCGCGGTCGTCAAGGACGGCCAGATCGTCCTTTGCGAAGGTTACGGGCAGCGCGACGTGGAGAACCGGCTTCCGGTCACGGCGCAGACCCTTTTCGCCATCGGCTCGTCGACCAAGGCCTTCACGGCCTTCGCCATGGGACTGCTGGTGGACGAGGGAAAGCTGGACTGGGACGAGCCGGTGCGCGAGTACCTGCCCGAGTTCGCCCTGTACGACGAGTACGCCGGCCTGCACATCACCCCGCGCGACCTGGTGACCCACCGTTCGGGCCTGCCCCGTCATGATCTGGTGTGGTACGGAAGCCGGTCGTTCGAACGCGCGGACCTCGTGGCCCGGTTGCGGTACCTCGAACCCAACAAGGAACTCCGCCAGCAGTGGCAGTACAACAACCTGATGTTCTGCACGGCGGGCTATCTGGTGGGCCGTCTGCACGGATCGACGTGGGAGGATGCGGTCGCAGCGGGGATCTTCCGGCCCCTGGGCATGGATCGTTCCAACACCTCGGTGACGGTGTCGCAGGCCGATCCGGACCACGCGCTGCCCTACCGGCTGAAGGACGACGAGCTGCAGCAGGTGGCCTTCCGCAACCTCGACGCCATGGGGCCCGCCGGGTCGATCAACTCGTGCGCCGACGACATGGCCCGCTGGCTGCTGGCCAACCTGGGCAAGACCGGCCCGGACGCGGGGGGCCTGAAGGCCGGCACGCTCCAGGAGCTGCAGACGCCGCAGATGGTGATTCCGGGTATGCCGAGGGAGGACTTCGTCACTCCCCGGTCCTACGGCATGGGCTGGTTCATCGACACCTGGCGCGGACGATTCCGCCTCGAGCACGGGGGCAACATCGACGGGTTCTCCGCCGCGGTGTGGCTGTTTCCCCGTGACGGGCTGGGCATCGTGGCCCTCGGCAACCGCGACGCCGACGCCCTGCCCGGCCTCATCGCCGCCACGGTCGCCGACCGGATGCTCGGCCTCGAGCCCATGGACCACCTCGGAACCGCCAGGGCCCGCCGCGAGCAGGTCAAGGCCGTGGTCGAGGAATCGACGCAGAACAAGGACCGGTTCCGCAACAAGGACGCCAAGCCCAGCCGCAAGGCCGAAGTCTTCGCCGGCCGTTTCCGTAACCCGGGTTACGGAATCGTGGAGTTCACGGCCGCCAAGCAGGATCTCACCATGCTCTACAACGGGATGACCATGCCCCTGGAGCACTGGCAGTACGACGTCTACTCGGTCAAGCCGTCGGACGACGCGGTCATCCCCGAGGACTTGAAGGTGGTCTTCCGGGGGGATGTCTCGGGAGCGATTTCCACGGTGGAGATCGGCTTCGAACTGCTGGTGGATCCCATCGTTTTCGAACGCATGCCGTCGGCCAGGCTCGAGGATCCGGAATTCCTGGACCGCCTGGTCGGCCGGTACGCGCTTCCACCCCAGACGGTGACCATCGTGCGCAAGAACGATCGGCTGGAAGCAATGGTGCCCGGTCAACCGGTCATGAAGCTCGATCCGTCGGGGGAGGATTCCTTCGAACTGTCCGGCCTGTCAGGGTTCAGCATCAGGTTCACGGTCGGGGACGAGGGTCCGGCCACCGAGGCGGTGTTCATCCAGCCGAACGGGGTGTTCGTCGCGAAGAGGATCCAGGACTGATCCTCATCACCGGCCGGCAGCAGCCACCCCTCCGGCCCGGCCGTTGGGGGATTCCAAGGGAAAACGAGCGGGCGCCGTGGGCGCCCGCTCGTTTCGTCCGCGGATCCGGAATCGCCGGTCCTATTCGGTCATCCGCGCGGGGTTGTAGCTGAACTGGAAGATGAACGCCGCGTCGCGCGAGTCGTCGGCGAACTCGTTGTCGTAGTCGGTGACCACGGGCACACGCACTCCCAGAAACGGATTCCACTTGCCCATCTTGTAGGAGATGCCGGGATACAGGTCAACCAGCGTTCCCTTGGTCAGGATGTCGGACGTGAAGGACGGCGTCCCGTCGTTGTAGGTGGATTCCACCGTCCCGTCGCCCAGGAACGCCGCCGAGGCGCCCAGGTGGATCCACACCTTGCCGCCGGCGTTCATGCGGGCGAACCCCGAGGTGACGATCGCGTCGCCGTTGTCGGCGGTCACGGTCTCGACGAACGATCCGTAGTCGTTCATCACCTCGGTCGATCCGTTGGTCCGGTAGAGGACCGAGCCCAGCCAGCCGAAGCTGGGGCCGGACTTCGCGATCTGGGCGCGGCCGAAGAAGTCGGTGCTGCCGGTGCCCAGGGGCGTGGCGTACTCGAAGCCCTCGATCTCCTCGACCTTCTCGTCGTCGCCGGTGGGCAGCTTGACGCTGCCCTGCAGGCGGAAGACCATGCCGGGGGACAGGAGCCGGCTGTACTCCAGGTCCACCGACACGTCGCCCAGCCCGGAACCCGAGGCGTCGACGCCCCAGTAATGGAAGGTCCGGTCGAAGATCAACGGGACGCGCACCTTGACGGCGAAGTTGGGATTGAAGCGGTAGAAGGGGGTCAACAGGCCGGCCTTCTGGGTGTCGCTGACCTCGACGTAGGAGGCGACCCCGATGCCCGCGGGGGCAGGCTCGCCGGCGGGTTCGGCGAAGTCCTCGTCTGCGGGCAGGATCAGCGGAGCCAGGACCTCGTCGGCGACCGGGTCGGCCGAACCCTCCTCGGGAAATTCCTCGTTGGTCTGCGCGAGAGCCGGGACGGCCAGCAAAAGGACCGCGGCCGACAGGAGGACCAGGCGAAACGTGACGTTCATCGTTGCCCCTTTCGGTGGTTGGAGACGCGGAAAAAACTAACACGGCCCCGCCGGGATGCAACACAAATGCTGGGTCGGGAGATGTTTCAATCCAAACTCTTATAGTCGTTTATGTGCTGCCCGGGCCGATTGCCGCGGCCGCCGGTTCTGACTGGAAAATTCCGCCGGATGCTGTCAAGCTGAGCGGCAAATCAAAATGACGGTGGCAACCAACCCGAAAGACCCATTCCATGACCCACGCCATCGAGACCCACGGCCTGGTGCGGGCCTTCGACGGATTCAAGGCCGTCGACGGCATCGACCTGCAGGTGCCGTGCGGCTGCTTCTTCGGATTCCTCGGGCCCAACGGGGCCGGCAAGTCCACCACGATCAAGATGCTCACCGGGCTGATCAAGATCACCGCAGGGGGGGCGGCCATCCTCGGCCACGACGTGGAGAAGGAGGCGCTGGCGGCCAAGCGGGTGATCGGAGTGGTGCCCGAGGACCTGGCCCTGTTCGACGGGCTGACGGCCGCGGAATCCCTGGCCTTCACCGGTCGGATGCACGGCCTGGATCGCCGGACCATCGCCGGACGTTCCGGAGAACTCCTGGAATTGATGGACCTCCAGGACACCGGCCGCAAGCTGGTGGCGGACTTCAGCCACGGCATGAAGAAGAAGCTGTCGCTGGCGGCCGCGTTGATCCACGGGCCCGAGGTGCTGTTCCTGGATGAACCCTTCGAGGGCATCGACGCCGTGGCCTCGCGGCACATCCGCAAGCTCCTCGAGGGCATGACCGACCGTGGCGTGACCATCTTCCTCACTTCCCACATCCTGGAGATCGTCGAGAAGCTGTGCACCCACCTGGCGGTGATCCACAAGGGCAGGCTCGTGGCGCAGGGCACCCTGGGAGACCTGCAGCGGGGAATCGGCCTGGACGGCGACGGCGCCCCCCGGGGGGCGCGGTCCCTCGAGGACGCGTTCCTCGGCCTGGTGGATGCCGGCGACGAGCCGACGCGGACCCTTTCCTGGCTGGAGTAGGCGATGAACCGGATGCTGGCCATCGCCTGGTTGCGGTACCGCCTGATGCTCAACCGTCTGCGCCGCCGGGAAGGGGTGTGGAATCTCGTCGGTGGCGTCCTGCTGGGCCTGCTCTGGGGCGCGGCGGCCCTGGGGGCCGCGGTGGCGGTGGGTTTCCTGATGAAGGCGGCCCTGGCCGGCGGCGATCAGGACATGCTGTTCAAGCTGCAGTTCGGCGCCCTGCTGGCGGCCATGCTGGCCGGCGTCTGGCTGCCCCTGATCATCGAGCGGGGGCAGGCCGGACCGGTGACTTCCCGCCTGCTCAACTTCCCGGTCACCGGCGGCGAACTCTTCTGGATGTCCCAGGCCGCCCTTGCCCTCTCGGTCGACCACCTGCTCTACTACCCGCTCATGATCGCGGTGGCCCTGGGGGTGTTCCTCGGCCCGGGGCCCGCCTGGCTGGGCATGCTGGTGCTCGTCTCCCTCTGGTTGTGCATCCTGGTGTGGGCTCACGCCGTCGGCCTTACGCTGGAGGCCATGCTGCGTGGCCGGCGGTCCCGGGAAATCGTGGGCGTCCTGACGGTGGTGATCATCATCGCCATGGGCATGGGACCGGGCATCGTGGAGAAGGCTCTCAGGGGCCGTGATCCCGCGGAATTTCCCGCGCTGACCATGGGGGTGGATGTCCTGAAGACCGGCGGGAAGGCCCTGGCGCCCTTCCAGGCTGCGGCCGGCCTGCAGGCGGTCCGTGCGGGGGAGACGGCGGCGGCCCTGGGCCACCTTGCGGGCATCTGGGCCTGGACCCTGCCGGGGGCGTTGCTGGCCCGGTGGATCTTCGTCGCGTTCTATCTCGGGGACCGGGGGAGTCTCCGCAGGGGCGGCAGGCGGCCGGGTGCCTCCAGGCCGATCATGACGCACCAGGCGCTGCCCTGGGAACTGCGCCTGGATGCGGGGATGCTGTCTCCGGTCGCCCTGGCCTGCGCGGCCAAGGACCTGCGGGTCCACTTCCGCAGCCTGTCGGGCCGCCTGATCCTCGTCCTTGCCCCGCTGCTGATGGCCTGGATCGGCTGGTTCGTCCTGAAGGACGTGGCCGAGGCGGCGCTGGGCCTGCAGGTCGGCGAGATCCACTTCTTCGGGATGCTCTTCTACGTGGCGATCTTCGCCAACAGCCAGACCACCAACAACCTGTCCTTCGAGGGGTCGGGCGTGCAGGCGTACTTCCTGCTGCCCGGTCCGCTGACCCAGGTGATCCTGGGCAAGAACCTGGCCTTGTGGGTTTTCCAGGCGATCCTGCTGGCGGTGTGCCTGGCCGCCCTGGCGGTGGTGAAATCGTGGCCCGATCCGCCGACCCTGCTCGCGGGCGTCCTGCTGTACGCCGCGATCATCGTGATGCGGACCGCCGGGGGCAACGTCCTGTCCATCCTGTTTCCCCGGCGCCGGGAGCTGTCTTCACGCCATGACAAGACCCCCCTGATGAGCACCCTGCTGGGGCTTCTCATGTTCGCCGCCACCGTGGCGCTGGCCTGGGTGTTCGCGGTCCTGCCCGGTCTTGCCGGGCATCCCGGATGGCAACCGGCGGCCCTGGGCTTCCTGCTGCTGATCTCGGTGATCGGGCACCGCTGGAGCCTGGGCGCGGTGGCGGGACTGCTGGAGGATCGCCGGGAGCCGGTCGTGGCGGCGCTGCGGAAGAAGGAGGAATGAGTCCCCGGGCTCGGAGAAAGCGCGCCGGACCTAACGGGGATCCGGCGGAGCGATCAGCAGGGTGATTCCCGGCTCCAGGGTGAGGTACAGGCGCCGGGCGAGCTGTTCGTCCATCGTCACGCGGAGCAGGAGGCCCCGTTCCCGTCCCGCCAGCCGGTGGCCCAGGTCGCGCCAGGCATCGCCCAGCCTGACGCCCAGGCCCGCGCCGCCTTCGCCGTGTGACGGATCGAATCCCAGGACCTCCACCTCGAGGCCCGGGTCGAATGTCAGCCTGTATCGGGAGGGATGGGCCTGCAGGTACCTGTCCCTGGCCGCCTGGATGTCCCCGACGGTCACCGGCGCCGCGGTGGTGTCGCCCTCGGCCTTCTCGGGCGGATCGATCCGGGGGCGTTCGATTTCCTGGAGAGCGGAGGCCAGCGTGAATTTCGAACCTGGCCAGACCGGCCTGCGGTCGCCGCCCCCTCCGGGCACCATGACCGTGGCGGTGACCGGGATGGCCAGCAGTTCCACATGCTTGCGCCGGACCGAGAGGACGCCTCTGGACACGTCGAGGACCAGATAGGCCGGCTTGCCCGAGGCCAGCTCGATCTCCTGGCGGAGGAAGACCGCCCGGGCATCCAGGATCGCCTGCGCGGTGGAGTCGGCCGGTTGCTCCGCGGCGACCGCGGCTGTCGGGATCATCCCCAGCAGCAAGGCTAGAACAAGAGCACGGACGCCCCCACAGGCGTCGCGGCCGCCACGAAGGCCAGGTCCTCGTCCCCCAGCCGGATGCAGCCGTGGGTCACGTTCCTGCCGAGATAGCGCTGGAACAGGGTTCCGTGGATCATGTAGCCGTCCCCGAGATCCAGGGCCCAGTCGCCGAGAGTTTCGCGATCGACACGGTCCTTGAAGTTCCGGGGCAGATCCGAGCCCTCCTCGATGAAGGACCAGTCGGGACGCACCCAGACCGGATCCTTCCGCTTGCCGATCACGGTGCGCACCCCGCGCGGGGTCTCGAAGATCCAGCGTTTCCCCGTCGCCGGGTCCTCCAGCACCGAACCCGTGCCGGTGGAGCAGACCGCCTCGCGGATGACGTCCTCGCCCCGCCGCACCTGGAGCCGGTTGGCCACGGTGTCCACGATGATGAACACCCCCCAGGGTCGCTGGGCGTCCAGGGTGCGTTCCAGCCGGGCCAGTTCCCCCGGTCCGGTCCCGGCCCCGGTCGTCGGGAATTCCACTTCCCCGGCCGGAATTCCCCGCGCTGTTCCCAGCACGAGGACCATGGCCAGGACCACCGGGACCGCCAGGGCGAAGCCCGCGGCGAGCCACCACTTCCTCGAGGATTTCATCAACCGTCCTCCGCATGGATTCACTTTCCGGGCAGGCGAGCAGCCCCGACGATGGTCACCGGCGTCCCCACCTCGATCATTTCGAACAGGCGTTCCATGTCGTCGTCCTTCAGCGCGATGCAGCCTTCGGTCCAGTCGGTTCCGCGGCCGCCGTGACCGTGGATCTCGATCAGCCCCCCGGGGCCGGCGCCCCTGGGAATCCGTCCCGACTTGGCGGCCTGGTGATGCTCGGCCAGATCGGCCGGGTTGGGGTAGTCCAGCAGCAGGGCCCGGTGGTAGCGGCTGGACGGGTTCTTCCGGGAGACCTTGTACATCCCCTCGGGCGTGGCTCCGTCGCCGGCATAGAGCTTGTCGGCCAGACCGTTGCGGCCGAGTTCGGCCGCGAACCGGGCCACCACCTTGCGGTCCCGGAAGACCAGGCAATTCCGGTTCAACTTGTCGACCACCACCGCCGTCTTGCCCTTGCCGGTGGCGGCCACGGTCTCCTCGACCCAGTCCTGCCAGCGGTCCTGGAGGGCGGGATCGTGGAGCCTGCCGGTCCGTTTGTCGAAGAGGATCTCGGCGCGGTCCACCGCGACCGCCGCGGAATCCAGCTGGACGCTGAGGGCGGCGGCGTTCCCCTGGGTCTCCAGGACTCCGGCCCCGCCCAGGGCCATCCGGGCGTGCTGGTGGGCGCGCCTCAGGCGCTTCGCCCCCGGCATGGCGGCCACCTCGTCGCTGATGACCTCCAGACGCCGCACCAGATTCAACCGCCGCTCGCGCTGCCGAGCCAGGAGTCCGGATCTCCGCTCGACCGCGCTGGATTCAGCACGGGCGGCGGTCGATTGCAGTTCCCGGGCGGTCGCCTCCAGCCCGGCAGGGTAGCGGAACCGGAGGATGCGGGCCCTTTCGCCGGCGTAGCCGGATTCCAGGACCTGGCTCAGGGAGTCCGCCGGGGCCAGGTCTTCCGCCAGGATTCCCGGAGCCAGGCGCGCTGCGGCGTAGGCCCGGCGCGCCTGGGCGATGTGGGCGTCGGGCAGGGGCGCCGGCTTCCAGAGGAAGTAGCCGGCGAACCCTGCCGCGGAGACTGCTGAGATTCCTGCCGTCCAGACCAGCAGGCGGATCACCTTCCGGACCGTCGTCACTTGCGGGTCTGGACCTTGGCGATGGCGGCCTCGAGGTCGGTCCGCATGGCGGAAACCTGCGTGCCTACCTGGTCGATCTGGGCCCGGGCGCGCTGGAAATGCTCGCCCCGGATGAGTTCGCCTGCAGTCTCGAGGGTGGTGGTCAGCCCGGCCAATTCCTGCTGCATGGACTCGATTTCCGCCTTGGTGTCCTTGCCCCGGGGCGCGGTGGCCAGCAGTTCCTGGGTGGACATCAGCTGGGTGCGGACGGCCTCGAAGGCGGCCTGGGTCTCCTGGCGCATCGTCTCCTTGGCCGCCACGGCGTCGGCCTTCGCCTTGTCGGCCAGTTGCTGGGCCTGGGCCAGGAGTTCGTCGGCGGTGCCGTAGGAGCGCAGGAGGCTGAACTTGCCGTTCTGGGTCTCGAGTTCGGCCTGGGCCTGCTTCATGGCTTCCTGGGCCTCCAGCCAGCTCTGGGGAGCGTAGAGTTCGGCGTTGGCCTGCTTGGCGCCGTCGAGGGCGGCCACGGTCGTGTTCTGCTGCTCGACGGGAGCCTTCGAACAGCCGCCCACCACCATGACGGCCAAGACCAGGAGCGCAGGGATCATCAGCATACGTTTGGACATTTCGTTTCCTCCAGATTGCACCCCGAGTGACGTGGGCCATCCGGGCGGCGGGTTTGCCGGTCCGGCACGGCCCTGTGCGGTCTCCGGCGACTCGGGACGGCCGGGGACGGTTCAGGACTCTGAAAAGGGACGAAGCTCAGGGACGGCGTTCCAGGTACGCCATGACGATCAGGATGATGACCGGCAGGGCGAAGACCAGGAGGGCGAACTTGCCGGCGCCTCGCGGCGGTTTCGCGGGCTCGCCGTCCTCCGGAGGATTCTTCGGGGCATGAGTGGTCACAGGGCCGGATGGCCTGGTCGGATTCGCCGGTTCGCGGGTGTTCGTGATCATGACCCCACCTCCACCTGCAGTCCTGGACGGACTTCTCTTGCAGGGGATCGCACGTGGGAGCGAGGGATGCACGGCGGGATTCTCTGAAGCGGGCTCGCTCCGGTGCCCTCGGGCGGAGGAGTTGGGGCATCATGATAATGTGCTTTGCAAAAAAAGCACGGGAAATTTTCGGCCGTTCCCGGATGGGCCCGGGCGCTGCCGGGCAGCGGCGGGAGCCGGGGGATGAGTTGTTAAGCTATTTTATTTTAAAGTCTTGCTGTGAGCTCGGCCCGTCCGCCCACCCGGGCGAGCGGCGCCCCTGCCCTTCCGGGCTGGGCCCCGAGGACGGGGAGATCCACCACCGTTCCCGGGCACCAGACATTCCGGACCGCTGCCGATGAGGTCGCTCCGGCCCATCCCCTTGAGGGCCTCGCGCAGGATGGGCCAGTTCTTGGGGTCGTGGAACCGCAGGAACGCCTTGTGGAGGGTGCGCTGCCGGCCCTTCTTGACCGTCTCCACCTCGTCGTCCGGCCTGGCCTGCCGGACCACCTTGCGCAACGGGTTCCGGCCCGAATGGTACATGGCCGTGGCGGTCGCCATGGGCGAGGGCAGGAAGGTCTGCACCTGGTCCACCTTGAAGCGGTACTTCTTGAGCCACAGGGCCAGGTTCAGCATGTCCTGATCGCTGGTGCCGGGGTGGGCGGCGATGAAGTAGGGGATCAGGAACTGCTTCTTGCCGGCCTGTTCGCTGAACTTCTCGAACATGCGGCGGAACTTCTCGTAGCTGCCGATTCCGGGTTTCATCATCCGGGTCAACGGACCCTCTTCGGTGTGCTCGGGGGCGATCTTCAGGTATCCGCCCACGTGATGGGTCACCAGTTCCTTCACGTACTCCGGCGAGGTCACCGCCAGGTCGTAGCGCAGGCCCGAGGCGATCAGCACCTTCTTGACCCCGGGCACCGCGCGGGCGCGCCGGTACAACCTGATCAGGGGCGCGTGGTCGGTGTTCAGGTTGGGGCAGATGTCGGGATACACGCACGAGGGCAGCCGGCAGGCCGCCTCGATCGCCGGGGACTTGCAGGCCAATCGCCACATGTTGGCGGTGGGGCCGCCGAGGTCGCTGATGGTTCCGGTGAAGCCGGGATTCTTGTCGCGGATGGCCTCGATCTCGCGGATGATCGAATCCTCGCTGCGGCTCTGGATGATGCGTCCCTCGTGCTCGGTGATGGAGCAGAAGGTGCAGCCGCCGAAGCAGCCCCGCATGATGTTCACCGAGTTCTGGATCATCTGGTGGGCGGGGATCTTCGCATCGCCGTAGCTGCTGTGCGGCAGCCGGGAATAGGGCAGGTCGAAGACCGCGTCGATCTCGGGCGTCGTCAGCGGCACCGGCGGGGGATTCAGCCAGACCTCGCGGTCGCCGTGGCGCTGCACCAGCGCCCGGGCGTTGCCGGGATTGGTCTCGGCATGCATGACCCGCGAGGCGTGCGCGTAAAGCACGGGATCGTCCTTGACCGCCTCGAAGGCGGGCAGCCGCACCACGCACCGGTCCCGGTCCCGCAGTTCCTTCCGGAGGTCGGCCGACGGCAACAGCGAAACCGGTTGCGGGCCCCCGGCAGCCGGGGCCTGGTCGCAGTCCGGTTCCATGGCGTATGGGTCGGGATGCCGGATCAACGCGCCCGGAGAATCCAGATCGGTGGAATCGATCTCCAGGAATCCTGCGGGCACCTCCTTGCGCATGAAAGCGGTGCCGCGGATGTCCGTCATCTGCTTGATGTCCTCGCCGGCGGCGAGACGGTGGGCGATCTCCAGGATCTGGCGCTCGGCGTTGCCGAACAGGAGGATGTCCGCCTTGCTGTCCGGGAGAACCGAGCGTCGCACCTTGTCCGACCAGTAGTCGTAGTGGGCGATGCGCCGCAGGCTGGCCTCGATCCCCCCGATGACGATGGGGACGTCCTTGAAGGCCTCCCGGCAGCGCTGGGCGTAGACCAGCACCGCCCGGTCGGGGCGCTTGCCGCCCTCCCCGTTCGGGGTGTAGGCGTCGTCCGAGCGCAGCCGCCGTTCGCTGGTGTAGCGGTTGACCATGGAGTCCATGTTGCCGGCGGTGACCCCGAAGAACAGGGTGGGCTGGCCGAGGGCCCCGAACGGCTCGGCGCTGTGCCAGTCGGGCTGGGCAATGATCCCCACGCGGAACCCCTGGGCCTCGAGCACCCGGCCGATCACCGCCATGCCGAAGCTGGGATGGTCGACATAGGCATCCCCGGTCACCAGGATCACGTCGCAGGCTTCCCAGCCCAGCGCGTCCATCTCGGCCCGGGACATCGGCAATTCGGGGGCGATGCCGAACGACGCGGCCCAGTACTTGGGCTGCGAGAAGAGGGGGAGGGCGGTGGGCATGGCGAAGGCGTTCATGGCGACACGAAAACCCGAGAAGGCGCCCCCGTCAAGTTGCGGGAACGGAAACCGGGCCGGGCTGCGCGGCGGCGCCCCCGGCCCGGAATCCCGGCTCCCGGAAGAATCCTAGCTCTCCTTCTCGCACCACACCTCGATGATCCGCAGGATCGTCTCGGTGGCGTATTCCATGTCCTTCACGCAGATCCACTCGCCGTAGCCGTGGAAGGCCTGCTCGCCGGTGAAGATGTTCGGAGTGGGCAGACCCTTGGCCGACAGCACCGAACCGTCGGTCCCGCCCCGGATCGAACCCTGGATGGGTTCCAGCCCGGTGCGCTTGACGGCCTCGAGGGCGTAGGCCATGGCGCGGGGCTCCTTTTCCAGATCGTACTTCATGTTCCGGTAGTACTCCTTGATCTCCATCCTGAAGCTCGATCCCTGCCACTGCGCGCAGGCCTGCTCGGCGTGTTTGCGGATCATCTCCGCCTTGGGCTTCAGGCCGGCCAGGTCGAAGTCTCGGATCAGCAGGGTGATCTCGGTCTCACTGGTGTTGCCCTTGATGGCGATGGGATGGATGTAGCCCTGCTTGCCCTCGGTGGTCTCGGGGGCGCCCTCGCGGGGCAGGCCCGCCAGGAAGGCGCCGGCCACCTTGACCGAGGGGACCATCTTGTCCTTGGCGAAGCCGGGGTGGATGTCCCGGCCCACGAAGGTCACGATGGCGCTGTCGGCACAGAAGGTCTCGTTCTCGACCTCGCCCCTTTGGCCGCCGTCCATGGTGTAGGCCACCTTCGCCCCGAATTTCGCCACGTCGAAGTGCTTGGTCCCGGCGCCGACCTCCTCGTCGGGGGTGAAGGCGATCTTCACGGGGCCGTGCTTCCAGTCGGGGTTCTCGTGGATCAGGGTCAGCGCCTCCATGATCTCGGCGATGCCCGCCTTGTCGTCGGCGCCGAGAAGGGTCGTCCCGTCGGCGGTGATGATGGTCTCGCCGATGCACTTCTGCAGGTACGGGTTCTCGGCCGCCAGGATCTTCCTTCCCTCGCGGGGCAGGTCGATGTCCCCGCCCCGGTAGTTCTCGTGGAAGGTGGGCACGACGTTCTCGCCGCTGACCTCGGGGTAGGTGTCGACGTGGCTGATGAAGGCGATGGTCGGCACCTTCTCGCAGCCCGGGCTGGCGGGCAGGGAGGCGGTGACGTAGCAGTGCTCGTCGACCGCCGCATCGGACAGACCGACGGCCTTCAACTCGTCCACCAGGATCCTGGCCAGATCGAACTGGCGGGCGGTGGAGGGGTAGGTCTCGGATTCTTCGCTGCTGGTGGTGTGGACCTTGGCGTAGCTCACGAAACGGTCAACGAGGGAGGGAAACGGGGAGCTTGACTTGCGTTTCAGCATCGGAATCCTCCAGGCAGGGGAACGGGGGATCATCTTTGGGTCCAATGTGACCGAATGGGGCCCCGGATGCAAGTCCGGGATGGGCGGATCCGGGCGAGCGAAAGAGGGATTTCCTTGTCCGGAAAGCCTGCAGATGTTAGGGTTTGTCCGGAATCTGCGCCGCGGCCCATGGCCGCGGTTTTGACCTGAATCCCCCTCCACCCCCCTGCGGAGGTTTCCATGGACGTCAGCAGCACCAAGAGCCTGCCCGAAAACGCCTATCGCAAGCTGAAGGACGGGGAACAATACGTTCCGGTCGTGCCGGCCTCGTCGATCGTGCCGGAGATCACCGGGTATTCCCTGTTGATGGGACTCGTCTTCGCGGTGGTCTTCTCGGCTGCCGCCGCCTATCTGGGCCTGAAGATCGGTCAGGTGTTCGAGGCTGCGATCCCCATCACCATCCTCGCCATCGGGGTCTCGGCCTTGCTGGGCAAGAAGAACGTCTTGCAGCAACATGTGATGATCCAGTCCATCGGTTCGGCCTCGGGGGTGGTCGTTGCCGGTGCGATCTTCACCCTGCCGGGCATCTACATCCTCGATCTGGCGGAAAAGACCAACTTCGTCCAGATGTGTGCGGCCTCCTTGCTGGGCGGGTTCCTGGGCATCCTGCTGCTGATCCCCTTCCGCCGCTACTTCGTCAAGGACATGCACGGGGAGTTCCCCTTCCCCGAGGCGACCGCCTCCACCGAGGTGCTCATGGCCGGCGAGGCCGGGGGCGGGCAGGCCTCGATCCTGGTCAAGAGCGGCGGGCTGGCCATGCTCTACCAGCTTTTCAGCCACCAGACCCTCGGGGTGTGGCGCGAGACCTTCTCCACCACCGCCTTCAAGTGGGGGGAGAATCTCAGTCGTTCGGTCCGCCTGGAATTCCACATGCTCACCGAAGCGGCGGTGCTCGGTCTGGGCTACATCATCGGCCTGCGCTACTCGCTGATCATCGCCTGTGGATCGTTCCTCAGCTGGTTCGTGCTGATCCCCATGATCGGCATTCTCGGCAAGGGCGTCCACGTCAACGGTGAACTCTACCAACTGACCGCCCTGCAGGGCCTGGACACGGGCGACATCTTCAAGATCTTCGTGCGGCCCGTGGGTATCGGCGCCATCGCCATGTCCGGCCTGATCGGGGTCTGGAAGAGCCGGGCCATCATCGTCGGCGCGGTCAAGCTGGCCATGCAGGCCGGCCAGAAGGCCGGTGGGGGACCGGGCGGCGACCGTTGCGAGCAGGACATGCCCCTGCCGCTGGTCACCGCCATGACCTTCATCGTCCTGGCCGTGGTGTTCCTGTTCTTCTGGCTGCTGGTGCCCGGGGTCACCCTCGTCCAGGCTCTGGTGGGCCTGGTGATCGTGGGCTGCATCAGCTTCCTGTTCACCACCGTGGCCGCCCGGGCCATCGCCATCGTCGGCAGCAACCCCGTGTCGGGCATGACCCTGATGACCCTGATCGTCAGCTCCGTGGTCCTGCGCTCGGTCGGTCTCGACGGCTACGACGGGATCGTGGCCGCCCTGCTCATCGGCGGCGTGGTCTGCACCGCCCTGTCCATGAGCGGCGGGTTCATCAGCGACCTGAAGATCGGCTACTGGCTGGGCACCACCCCGGCGACGCAGCAGAAGTGGAAGTTCCTGGGCACGGTGGTCGCGGCGGTTTCGGTGACGGGCGTCATCATGCTGCTGAACGCCACCTACGGTTTCAAGAG
>JAHJTW010000204.1 GCA_018829565.1 bacterium | reverse complement strand
CGGGCACGCGCAGGGCCACCCAGTGCGCGCCCTCGCCGCCGGGGCCCGGTCCGACCATCTCCATGATCCAGGCCTCGTTAGGGTCCCCGATGCAGTAGGACTCGCCGCTGCTGCGGTAGCCGAACTCGCCCACCAGCCGGCCCATCACCTCGACGCATTCCCGGGCGGTGCCCGCCCGCTGCAGGGCCAGGCGCATCAGCTGCCAGTAGTGAAGCATGCCGTCGGGGTTGATCAGCTCCTCGCGTCCGCCGGTTGTGGTCTCCGCGAGGGAGACCTGCCGGTCGTTCATCAGGTTCACCACGGCGTAGGTGTGCGCGGGATAGGGGATCTCTCCGCGCAGCTCGCCGTTCCAGTGGCGCACCTCCTGCATGGCGCCCGGCTCGTGGTCGGCCGCGGGGATGAACTCGAGGCGGGGATGGAACTCCCCGTCGCAGGTGTAGGTCACGAAGACCGACCCGTCGGCGGTGGCGCCGGGGGTGGCGACGAAGTTGGTGCAGGCGGCGCTTCCGCCTGCCAGGCAGACGGCAAGGACAGCCAGGGAAACGGCGCCGATCCGGATGCGCGTCATGGGATGACCCCTTGTTGAAGCCAATGGCCTGATTCCGGCCTGGAACGGGCTGGACGATCCATCGATTCACGGGTTGGGCCCGGCGGCACGACGGGTCTTGACATTCGCCATGCTAGCCTATCGGAGGAAGCCGGTCATTGACAAGGACCGATGACCTCCCCGAGGACAGGATCGAAAAACTCGTAAATTGTCGTTGACGGCATGAGTTCAAATAAGCTAAAGTCGATACCGATATGAAGGGTTCCCAATGGGTTTTCTCAAATTCCCATTGGATTCCTAGAGGTCATTTGTGAGCGGGTATTCGTTCCATCCGGTTCCCTATTCAATCGCCCTGTTGTCTCTCCCTATCCATGCCTGCCGTCCAGACCCCGATCCGGGAACGGGTCCTTTCTCCCGTCCGTCGAGCACGATTGCGACAAACCCAGGCGAACCCGGCGGAGGTCCGTGATGCGCCCCTTCGGAAGAATCGGTGTTCTCGGCGCATGGACCCTTGTGACGGCCATGCTGGTAATCGGTTGTGGGAATGATGTGTTGGCCCCCGCCGACCCGGGGCCGACCGATCACCCGGCCGGACCCTGGACCTGGTTGAACCCCCTGCCCCAAGGCAACGCTCTCCTCAGGGTGTCCTTTGCGAGTCCCCTGTGCGGGACGGCGGTCGGGCATTTCGGAGCGATCGTCCACACCGTAGACGGGGGTGTGACCTGGCAACTCCAGGATGGGGGCACCCAAGAGATCCTCTGGGGCATTCATCTTGTCGATGAACGGGTCGCGGTGGCGGTCGGGGATGAGGGGACCATCCTCCGCACCGATGACGGGGGCTCGACCTGGCGGGCCCAATTGTCCCCGACCCGTGCAAGCCTTGCCGCCGTGCACCAGGCGGACCCCGATCGGGGCGTGGTGGTTGGAAACCAGGGGGCCATCCTGGTGACCGAAGACGGGGGACGCCACTGGATCGAGAAAACCGGAACGGTGGCGAACGATCTCGATGCCGTGGCCTTCCTGGGGCGAAATCTGGGCCTAGCTGCAGGAACGGAGGGGACCCTGCTGGTCACCAGGGACGGCGGCCAGGGTTGGGAGGCGGTGGACTGCTGGACGACCGCGGATCTGTTCGGAGTCCAGATGATGGGGGAAAGAGACTGGATCGTGGCCGGGAGGGCGGGTCTCATCCTGCGCACCGACGATGCTGGGGTGACCTGGAAACCGGTAGGGTCGGGGTTCGGGGGGGACTTCTTTTGCCTATCCATCGCCGGGGATGGCTCAGGCCTGGCCGTCGGGAGTGGGGGAATGGGGATGGTGACCGTTGACGGAGGGATCACGTGGGGGCCGCCCCTCCGCATTTCCGACCAACCGCTGGCTGGCGCTTCCGCCCTTGGCGATGGCCAGTTCTTCGTTGCGGGGTTCGGCGTCCTGGCTGGTTCCGGCCATGGCAGCAACTGGCGCACTTGCATCCCGTACGTAACCCGTTCCCTGAACGACATCGACTTCGGTCCCGACAACGAGGGGATAGCGGTCGGTGACTGCGGCATGGTCATGCGTTCGCTGGAAGATGGGTCAAGGTGGGAGGTCCAGGACCCCGTCACCGGCAATGACCTCCATTGCGTCAGGGTATCGAGCGCCGGGAACCTCATCGCGGTGGGAAGGGGGGGGACGATACTGCAAGCGCTCCGGGGTGAGAAATGGATGGTGCGACCGAGCGGTACGGTAGCCGACCTGCGGGGTATCGCGATCAGGAATGAGGGACGGATGACCATCGTTGGAGCTGGGGGGGCCATACTCCGGACGGAAAACGGGGGGGAGGATTGGTTTCCCCGTCCCAGTCCGACCACGAGGATCCTGAATGCCATTGCCTTTGCCGACGAAATGACGGGCATCGCCGTCGGCGACCTGGGACTCATCATCCGGACCAGTGACGGGGGATTGACCTGGGACCAACGGCCCAGCGGCGTCCAGGAACGACTCAACGGGGTCTGCTTCCTGGATGGTTCATCCGGCATCGCGGTGGGATTCAGGGGCCTCATCCTGGAAACCGGGGACAGTGGGGAAACCTGGAATCGATTGCCCACCGGGACGACCTCTGAACTGTTCGACATCGGATTCACGCCGGATGGTCGGGGCTGGATCGTCGGGGATTCGGGGGCCGTCATGGTCAGGGACCCGGGTACCGATTCCTGGCGGTGGGTGCCACTGGGCACCTCGAACCATCTGCTGGGGTTGGCGCCCCTGTCAGGGGGCATGGTGGAGGCTGTCGGGTTCAATCATACGATTATCAGTCTGCATTTTTAGTTCCTTCAGCCCTTTTGAATAATCGCCCGCATAATCGCCCGCAAATTCGAGGGAGCGCCGTCTGGCTGATCAGGCGATCCCGCTGCCGGTTTTCACGAACGACATGGGGGGAAGATCATGGCTCGCAAGTTCCCGGGAATCATGGCAATCGCGCTCTGTACCCTTCTGCAAACCGTGGCCATTGGTCCTGCAGGAGGAACGGATATCCGCTGCACCGTCAGCGGGATGGCCTTTTCGGTTTACAACCAGCCCATCAGTCGCCTGAAGTTGACAGTCAGGGTCGGAGTGTCGCCCACCGTGGAAGTCAGAACCGACGATTTCGGGTTCTGGTCCTTCGATGATGTTCCCCTGGGCGCGACCGTCCTTGTTTATCCTTCGGAATCGCTATGTTATCCGGGCTCGATCGAATTCAAGAACGTTTTCGAGGATGTGCAGGGCGGCGATTTTCTCGTGTACCCCCGAGTATCGGGCTGGCTGAATACTTATGTCGGCCAGGGGGCGGAGGCTGAGGTCATAGTAGAGGGGATCCAGGTCGGGGTGTCGACCCCCGGGGGTTACTGGGAATTCTATCCGGATGAATTCAACCTCGCACATTCGGGGACCATCTGGTTCCAGAAACCCTTCCATACCTTCAGCCCCCAGGCCCAGGGTACGATCTCGAGTTACGATTGCCGTTTCAGCCCGAGGGCTCCGGCTCTGCCCCAGCAGACTCTGGAATTCGAACCGGATCAGGAAGCTACACCCACTTGGGTCGATCCCGGCGGACTGGGGTGGTATTGCTTTCCCCAGACGCCGGACCACGTTCTGCCGAACAACCCCGAATTCCTTGCCCGGGTGGATTTCCAGGGGATGGGGGGCACCTGGCAGGGGGACCGGATCCGCCTTTGGAATCCAGGTCAGGGTGTGATCCCCGGGGGTCAGGTGACTTCGGTGGTGGACCTTACCGATGACAACGGTCATGTCGGCGAATTCCGTTTTCCGGTTCAAGGATGCGGCCAGGGACGGGTCGACCTCCAGGTCCAGGTCCTGAAATACGGGGTCCCGACGTGGGAGGACCTGCCACCATACTCCTGGCTGACTTCCACGAGCGATGTCGACCTCAACGGGGACGGAATAGTCAGCCTCAGCGATGTCGGACTTCTTTCAACCCACTGGGGAGAATGCATTGGAGACGAAGGATATGAGCCTTGCGCCAACTTCCAGCCTGACAGCCTGGGCTGTATCAGCCTGAGCGAAGTCGCAATATTCCACACCGCCTTCAACTTGAGCGGCGGAAAGGCGTGGGATGTGGACCAGTTCGACGTTTCGGTGGAAGGAGAGATTTGCAGGCCTGATGAAGGGGAGGATTGTGGGGCGGTGGTGGTCTCCTCGTCCTCCGGATGGGATGCCGTGCTGGTCCGGTTCGAGGCTGCGGGCGAACCGGTTTGGCAGCCGATGGCTGGTTTCTCGGGGAAGTCCATCCTCCTGCCCGATCCCGGGGGTGTCGATGCCTGGTGCCTGTACCTCATAGGTCCGGCTCCCGCTGGTTCGATCCCGGCGGGAAGGATGATCCAGGGCGAAAAGGCCGAGGGTGGTTTCCTCCGATTGAGCGGTACGGGTGCGCTGGCCCCTGGGCCCCACAGTCCGAGCGGGGAGGCTGATAACCCCGTAATCACCGCCGTTCCGGCGGACTCCTATCCGAACCCCTTCAATTCCAGGACAACGATCCGGTTCGATATAGATGCAATCTCCTGGGGACGGTTGTCCGTGTTCGACCTTGACGGCCGCCGGGTGGCCCTCCTTTATGAAGGAGTTTTCGACGAGGGTGAAAAAAGGGTCATCTGGGACGGCTCGGATGATCGGGGCAGGCCACTGCCATCGGGTCATTATTGCTTCCGATTGGAAATGGCGAATGGCCGTGGTTCCACCGGTAAGATGACTCTGTTGAAATAGTCCGCGTCTCTCTTCAGGTTTCTTCTACCGGTCGCCGGGCAAGCGTTCGACCTGGGGCCTGGTGTCATCTCCGAAAAGGATGGCGGCGGTGATGGAGTCTTGATGAGCATCCATCCCCACCCAGACGGTATCAGTGCCATACCGAGACGTGGCCAGGGCTCTTGCCCAGGGCCACCGGGGCGCTGGGCAGGATGGTCATGAACCCCACCGGCCCCTGACGGTACTTCTCGGCCATCTCCGGAGAGTTCATGTCCTTCATGGACGAGCACATGGGGAACATGTAGTGGCCGGGGCCCACGCCGGCGGCGCGCATCGCGGCCAGGAACGCCGCCTCGTCCCCCACCTTCCGGTAGTCGCTCTTGTGGATGGGCAGGGCCATGTGGAAGATCGAACTGGTGATGAAGACCAGGACGGCCGAAACGACGATCGGCAGCCAGAGGTCGAACAGGAAATCCATGACGGAACCTCGCAAGAAGGTGGACTGCGCCCGGGAACCGCCCCGCCCCTCACGCGGGCAGACTAGACCACCGGCGGGCTTCCGGCAAGCCGCTACACGTGGTTGCGCAGCATGAGCTCCTTGGGGTGAGGGGCGAGATAGGATTGGGCCCCCACGTAAGGCAGGTCGTGCAGTTCGATGTAATGCTTCAGCAGGGTCATGGGGACCACCAGCGGCACCAGGCCCTTGCCGTATTCCTCGATGACCGCGATCACCCGCTTCTGCTCGGGGTCCGAGATGGTCCCCCGCAGATGTCCCGCCACGTGCAGCAGCGCGTTGACGTGCCTGCGGGTGGTGGCCTTGACTTCCAGGCCCTGCATGAACAGCTCCATGTACCGGTCGCGGAAGGCGGCCGGCCCGTGGTCCGCCACCGCGGCCACCAGTTGCCCCAGTTCCTTGTAGTGCCGCGGGCTGTGGGCCATGAGCAGGTACTTCTCCCTGCTGTGGAAGGCCACGACGTCGCCCCGCTTCCAGCGGCCCGTGAACAGGGCCTTCAGGCGATGGTAGGCGAACACCCTTTCGATGAAGTTCTCGCGCAGGTGGGGGTCGCTCAGGCGGCCCTCCTCCTCGACCGGAAGCAGGGGATTGGCGGCGATGAAGGCGGCGGCGAACAGGCCGCGGCCCCCGTGGTCGGGCATCCCCTTGTCCTGGTAGACCTTCAGGCGGAACACCCCGCAGGAGGGCGAATTCTTCTTGAAGAGGTAGCCGCACAGATCCTCGGCGGCGAGTTCCCGGGTGCGCTTGCGGGACCAGGCGTTCATGCGGTCGGTCCAGTCCTCGCCCGATCTGGGGGCCACCATGCGCGGCGCCGCGGGGTCGCCCTGCAGGCGGACGGTCTCGCGGGGGATGGCCATCCCCACCTCGACCTCGGGGCACACGGGCACCAGGGTGAAGTACTCGGCCAGCACGTCGGTGGCGTACCTGTAGTGCTTGTGCCCGCCGTCGTACCGGACTTCCTGCCCGAGCAGGCAGCTGCTGACGCCGATCCGGATCTCACTCGTCGTCATGGCCGCTCCTCCTCGATGGTCGGGCCGAACATCCTGTCGATCACCTGCCGGCGGTGGGCGAAGATCCCCTCGAGTTGCCGCTTGACGATCAGGGCGTGGGCGACGTCCCCCAGGATGCCGAAGGGCAGGAGATACCTCACGTGGTCGCGGATCAGGGTGCCCCCGGAAGTCTGGGCGAACTCGTGAGAGTGGTGCCAGAAACTGTAAGGCCCCATGAGCTGTTCGTCCACGAATCGATGGGGCGGATCGTAGACCGAGATGATCGATCGCCAGCGGGTCGGCAGGGGACCCAGCCGGATCAGGTAGTCGATGACGGCCCCTTCCTTCATGGTGAGGGGCTGGGGCGTCAGGATCCGGAAATCCAGCCACCGGGGAGTGATGCGGACGAGGTTCTCGGGGCGGTCGAAGAAAGCGAAGACCTCGTCGCGGGGGCGGGGGACGAGCTGTTCCACGACCAGATTCCGGATTTCCACTTTCAGGATCCCTTCGTCCGGGCAAGATGTGACAATGTCTGAATTTTTCCTGGACAAATGTTATACACGATTCTAGGTTGTGTCCAGCCAGAAACCTGCCATCCCGAAGGGGTAACCATGCCGCAGCCGGACGCCAGCAGAACCACTCCGCGACACAGCATCGCGGTCGTTTCCCGAAGGACGGGATTGACCCAGCTCCTGCTCCGGGCCTGGGAACGGCGATACCAGGTGGTTGAGCCGAGCCGCACCGATACCGGCCGGCGGCTTTACACCGACGAGGACGTCGAGCGCCTGACCTTGCTGCGGATCCTGACGGACAACGGTTACCGGATCGGCGATGTGGTGGGACGTCCTCCGGCCGAGTTGAGGACGCTGGCGGCGGAGGCCGCCCCCGCGCCGGCCCCCGCTCCCTCCGGCCGGACCGGGACCGCCGATCCCCGGACCTACCTATCCGAGGCCCTGGACGCCGTCCAGGCCATGGACCAACACCGCCTGGAATCGGTCCTGGAGCGGGCGTCGGTCGACCTGGCCATTCCCGTCCTGCGAAGGGGGCTGATCCAGCCCCTGATGATCCAGATCGGTGAGCGCTGGCGGGAGGGGACCCTCCGGGTGGCCCAGGAGCACATGGCCACGGCCATCGTGAAGACCTTCCTGTCCTCCCTCAACGCCCGCCAGACCGTGGCCGACGGAAGCCCGTTGCTGGCCGTCGCCACTCCCAGCGGGGACCTCCACGAAATGGGCGCGCTGCTGGCCACCTCCCACGCCCTGGAGGTGGGCTGGGACGTGCTGTACATGGGGCCCAACCTGCCGGCCGAGGAGATCGCGGGCGGGATCCGGCTCCGGACCGCGCGGGCCCTGTTCCTCAGCATCGTCTATCCCCCGGGCGATGCGGGAATCGGCGAGCAGATCCTCCTGCTGCGGCGCCTGCTGGACCCGGACTTCCCCGTCATCGTGGGGGGACGGGCGGCCGGGAGCTACCAGGAGATCCTCGACAAGGCCGGGGCCATCCGGGTGGACGGGCCCGGGGACTTCGATCTCGCCCTGAACCACATTCTATCCCACTAGGCCCTCTTCTCCCCTGGACCGTGTCCAGCGGTTTTGGCTGCCAGGAAAAAATGTATAAAAAATGTATAGGAAAAATGTTGACAAAAGATGTACGTTTGATTATCATGCTCAGACCGGACCGAAACGAAAGCCGGTTTGACCATAGATGAATCCGCCGAAACGGCCCCTGGGGGCCTGGACATCGATAACGAGGGAGAGAACCATGAAGACCAGAGAAAACCTGCTTCCGGCCACCGTGCTCGTCCTGACCATGATCCCCGCCCTGGCCCTGGCCGGCAACTGCGGCAGCGGGGACGCCAAGGCCACCCAGGCTTCCGTGGAAGCGCCGGCGGCCGGCGCCAAGGCCATCCTGCCCCTGGCCGAAGAGGCCGGGTTCACCACCCTGGTCGCAGCGGTCAAGGCCGCCGGGCTGGAGGAGGCCCTGGCCGGCGATGGCCCCTTCACTGTGTTCGCGCCCACCGACGAGGCCTTCGCCAAGCTGCCCGAGGGCACGGTCGAGAGCCTGCTGGCCAATCCCGAGGCCCTGAAGAAGGTCCTGCTGTACCACGTGGTCAGCGGCAGCGTGATGGCCGCGGACGTGGTGAAGCTGGAGGGCGCCGAGACCCTCAACGGGGCCCGCGTGGCCATCGACGCCAGGGACGGCGTGAAGATCAACGGCTCCAACGTGATCAAGGCCGATGTCCGGGCCGCCAACGGCGTGATCCACGTGATCGACACCGTGCTGATTCCCGAGAACCTGTAGGCATCGGATCCGACTGAGGACACATCCGGGAAGTCCCGGTTTTGATAAACGGCCCGGCGTCCACGGGCGCCGGGCGGAAAAAGGGAGAGAACCGTGAACAACAACATCCTCAAGCTGCTGGGACTTTCCGTCCTGCTGGCCTTCGCCCTGATGGCGGCCGGCTGCTCCGACGACGACGAGAACACTTCCAACTTGACCGGTCCGGCGCTCGGTGACGGAGCGCTACTGCGGGTGGTCCATGCTTCGCCCGACGCCGGCCCGGTTGACGTCTACGCCGAGGGGGTCGCCGCGCCCCTGCTGGCCAACGTCCCCTACACCGCGACGAGCCAGTACCTCGAGCTCGATCCGGGAACCTACAACATCCAGCTGAGGGCTGCGGGCGCCTCCGCAGCCAGTGAACCGGCCTTCGAGACGGGAGAGATCGAGGTGCCGGCCGATGCGAAGATCACCGCCGTGGCCGCGGGCTTGCTGTCGAGCAACGACCCCGACGAGGCTTTCCGGATCCTGCTGTTCCCCGAGTCCTTCACGGACCCCGGTGCGGGCAACGCCGCCGTGCGCATCGTGCACGGATCGGCCGACGCCCCCGCCGTGGCCGTCGACGTGGGCAACGACGGAACACCGGAAATCGCTTCCCTGGGCCGCTTTGCCGACACCGGAGTCGAGGGCGTGGCCCTGCCGGCGGGCACCTCTCTGGCGGTCGGGATCTGGTCGGCGTCGCCTCTGGCCAAGGTGACCAGCCTGACCACCCCGGCACTGCCGGAAGGTGAGATCTTCCTCGTCGCCACCGGTCTGCTCGGCGAGCTGCCGCGTGACGAGTCCGGGTTCGGCTTGCTGGCCGTGGGCCCCGGCGGCACCATCGGCCTGATCAAGCAGGATCCCGTGTTGTTCGTCCTGCACGCCTCGCCGGATGCGCAGGCGGTGGACGTCAACGTAGGGGGCACCGACGCCGAGCTGGTGGGCGAATTGTCCTTCGGCGAACTCTCCCCGGCGGTTCAGGTGCCCCCCGCGATCTACTCCCTGGACGTCTCCCTTTCCATGGGCGGCGCCCTGGTGAGCACGGTGGTAACCCCCGACCTGATGGCCGGCGAACGCTACCTGGTGGTGGCTTCGGGGTACGGCAGCAATCCCCTGAAGGAATTCACCATCCTGCCCCTCCAGGAGTACTTCGCCGACACCATGAATCCCCTGGTCAGGGTCGTGCACGCAAGCCCGGACGCTCCCGCGGTGGATGTCGGGGTCTATGACGGGATGACCTTCACTCCGGTCGACCCGTTCAGCGGCCTGGACTTCGGTGAATCGTCCTCGCCCATCGGCACGGCCCTGGACCCCGGCAGCCTCACCATCGGCGTGACCGGAGCCGGGACCATCGACCCCGTGGTCGCTTCCTTCGACCTGAACCTGGTCTCCGGCCTGAAGGCCTTCGCGGTGGCGGCAGGGTCGCTGTCCGAGCCGGGCGAAGGATTCCGGTTGATCCTCGTGGACGCCACCCTGTTCCCCTGGCAGGCGGTGGAGGTTCTCCCCAACTAGGCACAACCGTTGTCGGACAAGGGGAGCGCCGAAACCGTCACCAGAGCCCGGGGCCTCACGGTCCCGGGCTCTTCCAAAAGGAGCAGGCAAGATCATGCGGATGAATGACGGGACGCGAAGCCATGCCGTGAACCGGCCTGCCGGGGCCCTGCTGGGCATGTTCATCGCCGACGCCCTGGCCATGCCGGTGCACTGGTATTACGACCGGGCCGCGTTGAGCAGGGATTACGGGCTGGTGGACCGATTCCTGGAGCCGCACAACCCCCATCCCGACAGCATCCTCCATCGCTCGGAATACCGGGTTCCGGGTCCGGATGCGGACATCCTGCACGACCAGGCACGGTACTGGGGTCGGCGGGGCGTGCACTACCACCAGTTCCTCGAGGCCGGGGAAAACACCCTCAACCTGAAGCTGCTGCACCGCCTGTTGACCAGGCTGGCCGCCGGTGAGGCCTATGATCCGGACCGCTATCTGGAGGACATGGTGGAATACCTGCGCACCCCGGGCAGCCATCGGGACACCTACGTCGAGGAATGGGTCCGGGGGTTCTTCCAGCGCCGGGCCCGGGGGTTGCCGCTGGATCGCTGCGCTCCCGTCGAGAAACACGTGGGGGGCCTGGCCGGGGCGCTGGGGGTCCTGATCTGGCATTCGAAGGATGCGGCGAGGGCCCTGAGCCTGGCCCGGGAACACCTGCAGTTGACGCATGCCGGACCCATGATGGCCGCCGCCCTGGAAGCGGTGGCCGGAATCCTGTTGCCCGTCCTCGAGGGCCGATCGTTGCGGGAGTCCGTGTCGGCGGCGCGGGCCAGGGATGGACTGTTCCTTCCCGGCAAGGACCTGCTCGTCCGGGAGGATCGGGATGATCTGGAGGTCATCGGTCGCCGTCTGTCACCGGCGTGCTACGTGGGGCATGCGGTCCCGGCCGCCGTCTATCTCGCCTGGAAATACCACGAGGATCCCCGGGCCGGGCTGATCGCCAACACCATGGCGGGAGGGGACAATTGCTACCGCGGCGTGGTCCTCGGGGCGCTGCTCGGAGCCGCCGGCGGATTCCAGGTCTGGCCCGAGGAATGGGCGGAGGGGTTGCTGGCGCCTCCGCCGCTGCCGCGATGAACCGGGGCGGCCTTCAGCCGTGCAGGGGACGGTCGAAGGTCGCCAGGGCGGCTTCCTTCACGACCTCCGACAGGGTCGGATGGGCGTGGCAGACGAGGGCCAGATCCTCGCTCGAAGCGCCGTAGGCCATGGCGGCGGTGGCCTCGGCGATGAGGTCCCCGGCGCGAGGACCGATGATGTGCACGCCCAGCAGGCGGTCGGTGCCGGCATCGGCCAGGATCTTCACCCGTCCGTCGATGTGCCCCAGGGCCAGGGCCCGGCCGTTGGCCCGGAAGGGGTAGACGCCCTTCCGGAACTTCACGCCCGCCTCGCGCAATTGCTCTTCGGTGCGGCCGACTGTGGCGATCTCCGGTTCGGTATAACACACCCCAGGGATGATCGACCGGTCGACATAACCAGCATGGCCGGCCAGCCGTTCGGCGCAGGCCACGCCCTCGTCGGTGGCCTTGTGGGCGAGCAGGGGGCCCCCGATGACGTCCCCGAGGGCGTAAACCCCGGGAGCCGTGGTCTGGAAATCCGCATCGACGGTCAGGAAACCCCGGTCGTCGGGGGTGACGCCCACGGTTTCCAGGCCGAGGTCCGACGTGAACGGACGGCGACCCACGGCCACCAGGACCCGATCGGCCTCCAGGGGGTCGCGACCCTCGATGGTGACGGTGGCGTAGGACCCCTCGCCCGGGCCCCCGACCTTCGCCCCGGTCACCCGGGCGCCCAGGACGAATTCCAGCCCCTGCTTCTTGAAGATGCGCAGGGCTTCGCGGGCGATCTCCCCGTCGGTGCCGGGCAGGATGCGGTCGAGGTACTCGACCACGGTGACCTTGGCGCCCAGCCGCTTCCAGACCGATCCCAGTTCCAGGCCGATGTATCCTGCCCCGATCACCACCAGGTGCTTGGGCACCTCGGCGTAGGCCAGGGCGGTGGTCGAGTCGCCGACGATGCGGCCGTCCCGCTTCACCCCGGTCAGATCGGCAGGCTGGCTGCCGGTGGCCAGGATGACGGACTTCGCCTTCAGGGCGGTTTCCCCACCGTCAGCCGCGGCGACGACCACCCGGCCGGGCCCGTCCAGCCGCCCCGTCCCCACATACCGGGAGACCTTGTGCTGCTTGAACAAGCCGTCGATCCCGCCGGTCAGCTGCTCGACGATGCCGTCCTTGCGCCGGTGCATGGCCGCCAGGTCCAGCCCGGGGTCCTTGACCTTGATGCCGTGTTCCGCCAGGCCGCCGGCGGTCTCGGTGAACTTGTGGCTGGATTCGAGCAGGGCCTTGCTGGGGATGCAGCCTATCCGCAGGCAGGTGCCCCCCAGGCGCTTCTCCTTCTCGATGCAGGCCGTCTTCAGGCCAAGCTGGGCCGCGCGCAGGGCGGCGGCGTACCCGCCGGGCCCCGCACCGATGACGACCAGATCGAAGGCATCGTTTCCGCTCATGCTCAGACCTTCAGCAGCAGCCGCTCGGGCTGCTCGACGCAGTGCTTGACGTGCTTGAGGAACATGACGGCCTCCCGGCCGTCCACGATCCGGTGGTCGTAGGTCATGGCCACGTACATCATGGGCTTGATGACCACCTGGCCGTCCACGGCGACCGGCCGGTCCTGGATGGCGTGCAGCCCGAGCACCCCGCTCTGGGGCGGGTTGATGATCGGCGTGGACATCAGCGACCCGTAGACCCCGCCGTTGCTGATGGTGAAGGTGCCGCCCTCCAGCTCGGTCAGGTCCAGCTTGTTCGCAGCGGCGCGGGCTCCGAAATCGGCGATGGTCTGCTCGATGGTCCCGAAGTCCATGCTCTCGGCGTTGCGCAGCACCGGCACGACCAGCCCCTTGCCGCCGCCGACGGCCACCCCGATGTCCTGGTAGTCGTGGTAGTGGATGATCTGCTCGTGGATCTGGGCGTTGAGCTCGGGCACGAGCTGCAGGGCCTCGACGGCCGCGCGCACGAAGAAGCTCATGAATCCCAGCTTCACGCCGTACCTGGCGGTGAAGGCCTCCTGGTGTTCCTTGCGCAGGGCGATGACCCGCGACATGTCGATCTCGTTGAAGGTCGTCAGCAGGGCGCCCTGCTGCTGCGACTGGACCAGCCGCTCGGCGATCTTCCGCCGGATCATGCTCATGGGCACCTCGCGCACAGTCCGGCCGCCGGCAGCCGCCGCGGGAGCGGGAGCCGGGTCGGGCCGCGACGGGGACGAATCCCCGTTTTTTGCTGCGGCGGGCGCGTCGGCTGCGGCGGGCTCGCTGGGCTCCGCCGACTCGTGGGCCAGGGCGTCCTCCTTCAGGACGCGTCCACCGGGCCCGGTGCCCTTCACGTCGGCGGGATCGGCGCCCTTCTCGGCCAGCACGCGCCTGGCCGCAGGCATGACCGGGGTGTCCGGGGCGTCCGGGGCGTCCGCGGCGGCGGGTTCCTTCGGTTTGTCCGTGGACTCGGCCGGTTTCGCCCCGGCGCCCTCCTCGATGCGCGCCAGGATCTCGCCGACGACGGCCATCTCGCCCGGCTGCTTGAGGATCTCTCCCAGCACGCCGGCCACGGGGGCGGGGACCTCGACGGTCGCCTTGTCCGATTCGATCTCCACCAGGGGCTCGTCGAGGGCCACCTGGTCGCCGGGCTGCTTCAGCCAGGCCGCGACCTGGACTTCGGTGATGGATTCCCCCAGGGCGGGAACGGTCACTTCGACCGACATGCGTTGTTCGCTCCTTGGTAGGCGCTCCAGGCGCCGGTGATCTGGCCGGAGGCGCCGGCCAGCGACCCGAAGATCCGGTCGAGAAGGATGCAGAGTTCGAGCTTGTGGCTGGCCGCCGATCCGGTGGCCGGGCTGGCGGCTTCCGGGCGGCAGGCGCCCAGCAGGGGCCTTCCGAGCAGCTTCTCGCCGAAACGGTAGCGCAGGTAGGGCCAGACGCCCATGTTCGCCGGCTCCTCCTGGACCCACAGCAGGGGGGTGCCGTCGGGATAGCGGTCCACGGCGCCCACCAGGGCGCTGGCGGGCAGGGGATAGGGCTGTTCCAGCCGCAGGATGGCGACGTCCCGGCGGTCCAGGCGTTCGCGCTCGGCGATCAGGTCGTAGTAGATCTTGCCGCTGCACACCAGGATGCGCGAGACGCCCTGCGGATCGGGCGCGGCCGGATCCTCGAGCAGCGGATGGAAGAAACCCTCGGTGAACTCGCCCAGGGGCGAGACGCAATCCTTGTGGCGCAGCAGGCTCTTGGGCGACAGGATCACCAGGGGCTTGCGCCAGTGCCGCCACACCTGGCGCCGCAGCACGTGGAAGAGCTGGGCCGGAGTGGTGGGATTGACGATCTGCAGGTTGTCCTCGGCCGCAAGGCTCATGAAGCGTTCCAGCCGGGCGCTGCTGTGCTCGGGGCCCATGCCTTCGAACCCGTGGGGCAGGACCATCACCAGCCCGGACAGCATCCCCCACTTGCTCTCGCCGCTGGCGATGAACTGGTCGATGATCGGCTGGGCGACGTTGCAGAAGTCGCCGAACTGGGCTTCCCAGGCCACCAGCGCCTCCGGGTAGGTCAGGCTGAAACCGTACTCGAAGGCCAGCACCCCGACCTCCGAAAGGGGGCTGTTGAGGATCGTCACCTTGGCCTGGCCGTCCTGCAGGTGAGCCAGCGGCATGTGCTCGGCGCCGGTCTCGAAGTCGTGCAGGACGCTGTGCCGGTGGCTGAAGGTGCCCCGCTGGCTGTCCTGGCCGCTCAGGCGGACGGGGTGCCCCTCGCAGGCGAGGGTGCCGAAGGCCAGGGCCTCGGCGGCCGCCCAGTCCAGGGGTTCGTCCCCCCGGGCCATGGCCAGCCGCTGCTCCAGCAGACGCTTGATCTTGGGATGGGGCGTGAAGCCCTCGGGCAGCCGCGCCGTGCCCTCGAGCACGGAAACGGCCTGTTCGTGGGTCACTCCGGTGATGACCGGGGGGCCGCCGGGCTCGGGTCCGCCCTGGTACTCCTTCCACACCGGCCCCAGCACGCGGGTGCGTTCGAGCGCGATCGCCGGTTCCTTTTCCCTGACCTCGTCGAGGATCTCCTGCAGGCGTTGCTTGCGGGCCTGCACCAGGTCCTCGGCCAGCTGGGGGGTCACCTTGCCGATGGCCGTCAGGCGCTTGAGGTAGCCCTGCCTCACCGAGGACATCCGGCGGATCTTCGCGTACATCTGCGGCTGCGTGAAAGCAGGCTCGTCGGTCTCGTTGTGACCGCGCCGGCGGTAACAGTACAGGTCGATGATCACGTCGCGGCGGTATTCGCGGCGGTAGTCGAGCGCCAGGCGGACCACCTGGGCCACCGCCTCGGGATCCTCGCCGTTCACGTGGAAGATGGGCACCTGGAGCATCCTGGCGACGTCGGTGCAGTATCGCGAGGAGCGGGCGTCATGGGGATCGGTGGTGAAGCCGACCTGGTTGTTGATCACGATGTGCAGGGCGCCGCCGCTGCGGTAGCCCCTCAGCTCCGAGAGGTTCAGGGTCTCCTGGATGACGCCCTGCCCGATGAAGGAGGCGTCCCCGTGGATGAGCACGGCCATGCTGTGGTCGTGTCCGGCGTCGCCGATGCGTTCCTGGCGGGCGCGGACCCGGCCCAGGGCGACGGGGTTGACGAACTCCAGGTGGCTGGGATTGAAGCAGAGCGACAGGTGGACGACCTTGCCGTTCTGGGCCTTCCAGTCTGAGTGGTGGCCCAGGTGGTACTTGACGTCCCCGTGGCCCAGGAAGGTCTCGGCGTCGGCGTCCTCGAACTCCTGGAAGATGCGCCGCGGGCTCTTTTCCAGGATGTTGGCCAGGACGTTCAGGCGTCCGCGGTGGGCCATGCCGATGACCATCTTGTCGATCCGCTGGGTGGCCGCGTGCTCGATGGCCAGGTCCAGCAGGGGGATGAGGCTCTCGGCGCCCTCGAGGGAGAACCGCTTGGCGCCGAGGTACTTGTTCTGGATGAAATCCTCGAAGATCTCCGCGTCGACCAGGCGCTGCAGGATGCGCTGCTGGTCCTGGTGCGGCAGGTCCAGGCGGTTGCGGGTGCTTTCCATCCGCTCCTGCAGCCACTCGCGCCGGCCGAGGTCGTCGATGTGCATGAACTGCACGCCGATGGACCGGGCGTAGGTGTCCAGCAGCCCTTGGTGGATCTCCCTCAACGGCAGCATGTCGCCGGGGCTGAAGGTCCCCGCAGAGAAGACGGAGTCCAGGTCCGCCTCCGTGAACCCGTAGTAGTCGAGGGTCAGCTCGACCGGGGTCTCCTCGGGTTCGGACAGGGGATTGACCCTGGCGATGCGGTGACCCCTCACCCGGAAGTTGCGGATGAGCTGGCCCACGAGGCTCTGCTTGGTCAGGTCCGTGGCGCTGGCTGCGGCCAGGCTGCGGGTGCCCGCCTCGTCGACGGCGGAGCCGGCCGCCTCCTGGGCGGCGAAGAAACTGCGCCAGTGGACCGGCACGCTGGCCGGGTCCTCCTGCCAGCTCCGGTAGAGCCGGTCGGCGTAGTAGAGGCTCAAGGTATTGGGATCTCTGGGCTTGTCCGTGGCCATCGTCATGTCCCGGGTGGGGTTCCATGGAAATGGACGGCGACCGCGGCCACCGTCCTCTGGCCTAAAATAATACAATTTTGATCAAGTATTCGCAAGGCCAACTGCGAATGATTTTCCGTCTAAATGATAAGGGATTCCGGAGAACCCGCTACGCCGGCCGGCCCCCGGACCTGCCGACGCAGGCGGCCGCCCCCCGGGAGGGGCGGCCGCATCCAGGGGGGATCCTATTTCATCATCAGCAGCTTGGTGGTCCGGGTCGTCCCGTCGGCCTGCAGACGGGCGAAGTAGACGCCCGAGGGCAGGGTGCGTCCATCCCGGTCGTCGCCGCGCCAGACGACGCTGTGGGAGCCGGCGGACATCTCCCCGGAAGCCAAGGTCTTCAGGCAGCGGCCCGCCACGTCGTAGATCTCCAGGCTAATCGGTCCGGTCCCGCGCAGTTCGAACTTGATGGTGGTGGACGGATTGAACGGGTTGGGCGATCCGGGATGCAGGCGGGTGGTCGCCGCCCCCGCCGGTCCGGGCGCGGCCGAGGCGGGGTTCTGGTGGATGGAGTACCGGTTGTCGCCCGCCAGGGCCAGGAAGGTCTCCTTGCCGTAGCCTGGCCAGTCGATGACAAGGGTATCGACCACGACATTGGGTCCCAGCCCGAAGTGCACCCTGAACGAGTTCTGCGAGCAGTAACCGGCCGCGGTTCCCAGCTCGCGGTGCTGGGCCTGTCCGGCGCTGACGATCTTCACCTTCGCGCCGATGGCCGCGGCGTTGCAGTTGAACCCGTGCAATTCGAACTGTACCCAGTGATTTCCGTTGTTGATGTCGTTGCGGAACAGCTTGTTGGCCGATCCGGCGTTCATCAGGTAGATGTCCAGATCGCCGTCGTTGTCGTAGTCCGCCCAGGCGGTGCCCTGGCCGGAGCCGATGTCGCCGAGGGGGCCGTTGGTGTCGTCGCTGAACAGGAAGTTGCCGTCGTTGCGGAGCAGCTTGTTGGCGCCGTTCTGGTTGGCCAGGTAGAGATCGAGGTCGCCGTCGTTGTCGTAATCGGCCCAGGAGGCTCCCATCCCCATGCCCATCGGGTCAGCCAGGGGACCGTTGGTCACGTCGACGAAGAGCAGTCCCGTATTGCGATACAGTCGGTTCCCGGAAGTCTGGTTGGTCAGGTAGAGGTCCTGCCGCCCGTCATTGTCGAAGTCGCCCCAGCAGGCCCCGCTGCCCTGGCCGGGATCCCTGATGGCGGGGTCGGCGAACGGCATGAACACCCCGTTGCCGAAGTTCATGAACATCTCGTTCGGGCCGTTCAGGTTCACCGCGTAGCAGTCCAGGTCGCCGTCGTTGTCGAAGTCGCTCCAGGCCGCGTCGTGCGAGTCCAGGGGGTTGTCGATGGGGGGGATGGTGGCGTCGATGAACGTCCCCATGCCGCCGGGCAGCTGCTGGAACAGCCGGTCGGTGGCCAGGTGCATGGTCGAGACGTGGAGGTCGAGGAAGGCGTCGTTGTCGAAGTCGACCCAGGCGACGCCGGAGCCGTCCTGGATGTCGTCCACCGGCGGCATGGTGGCGTTGAAGAAACCCAGCGGGCCGTCGTTGCGGTACAGGCGATTCATCGCTCCCCAGTTGCCGCAGTAGAGGTCCAGATCGCCGTCGTTGTCGAAGTCGCCCCACTCGGCCGCGCCGGCGAACAGGAAGTTGGCCTCGATGGGGGTGGTGACGTCGGCGAAGCCCAGCGGCCCGTCGTTGCGCAGGACGCGGTTCTGGCTCTGGGTGTTGGTGATGTAAAGGTCGTCATCCCCGTCGTTGTCGTAATCGCCCCAGGCGACGCTCTTGCCGAACCCGGTGTCGCCCAGGGGGCCGGCGGTCACGTCGGTCCAGCTGGCTGGCGGGACGACGATCAGGGACTGGATGGCGGCGTACAGATCGGGCCGCGGGCCGATGTTCCCGGCCGGGGGCGTGACCTGCGCCGTCCCGGTGGCCTTGAGTGTGGTCCGGATGGTCCCCGGCGCAAGAGGCGTGCTGGAAACGTTGGCCGCGTACCACCCGTTGAGGCAGGCGATGGCGCCGGCGACGATGGGGGAGGCGCTGGACGTGCCGCTGAAGGTGCTCGTGTACCAGAGATTGGTGCCCTCGGCACTGTAATAATCACCGTAGCCGGTGGTCACCACGTTCTCGCCCCAGGCGTGGACGTCGAACCGGGACCCGTAACTCGAGAACCAGAGCTTCTGCAGGTCACCGTTGGGGTAGGTGCCTCCGGCATAGGCGCCGCCCGCTCCGACGATCACGGCGCCCGAGTCGCCGTACCAGGTCATCGTATCGGTGTCGATGCCCCCGTTACCTCCGGCTTCGACCACGCTGATGCCGTTCCCGACGGCGTTCTGAATGGCGGCATAGACGGCCGTGAGGCTCTGGGATGCCGGCGTCGTATGAGGATACCATTCCACCGGCACGTAACCGCTGTTGCCCGTGTAGTCCCATTGCTGCTCCAGGAGCATCACGTCGCCGTAAGTCAGGTTCGTGGCTGCGATGGCGATGGCCCCGGCGATGTTCCAGGTGGGTGAGGGGAGCCCGTAATAGGTGCCGCAGGTCATGAGGTTGGCGCCGTGGGATACTCCGGTCGTCCCCCAGCCGTTGCTGTCGGAAACGAGCTCGCCGATCACGGCCGTGCCGTGATCCGTGTTGCTGAACGGGTCGGCCGTATTCAGGTTGATCTGGGAACCTGCGGCCTTGGTCAGGTCGCTGTGATTGTAGTTCCAGCTGTATTCCAGATCGCAGATGGTCACCCCTGAGCCCGTGCCGCCGGTCTGGGTCCAGGCATACCGGGCGTCGACACCGGTCGGAGTGCTTGCAGCAGGGTCGAGGTAGTTCTGGCTGGACGAGAAATCGCCGGGCACCGGAAGTTCGGGCGGCAGGGACACCGGATAGGCCAGGTGGACCCCTGGCAGGTTCTCCAGATCGAAAGCGACCAGCCGCGGATCGATGCCGCTGAACAGCCGGATGCGGTAGATGTTGTTCAGGTTGTAGACCGGCTCGCCGAGGTTCAGCTCGGCATTGAAGGCCAGGTCGTCCAGGACGGCCTCGGGCACGTCCGTCAGGCGCATCCACTCGCCGCCGCCGGCGGCGGCCAGGACCACGTCGACGCCTTCGGTGGCGTTCAAACCGGAGAAGTCCTCGGGCCAGCCGCCGATCAGACGCACCATGGATTCCTGGATGAACATGATCTCGATAAGATCGGGTTCGCAAGGGTAGTCGTGGAATTCGGCGGCGACGGCGGTGGTCCAGGCGAGGAGGCCGCAGACCGCAGCAGCAAGGATGAGCGCGCCCCTGCTGCAGAATTTCGTGGTTTTCATGATGATTCCCCCCGGAATGGCTGAGCCCTGTGGTGATCCTTGCCAACGCAGCATCCATTTGGGCCAACTTGAAAATATTACAACTTTTTCAATTGGATTTGGGAATTGATTATCAAAACCGGCGGCCAGACCTGTCCCAAATAGGTTTTCAGATTGAGGTGTCCCAGGTCAAAACCCCATCTGCGCCGAAAGGGCGTGATCTTGGCCCGGTCGCCGGCAGCCGGGGGTTCTCCGTCAGGCTGCGGCGCAGGTGATCCTGGTTGAAGACGATCACATGATCGAGCCACTCCGCTTCAGGGTTCCGACCCCACGTTCGCTACCGGGATTTGGGGGAATGGGTGAACGATCCGTTCCAGACCCCGCCCGGTGGGCCACCCTGGGAGCAGATGTCTTTGGGGTTTCAGGTTTTGGACAGCAGTGAACGGGCGGCCGACCCCGGTTCGACCGCCCTTTCCACCAGAAATGCGCAATCCGTTCTACTTGAACAGGGCCTTGATGGTGCCCCATGGCCGGATGTCGTTGGGAATGGGCCCGCAATCACAGGTCGCCACACAGAGGTTCACCGGCACCACGATCCCGCCGCAGTTGAAGTTCACCCGGAAGCAACAGGTGACCCCCAGCGAGGATCCGTTCAGGGCGGAGACGCCGATGTGCCCCGTCCACCCCGGCGGAACCGGGTTGGGAGCGGGGGTCAGGTCCTCGTTCACCAGCATGTAGGTGAAGCCCTGGCAGATGCCGGTGATGGTCCAGGTCGCCCAGCCGGCGCAATTGGTGACAACGTGAATGAAGGATCCTCCAGATCCCGGACAGACCTGCAGGGTGCCGTGGTGGGCCTGGGTGTTGCCCCCGCCGACAGGCAGGAACCAGAAGACGTCGACGTTGCCGTCCCAGTGCCAGTCCCTGGAGCAGTACTCGTCCATCTCTCCCTTGGCCCAGGGCAGGAGTTCGGTGGCGCTCGGCGGCAGCGCGTCGTAGGGGATCTCGAAGGTGACGTCGAAGAAGCTGTCGGGCGGAATGGGCGGGATGTCGAAGGTGCCGATGGGCTGGATGCTGGGGACGAAGGCCCCAAAGGGCTGGGCATGGATCTCGCCCGAAGCGGGTTCGCTGGGTTCGGTCCCGGTGTTCTGGAAATGCATCAGGAAGGTGACGATGCCCGCCTCGGTGGTCCAGGTGACATCCTCCTGGTTCAGGACCAGATCGGCGGCGGCGGGCGGGGCGGCGAGGCAGAGGAACGTGACGGCTGTGACGAAGAATTTCATGGGAACCCTCCCTTCCCTGAATGGTCCGCCCGGCGGAGGGATGTCCGGGGTCCTGATGAGCGGGCGGAACGAAATAATAAAATCAAAACCTGGTCGTCGCCAGCAGCCTTGCCCCCCGGCGGGCCTCACGCCGGTCGTTCGAATCCCCGAGCAGGAAAGGTTCAGGCGCCGCACAGCCGATCCGCCGCACCACCGTGCAAAAAACCCTCAGGAAGGTGGTCAACTCCATATTTCTGCCCGGTGTCATGAAGTCCCATTGAGAGGGATTATCAGGATCCGGGAGCCCCTGGTCTGGTATGAGGCCGCAGTTGCCTGGGAAACTGGTTGTTAGGCAATCTGCCCGATCCCGCCCCCCCTTGTGGGAAAAAATGGCTCATGATTTGCAAAAATTTCCATGGTTCTGCCGTTTTCCACCCTTGAACCAAGGATGAACCATGCCTCGACGCATACAAATCCCGAACAAACTGCCAGGATCCCTGGTCTTCGCGGGGCTCGTGTCGGTCCTGGTCGGCTTCCTTCCCCTCACTGCCGGGGCACAGTACGCCGGATCCGGGGATTCCACCCCTCTTCAGGTGGTCCGCCTTGACTGGGGAGTCCAGGCCCAGGTCCTGGAGGCCGGCCTCTACCTGAGCGACCTGATCATCGCGCCCAACCCCCACCTGGGGTTGGCGTTCCCCGGATCCCACCTGGAGATCTACGACGCCATGAGCGCCTGCGGCATGGGCATGGCGCGGATCGACGTCAACTGGAGCGAACGGGAACCCGCCCAGGACCAGTTCGAGTGGGGCGGGCTGGATTACAAGATCCGCCACCTTCAGGGGCGGGGCATCGACGTCTTCCTGACCTTCGCCACCGACGCGGCATGGGCCACCCTGCCTTCCGGCCTGACGGCCGCCAACAGGGTCCCGGCAAACCTGGCGGACTGGGAGGATTTCGTGCGGTCCTGCGCCGAGCGCTACGACGGAGACGGTGTGGACGACCTCAACGGTCTCGAACGTCCGGTGGTCCACTACCAGTTCATAAACGAATGGCCCTCGGAGAACAACAAGGCCGGCGGCTGGTGCGGCGACGAGGCCCAGTTGATCGCCACGCTCAACGCATCCCATGATGCGGTCAAGAGCGCCTTTCCGGAGGCCAAGGTGGTCCTCGGAGGCATCCCCGTGGGCGGACTGGACTCCATGGTCCTCAGTTCGGGCATCGCCGACTACATCGCCCGCGCGGCCTGGACACCGACCACCTCCTTCACCCTGGACCTCCAATCCGCCCAGGATCCCTCGGTCCTCGAGAGCGTCGCGTTGCGGGAGCGGGTGCTGACCCAGACCCGTTACGACGTCGTCGACATGCACCTTTACGGGCCGGTCCAGTTCAACGAGTACAGGATCAATCGCCTGCAGCCGCTGATCGGGTCGGCAGGGATGATCTCGGGCGAATGCGGCGGGCCGAACCTGGCCTACGACGCCGACATCACCCACGAGGACCACTTCCTGGCCGCGCTGGAGATGAACCTCCACGCCCTGTCGCGCGGCGTGGACTTCATCCTGTGGTACATGATGCTCGAGCGTGAATACATCGAGGGCGAGGGCACCATGACCTACGGCAACTCCCAGCTGCAGCTGTTCGACGTGAACCGCCAGCCCAAGGGAGGCTACTGGGCCTACTATCTGCTCGCCTCGGTGTTGTCGGACATGGAAACCGTCACCAAGGTGCGTGAAGGCATCTTCAGGGTCGAACGGGCCGGCCGGCCGGACGTCTACGTGGCCTGGTCGAAGAACGACACCCAGCTGCTCCAGCTGCCCGACACCATCCACCCCGACATGTTCATGCGCGTGGTGGACGCCCAGTACGGGACCTTCGACGTCGAGGTGGTCCCGGGGAACGGCGTCATCGAGCTGGGACCGCTGCCGGTGATCGTCAGCGAGGAGCTGCCGGCCGGGAATTTCGGAGCCCAGCTGCAGCCGCACCTGGACGACTTCGAGCATCCCATCCTGTTCTGAGCGGGCTGTCCGGAAAGGGTCGGGGCGGGGAGCGCATCCCCGTCCCGTTTTTTAAGGTCCTGATCCATCATCGAGCAGCCCGTTGGATGCCATCGATTTATCGAATCGAAGGATCTTTTTCGGGATGAATCTCCAGGGATCACCCTTGGCTATTGCGGGATTGGGCATAGCTTGAACGGCAGACACCAGAGAAACCGGGGAGAACATGGACCACCGTCATCCATTCCAGGGCCTGCCCGGGGTCGTACCCTTTCTGTTGAGTCTGTTCCTGGTCTGCTGTCCCGGGTCGGCGGTGTGGTCCGCGGGCCCCTTGGGGAACGCCGACATCCTCGCCGACGAACCTCCCCGGAAAACCATCCACCTGGAATGGCTGCCGCAATCCGCCCAGGTGGATGGTCGGCTGCTGCTGGGCAATCTCCACATCGTTCCCAATCCGCGACTCGGGGTGGCTTTCCCGGCGCCGGATCCCGCCGTCGCCGATGCCGTGCTGGAGTGCGGGATGGGGATCGTCCGCATGGACGTCAGCTGGGCCGAGCGGGAACCCGTCCGGGGCCAGTTCGCCTGGGACGGGCTGGACAACAAGATCCAGCACCTCCAGGAATCAGGGGCGAACGCCTTCCTGACCTTCGCCACCGATGCCGAATGGGGCACCCTCCCCTCGGAGTTCACCTCGCCCAACCGGGTGCCCGCCGACATGGCCGACTGGGCGGATTTCGTCTCCGCCTGCGTCGAACGGTACGACCATGACGGCGTCGGGGACGCTCCGGGAATGCTGCGCCCGGTGGACTATTACCAGTTCATCAACGAGTGGCCCTCCCTGAACCACACCACCGGGGGATGGGCGGGGGACATCGACCAGCTGATCGCTACCCTCAACGCCTCCCATGCCGCGACCAAGGCCGCCTGGCCCGGGGCGACGGTCATCCTCGGGGGTATTCCCGCCGGCGCCCTGGACGCCATGGTTCTCAGTTCCGGCATGGCAAGTTACGTCGCCCGGATCGCCTATTCTCCGGACAACATCGTCTTCCTCGACAGCCTGCGCGCCCAGTCGCCCACGATCCTGGAAAGCGTGGCCGTCCGGGAGCGGGTGCTGGCCGAGGCCCGCTACGACGTCGCCGACATGCACCTCTACGGCCCTGTGGAATTCAACCAGCACCGGATCGAACGCGTGCGTCTGGCGGCGCCCGGGGCCGGGCTGGTGTCGGCGGAATGCGGGGGACCGAACCTGGCCTACGAGGACAGCGTCACCCCGGACAGCCACTTCCTGGCGGCCCTGGACATGAATCTCGACGCCCTGGCCAGGGGGGTGCGTTTCATCCTCTGGTTCGGGATGGTGGAGCGGGAGTTCGTGGTGGGAGGGGGTACGACTTACGGCAACACCGAGGTCCCTCTCTTCGACCAGGAGTTCCAGCCCAAGGGCGGTTACTGGGCCTACTGCCTGCTGGGATCGATCCTTGCCGACCTGAAGGGGGTGGTGAAGCTGGAGGAGGGGACTTACCTCATCGAGTCCCACGGCCGGCCGGACATCATCGTCGCCTGGGCCCCGGGAGGTTCGGGGGTGCTGGAACTTTCGCCGCTGGAGCACCCGGACCTGCTGATGAGGGTGGTCGACGCGGCTCGGGGCGCCTTCGTCTTCGAGCGGATCCCCGACGATGGGGTCGTCGCCCTGACCGGCCTGCCGGTGATCGTCAGCGAAATCCTGCCGGCGGGCGATTTCAGGCCCGGCGACCCCCCGCAGAGCGATCCTGCCGTCCAAGCCCTGCCCGGCGAGCAGGAGAAATGACCGGTCCGGTCAGCCCAGGCCGGGCACCTTCTTGCGGAGGAACCGGCGGACCTGCTTGATTTCCGGGAGGCGGAACGCGTACGCCAGCCCGAAGTAGATGACGAATCCCACGACCCCGACCACGCCGAGCCCGATCAGCCGGACGATGAAGCTCTTGTCCGGGGTGAACCCCAGCCAATCGTCCAGCAGGGCGGTCGAACCCATGGCCGCCGCGGAGAACAGCAGGATGCCGGCCATGGCCGCCAGGTCCCGGCGCTGGATGAACTTCCCCCAGTGCAGGTACAGCAGCAGGTAGACCGTCAGGACGCGGCAAAGGGTCGAGATGCTGCGGGCCAGGGCGATGCCGGCCACACCCATGGACCCGATGAGCAGGTTGATGAACAGCAGCCGGGTGGCCAGGGTCACTCCCACGATGATCAGGACCATGCGCAGGACGGGCGCCGACTCGTCGGCGTAGAGCCCGAACACGTAGATCCGGGAGAAGTAGAGACCCACCGCCGAGAAGGCCATCATCATCATCACGTCCCCGATGACTCCGGTCGAAGAATCCTGGAACGCTCCGTGGTTGAGCAGGACGCCGGCGATGTTCTCCCCCTGGAAGGCCAGGAACGCGATCAGCGGCGTGATGAAGAACAGCCCGCCGCGGGTGACCTGGGCCAGGGTCCGGTACATCTCCTGCTTCTGGCCCTGGGCCGCCAGGTGGGAGAACTCGGTGTACATGACGGTGGTCATGCTGGCCGAGACGACCCCCGGCAGGATGGCCAGGATGCGGTACCCGTACTCCATCTCCGAGATCGCGCCGCTGCCCAGGGTCGAGGCGTACCCGAACTCGAGCCAGATGAAGGCCTGGCTGGTGAAGAAGATGAGGAAGCCGGGCCAGAACAGGCGGGCCGGCTCGCCCTTGACCTCGGTCTCGATCTTCTTCTCGGCGGCCAGCATCAGCGGGAGTTGGTCGCGGGCGATGGCCGTCAGGATGATGGCGGCGATGGCCGCACCCGTGAGCATGGTCCAGGCCAGGTGGTCCACGCTCCAGGGCGGCACGAAGAACAGCAGGGCGATGACCACCAGGAAGCGCGAGAGCAGGGCCAGGGTGGCCGGTGCGGCGAAGACCCGGCCGGCATTGAGCAGGCTGCCGCTGACGGCCTTGAAGATCGTCAAGGGGATGATGAACAGGAGGATCCGCAGCAGATGGGAGGCCAGTTCGGTGCCCTCGGGAGTGAACCCTGGGCCGGTGATGCCCACGATCTGCGGCGCCAGCACGGCCGCCAGGGCGGTGGCAGGCAGTCCGAACAGCAGGACCCGTCCCAGGTACCGCCTCCAGGCCTGCGGAGCCTGGGACGTGTCGAGGTCGTTCAGCTTGGCGGCCAGACCGGGGATCAGGACCGTGTTGGTCACCCGCTGGGCCGATTCGGAGAACCCCATGGCCAGGCGGCGGGCGAAGAAGAACCCGTCGGTCGTCAGGCCCGCGCCGAAGCGATTGGCCATCAGGGCCGAGACACCCATGGCGAGGATCATGCCCATGCTCCTGGTGAGTGCCACCCCCAGGATGGCGATCACGTTCTTGCGCTGGGACCTTTTCGCCGCCATGTCCTCCGCTTTCAATCGGGGTTGAATCCGTCCCGCCGCTTCCAGCACCAGTCGGGCCAGCGCACGCCGGTGCGTCCGGCCTTCCAGGCTTGGATACGCCTCAGAAGGGCCAGGGGAACCAGGCCGGTCAGACCCAGCGCCAGGGCGAGCAGGAACCGGTCGGCCGCCCCGAGACCGGGCCTGGCGCTCTTGCCGGGGCCGGAGAAGCTGGTGTTGGGCGAAAACCGCTCCTGGAGGACCCCCTCGTCGAACCCGCACCCGATGAATCCGGTGATCCCGCGCAGTCCCTGCTCGGTGCCGGCGACCAGGTCGTCGTACCGGACCAGCAGGGCAAGATCGTCCTTCCGGCAGAAATCGGCCAGCAATCTCTGGTAGAAGGAGACCGCGACCCCGCCCTTGACCACCTGGGCCATGCGCTTGAGGCCCCGGGCTGGACGTCGGCCGTAGGCGTGCAGACGCGACCGCACGAGTCCCCGCGGGTTCCTCACGACGCAGACGAAGCGCGCGGCGGGGAAGGCGCGGCGGATGTCCGCCACGAAGGGGGTGTGGTCGGGGCTCTTCTCCAGCCAGTAGCGGCAGCCCCGGTCCCGGGCCACGCGATCCATGAGGTAGCCGAAGGCCTCGGCGTAGCTGCGGTGCCGGACGGCCTCGAAATCCCCCCGGTCGACGCCCGACAGCAGGAAGTAGTCGGAGGTCAGGAAACCCTCGAGGAACCGGGCGTAGGCCGCATCATTCGCGAGGTCGCCGTAAGCGCGGGCGAAATGGGAGAAGAAGATGCTCTCGTGGATGCCGTGATGGTCCTCGGCCTCGACCACGGCGATGTCCGGATGGCCGCCGAGGCAGTTGGCCACCCAGGTGGTGCCCGACCGTTGCAATCCCACGACGAAGATGGGTGTGGGCCGGTCAGCCATGCCGTATCCTCCGCCGCTTCACGGCGCCTGACGCTCCACCCGGTCCCAGATCACGGTCTGCTTGCCCGAGGCGAAGCGGAAGAAGCCCAGGAGGATGGCGGTGTTGCTGTTCACCAGGAAGGTGGGCAGGTAGAGCAGCTTGCCCAGCTTGCCCTTCCCGGGCAGGACCCGCCCCAGCAGGGCGGCCCCGTAGAATCCCACGTGCAGGATCAGGAAGGCCCATACCCAGGGCGGATTCAATCCCCAGAAGGGGGATCCACCCCGGACCTGGGGAAGGACGGCGGCGGCCACGACCGAAACCAGGGCGCCCAGCATGGCGAAGGGGATGAACAGGCGCAGGAACTTGTGGGAGATCACCTGCCAGGCGATCAGCGGTTGCTTCCAGGAGAGCAGGTGGGGCGACAGGCTCAGGGCCTGGTAGCGCCCGGCCGCCATCCTGATGCGCCGTGCGATCTCGGCCTGGGCCGAGGCGGACACCCGCTCGAAGGACCGGGCCGAATGGACGTGGACGACCCGGTGTCCCCGCCGGAGCATCCGCATGATCATGAAGAAGTCGTCGTTGATGATGCGGTCGGGCGGGGCCTCGTAGAGGTCGCGGCGCACGGCCAGCATCTCGCCGATGGCGGCGGTGCACGATCCCAGCCTGGTCTCGTTCTTCATGATGGCCGCCTCGTAGCGCCAGTACAGCCCTTCCGATTCGCCCAGGGGACCGTCCCCGACGATGATCCGCTTGGAGCCGGTGGCGGCGCCGACGGTCGCATCGGCGAACGGCTTCACCAGCTCCACCAGGGCGTCGGGCTCGAACATGTTGTTGGCGTCGGAGAAGACGACGATCTCCCCACGGACCTGGGGCATGGCCCGGTTGATGGCAGCCATCTTGCCCCGGCGCTCCGGGTGGTGGGAGAGCTCGATCCCCCTGTCGGCGAAGGACTCGACGATGGCGGCCGTGCGGTCGTCCGAACCGTCGGTGGCGACCAGGATCTGCAGCAAGGGTCCGGGGACGGCCAGTTGCAGGCTGTTCTCCAGCTTGCGGGCGATGACGTCCTCTTCGTTGAGGGCGGAGATGAGCAGGGTGACGGTGGGGGCGGTCCCGGCGTCCCCGGGCTCACGGTCTGGCCGCTTCATCGCGGCGATGGCGGCCAGGAGCAGGGGATACCCCGCGTAGCAGTAGAAACCCACCGCCAGGCACACCCAGAAAACGACCGGAAAGACCATGCATCACCCTTGACGGTTCGTGCTGTGCGCGGCGAAGAGCTCCAGCTGCCTCTTGGCGTTCTTGACGATGTCGAACTCGGCCTCCACCCGGCGGCGGCCGTTGCGGGCCAGGGCGTGGGCGGCGGCGGGGTCGCGGTGGATGTCGCGCAGGGCCGCGGCGATGGCGCCCGAGTCCTCGGGTTCGACAAGATACCCGGTGACCCCGTTTTCGACCAGTTCGGGGATTCCCGAGACCCGGGTGGTGATGCTGGGACGCTCGTGGGCCAGGGTCTCGATGACCACGTTGGGGATGCCCTCGGTGCGGCCGCCGGGGCCGATGATGCTGGGCGTGACCACCACGTGGGCGCCCGCGTAGTGCCGGGCGACCGACTCGTGGGACTGGGCTCCGATGAAGCCGACCCGGTCGGTCAGGCCCAGGCGGGCGGACAGGGCCTCCATCCTCGCGTGTTCCGGCCCCTCCCCGATGACGATGGCCCGCCAGTCGCCCAGTTCGGGCCCGACCTCGTGCAGCGCCTCCAGCAGGAAGTTGATCCCCTTGCGGAACTCCAGCGACCCCACGTACAGCACGGTGAAGGGCCCCGCGGGGGGATAAGCCTCAGGGACGATGCGTTCGATGTGCAGGCTGGAATGGATGACCGCCATGTCCCGCCCGGCCAGGGCCGGCACGCGCTCCTTCAGGAACTTCACGTTGAACTCGCTGATGGTGCGGATGAAGGCGGCCTCGCCCAGCTTCCGGTCCAGCATGGCCTGCGTGATGAAGATGTCGTGGGCGCGGCAACTGACGCTGTAAGGCAACCCGGTCATGCGCCCGGCGATCCAGCAGCAGGTCCCGGGGTGGGTGGCGAACTCCCCGTGGACGTGCTCGGCTCCCCATTCCTTCAGGTCCTCGGCGCAGGCCAGGAACTTGGGCAGGAAGGCGATGGACTTGGCCAGGTAGACGGGGCTGGTCCGGAACCCCCACAGGATCTGCCCCAGGATGGTGAAGAACTTCACCGGGTGCAGGAACACCGCCCGCATCAGGGCGCCGAAGGGCTTGCGGCCGAGCAGGAAGGGGAAGGAACGGGTCCACTGGAGGATGGGCCGGGCGAACTCGTGCAGCACCTCCTTCTTGCGGAACGGCGACATGTGGTAGACCCGCAGTTCGTGTCCGTTGCGGGAGAATTCCATGATGTCACGGAGGATGAAGGTCTCGGTGGTCTTGGGGAATTCGGTGACGACGATTCCGAGGCGCATGTATGACTCCGGATGGAAAATGATAAAGAGAATGTTCCCCCCGCGATTGGCCCCTGGTAGGCTAGCGCATCGGATTCGGAGGGTCAAATGGAAATATGGTCATAATTTTTTATCAAAAAATTTCAGATCAAATAACTACGAATTTTAAACATCAAGTTCATGGGTTTTCTTTTGACGAATGATTGTGGAACATGATAGGGTCTTCCTGACCCGTTTCCCTTGCCCAACGCCCTTTCATCCGACCATATCGGAGGTCCGCCATGCACGCCTTGGCCCGTCGTCTCGTTGCCATATCCCTGGTCCTGGTGGCCTTCGCCTCGATCGCCTCCGCCCAGGCGATCGATCACCCGTACAAGGGCGGAGAAGTCCTGCTCAAGTTCAAGCCCGGGACCGCGGCGGTTTCCCGGTCCCAGGTCATGGGCGATCTGGGCGGATCGGTCGCCCGCACCTACCAGGGTCTGGGCGTCGAGCTCGTCCGGTTGGATGGGATCACGGTCGAGGAGGCGGTCGGCCGATTCGCCGGGCATCCCGCCCTCGATTTCATCGAGCCGAATTACGAGCTCACCATGTTCACCGTTCCGAACGATCCGCGCTTTCCCGAGCTCTACGGCCTGCAGAACACCGGACAGACCGGGGGGACGCCGGGGGCGGACATCAGTGCCGTCGAGGCCTGGTCGACCTTCACGGGATCGAGCGACGTGATCGTGGCCGTGATCGACACGGGTGTGGACTACAACCATCCCGACCTGACAGCCAACATGTGGATCAACCAGGGCGAGATCGTCGGCAACGGCATCGACGACGACGGCAACGGCTGGGTGGACGACATCGTCGGCTACGACTACGTCAACGGCGACGCCAACCCCATGGACGACAACGGCCACGGGACCCACTGCTCCGGGACCATCGGAGGGGTCGGCGACAACGGCGTCGGCGTCGCGGGAGTCAACTGGACCGTGTCGATCATGGCCCTGAAGTTCCTGTCCTCGTTCGGGTCCGGTTCGACGGCGGACGCGATCTCCTGCATCCAGTACGCCACTCAGATGGGCGCCGACGTCATGAGCAACAGCTGGGGCGGGGGCGGCTACTCGGAAGCCCTCGAGCTGGCCATCCAGGAAGCCTACGACAACGGGATCATCTTCGTGGCGGCGGCCGGCAACAACGGCAGCAACACCGATCTCAACACTTACTATCCCCAGGGCTACGACGTGCCCAACGTGGTCTCGGTGGCCGCCACCGACCACAACGACCAGCTGGCTTCCTTCTCCAACTACGGGGTGACCTCGGTCGACCTGGCCGCTCCCGGCGTCGAGATCCTCAGCACCACCCCGGGCAACACCTACTCCGTCTACTCGGGCACCTCCATGGCCACCCCGCACGTGGCCGGCGCCTTCGCCATGCTGAAGGGGCGGTTCCCCAACCTGGGCGTGGAGGACGCCATCAACATCATCTACAGTTCGGTGGACGTCCTGCCTCAGCTCCAGAACCGCTGCCTCACCGGTGGCCGGCTCAACCTGCACATGGCCATCTCCGATCCCGACACCACGGCTCCCGGGATGATCACCGACCTGGCGGCCGGGGCGCAGGGGAGCAGCTGGGCCGAACTGACCTGGACCGCCACCGGCGACGACGGCGACACGGGCACGGCCGCGTCCTACGAGATGCGCTACTCCTCCTCGATGGTTCCCTGGGATCTGGCCCTGCCGGTGGACGGCGAGCCCGCGCCCCAGCCGGCCGGCGGCGCGGAGTCCCTGCGCCTGGGCGGCCTGGACTTCAGCAGCACCTATTACGTGGCGGTCCGCGCGCTGGACGACTACGGCAACATGGGCCCGGTGTCCAACCTGGCCATGGTCGAGACCCTCGGCCCTCCGGCCATCGCCGTTTCCCCGGGATCCCTGAGCGAGACCCTGCCCCTCGGCGGCAGCTCCCAGCAGACCCTCACCATCACCAACACGGGCGAGGGCGTCCTCGACTTCGCCATCCCCGACCCCTTGCTGCTGGACAAGTCGGCCGCGCCGGTCGTCCACGACTTCGTCTACCTGGCCAAGGGTCAGAAGGACGCCCGCCGGGGCGAGGCCGTGATCACCGGTTCGGGCGGACCGGACCTGTTCGGCTACCGCTGGACCGACAGCGACGAACCCGGCGGCCCCGTGTTCGACTGGGTGGACATCTCGGCCGTGGGCACGCCGGTGATCACCTCCGGCGACGACGTCAACGCCGGCCCCTTCCCCCTGGGCTTCGACTTCCCCTTCTACGGGAACGTCTTCGACCAGTTCAGGGTCTGCAGCAACGGCTGGCTGAGCTTCACCAGCTCTTCGACGGCATACTCCAACCAGGCGATCCCCAACGCGGGGGCTCCGGGCAACCTCATCGCCCCCTTCTGGGACGACCTCACCGTGACCGGCGCCCGGATCCTGGCCCACAACGACGGCGGCCGGGTGATCGTCCAGTACGACGCCGTGCCCCACTACGGAGGGGGCGGTCCTTACACCTTCCAGGCCCTGCTGTATCCCAGCGGCAAGATCGTCTACCAGTACCTGACCATGGGCACGCCCTCGGACGGTTGCACCGTGGGCATCCAGAACGCCGACGGGACGGACGGCCTGCAGGTCGCCTTCAACACGGCCTACGTCCACGATGGCCTGGCGATCAAGATCCAGGCCGTGCCCCAGTGGATCACGGTCAGCCCGGCAGCGGGCAGCCTCGCCGCCGGCGAATCCATGGATCTGATTGCTTCGTTCTCCGCGGCGGACCTCGAAGCTCCGGCCTACGACGCCGAGATCGTCGTCTTCAGCAACGATGCGGGCAGCCCGCAGGTCGTGATCCCCGCCCACCTGGATCTGACCGGCTCGACCGCCCTGGTGGTCACCGTGACTCCGCAGGGCGCGCCGGTCACCATTCCGGCCACGGGGGGGACGTTCACCTACGATGTGGAGATCACCAACACCACCGCAGCCGACATCACCGCCAGCGTGGGTGTGCAGGCGGTCCTGCCCAACGGCACGACCATGCTGCTCACCCGCCTGGACAACCAGCTCTTCCCGGCCGGCGGGACGGTCGGTCGGTCGGGTCTGACCCAGGCGGTTCCCGCGGCCGCACCGGCGGGCGACTACACCTACCAGGTGGGCGTGGGGTATTCCCAGGCCCAGGTCATCGACGCCGACGGGTTCGGATTCATGAAGCTGGTGGCCAAGTCGGCCGGCGCCCCCGTCTCGGGCTGGGATCTGAAGGGATGGGACCTGCTCGGCGACCCCGCCAGGCAGGACGGTGACCGGACCCCGGCGGCCTTCGCCCTGTCGGGCGCGGTGCCCAACCCCTTCAACCCCATGACGACCCTGGCCTTCGATCTGCCCCGCACCGCGGCGGTCCGGCTCGAAGTCTACGACATGCGCGGCAAGCTGGTGCGCACCCTGCTGGACGGTGTCCGGATGGAAGCCGGACGGCACGAGGCCGTCTGGCGCGGCGACGACCAGGCCGGCCGGCCCGTGGCCGGCGGCGTCTACTTCTACCGCATGCGGGCGGACGACTTCGAGTCGGTGCGGCGCATGACCCTCGTCAAGTAACTGCAGCGATGCCACGATTCCGGCCGCCGGACCTGCGGGTGCGGCGGCCGGTTCCGTAGGGGATCGAGCGGGCGCAGGCGGGATCGTTGACTGCTGGTTGTCAATTACTTAACCTCATACATTCGCCTCACCAGCATCTCGGAAGGGGGACCCTCATGACTCGCTCGATAATGGTCGTTCTCTGCATCCTGAGCCTGGCCCTGTCGGCTGCCACGACATCGGCCCAGGTATCCCTGGAATTCACGCAGCGGTTCACCGAATGCCTGGACACGTCGCTAGGTGGGTATGACCACGGAGAATTCTTCGAAACCGGTCCCTGGGTCAGCGATGTCAGCGTGACCCAGATCGCGACCGGCTACGCCCATCAGAACAGTGCCATCCAGGCGGCGGGGAACACCCTGGTGGTGGAAGGGGATCTCAGCGCCCTGGTGGAACTGGTCGGTCAGGGCACCGGACCGTTCATCGAGACATCTTCTTACCTGGCTGTCCACTTCACCGTCACCGAACCGTCGTTCTATTCCCTTCGGGGATCCCTTGCGGGCGGGGCCACCCTGTACCTCCGCCGGTCCGGGTCGTTCCTGGATATCGTGACCCCTGGGCCTTTCGACCTGGCGGGATCCATCGAGCCCGGTGTGTATTACGTTCTCGAGGTCTACGCGGCCTTGGGCGTCGCCCTCGAGGAGGAGGGATCGGTCAGCGAATCGGCCGGTTTCACCCTGACGGTGACCGATGATCCCGCGATACCCGATTTGAAAACGTCATGGGGAAACGTGAAGGGGTTGTTCCGGTAGGTCCGGTCCGGACACCGGAATTCCCTGGCAGGCATGGCGCCCGTATCCGGTGCTGACCAGGATGCGGGCGTCAACTGTCGGTCTCCATCGAGTCAATCCAACAGCCGGATCTTGCCTGACCAGGGGCAGGGATGCTTCAATGTCGGGATGATGAACGGAATTCACCCCTGATCCCGGAGTTCCCGCATGCCCTCCGATTCGGCGTCACCCCCCTGGCCCGGTCTACGCACGACCTGGTCCCGGATGGCCTGCCTGGCTTCGGCCGTCCCTTCCTTCCTGCTGGTGGTCACCCTGGTGAGGGTGTGGGTGGATCCGATCTCCGTGGATGACGGGGCCTGGGTTCCCATGGCCGTGGGGATCATGGTCCTGGAGTTCGTGGTCCTGCATTCGGGTGGATTCATGGGCGCGCTTGCCGTGGGAGACGTTCCCGTGGTTCGCAAGGTCCTCATCTTCCTGGGGCTGGTCGTGATGTACGGTCTGTTCGCCCTGGGTTTCTCGGTCGCGGTGGGGTCGTGGGCGGTCATGAAGATCTACGGGGTCCTGATGGCCGGCAGGTTCATGACCGTCATGGCGGCCTCGCAGGAGGGTAAGGTCATGCTGCTGGTGCGGTCGGGAGTGGGGGTGGTGGCCTACCTCGTGTCGGTGTTCCTGACCCTGTTCATTCCCGTACCAAGGGGCGGCCTGGATCCCTCGATCCTGGACGCGGTGTATCCCGGACGCGGAAGCGGCGAGTGGGAACAGCGCCCGGAGATCGCCATCGCTGCCGGGGTGCTGTACTTCACGATCATGGGATTCTTCGAACTGGCG
>JAHJTW010000203.1 GCA_018829565.1 bacterium | reverse complement strand
CCAGCTGCCGTCCTCGCCCTGCTGCGCCCACTGTCCCAAACTGTCCCACCGGAAAATCCCCTGTTTCGCACCGGAGCAGGCCGCCGCCTCTGCTGCAGGCAGGTCCAGAGGATCGTCGCTGGCCGTTGCCAGGAGGCAGGAATCACCAAAACCATGACGCCCCATGTACTTAGGCACACGTTCGCCACGCGGCTGTACAACGCCACAGGGGACCTGAGGCTGGTCCAGGTTGCCCTGCGGCATGCCCACGTCACCACGGCCGAGATCTACGCCCAGGTCGACCCCAAGCGGCTGGAAATGGCCGTCAGGTCCGCAGAAATGGCCCCAAAAACGCTGTAACTCGTTGCAGGTCATATATTTCCTAGTATGCGACCTTCGGGGATTTAACGTGTCCAAATGGACACATCCCGCGGCCCGATAATGAGGCAAATGGTGTTCCTTTATGCCATTTGCGTCGATGGCGTAAATGACGCAATCGCTTAGTGTTCCACGGTTCATGATTCAGCCCTCCACCGCGTACCGGAATGGGGCCTCGTTCACCCGCCGGGCGAACTCGTCGGCGAAGACCTGGGCCAGGCGCTTGTCCATCCGGCCGGCATCGATCAGCACCTTGATCACATCGGCAACCACGATTTCCAGGACCTGGACGTTGGCCTGCATCAGGGCCCGGACCTCCCGGACCTCGGTCGGTTCGCCTCGGACCAGGCGCTCGCCCCGGATGCCCACGTCGACCAACGACATGGCCTCACCAGCCGTCTTCGGGGCAAGGTCCTTCAGCCCCTGCACGCCCTTGCTCTGCAGCAGCTGGTACTCCTTCAGGTGCCGGGTGTTCATCTCGGTGATGGTCTCGGCGACGGCCTGGGTGACCCGCTCCTCGGTGATCTTCTGGACGTACTGGCGTTCGATGTCCCAGCCCTCGGTGCGTCGCCAATCGCCGATCGTCTCGGGCCGCTTGATGCCGAGGCGCTGGGCGATCTGCTGGTCGGTGCCGGCCCCGGTGATCCACAGGGCTTTGGCCTGCAGCTTGATGTCTTGTCCGTAGGCCATCAGCGGACCTCCCCTTGAGGAATCCTGACCGCCGTCTGCCCTGTGAACTTTTCCCACCGGGTCACGATGACATCGCAAAACCGGGGCATGCGCTCGACGGCGAAGCAGCGGCGGTCCAGGCGCTCGGCAGCGATGATCTGGGACCCGCTGCCCGCGAACGTCTCCAGGCAGACCGCCCCCGGTCGGGTATGCTTGAGCATGGGCAGCTCGAACAGACGGACCGGCTTCTGGGTGGGATGCTGGCCATCGGTGCAGCGGGCCTTGCCTTCCCAGTCCACCTCCCAGCAGTTCGAGTGCTCGTCAGGGACCGGCAGGGCATGGGGCTTGTGACCCTGCTGCCAGCCCATCAGGCAGGGCTCGGTGCGGTAATTCCACATCGCGAACCCAAGGACGTGGGTCGGCTTCACCCAGGTGATGGTCTGGTGGTAGCGGATGCCGGCGATGTCCCAGGCCTTCAGGAAGCTGCCCGCGGTCGCGCTGGCGTGCCAGCAGTACCAGGCAGCGTCCAGATCGACGTGACCCTTGGCGTTCAGGAACACCCGCTCCAGAAATCCCTCGAACTCGGCCTTGTCGCCGAAGTGGTCCCAGGCGTCGTGGTCGCTGTAGTCCGCCGACCAGTCCCGGTTCTGGGTGCCGGCCTCCCTACCCCTGTCCTTGTCCCTGCGGTTCTGGGGATGGGAGGTGCCGTCGTAGCCGACGCCGTAGGGAGGATCTGTGGCGTAGAGCTGCGCCACCTGGCCGTCCATCAGGCGCTCGAGGACCGCCGGGTCGCCACTGTCGCCGCAGACCAGCCGGTGGCGACCCATGACCCAGAGGTTGCCGGGCTGGGTGATGGGCTCGTCAGGGGCCTCCGGGACGTCGTCAGGGTCCGTGGCGCCCTCGTTGGGTGTGAGATCGGCCAGCAGCGCCCGGGTCTGCGCGGCCAGGTCGTCGAACCTCAGGAGACCCGACAGCTCGGGCATGGCGGCGTCGATCTCGGCCAGGAGCTTGTGCAGGTCGGCGGTGAACTCGCCGGCGATGCTGGGGCTGTTCAAGGCGATGTTGAGCGCCTTCTCCTCGGTCTCCTCGAGGTCCACGACCACCACCTGGGTCTCGGTCTCGCCCATCGCCTGCAGCACCTTCAGGCGCTGGTGGCCGCCCACCACGCGGCCGGTGCGGCGGTTCCAGACCACCGGCTCGACCAGGCCAAAACGCTCCACGCTGCCACGCAGGCCGGCCAATGCCGCCGGGGAGATCGTCCGCGGGTTGTACTCCGCCGGCGCGAGGTCGCTTAGGGCCATCATCTGGATCGTCAGTTCCTTCATCATCGCGTTGCCTCCTGCAGGTTGGTGCCGGTCATTGAGTGGCGAATGGGCAGGCCCGGGCAGGCCGGGCAGGATGGGGTCCGCAGCACGGTCCGCCTGCAGGGAAGGGCGGAGCCCGGTCCGACCCTCGAGGCCCCCCTGCGGTGGTCCGGGAACATCCCCTCCCTCCCCCAGCCGCTGCGAGGCCCGGCAGGAGGTCGGGGGCAAAAAGCAGGAGGTCGGCAGGAGGTCAGAGGGCCATTTTCGGCGGACCTCCTGCCACGGCAACCCACTGTAGAAAAATCATTTAGAGAAGAAGTTCGCCCTCCGGCAGGAGGTAGCAGGAGCTTTTTCGGGGTTACTTTATATATACGTGTAGAGAGAGAGAAAAAATTCCTAGGACTGACGGAGAGACCTCCTGCCACCTCCTGCTCGGCCGTAACACCCTTAAATGACAATAGCTTTCGCGGCAGGAGGTCCAAATTCAGACCTCCTGCTACCTCCTGCCACCTCCTGCCTTTTTTGTACATCAGTCACTTTCCTTAGAATGATTGAACAAATTCCCGGTCACTTGGACGAGGCGGTAGTCGTTGCTGCAGCGTTTCTTGTTTTTGCTGACGGTGACCTTCAGATCGCCGAATCTGCGGTCGCGGATCTGCGAGAGGGCCCGGCCGAACCTGGCCAACCGGGCGGCATCGGTGGCCCCGCTGGTGGCAAAGGGGATCATCTTTTCGGCCTCGGCGAGGGCGAGCAGGGTTGCCGGGGTGACCGGGGTCTCGGCGTGCCGGTCCCACCAAGCGGTGATGAACGCGGCCATCTCCCCCGACTCCGGATCGGCCGCCTCGTAAAATTCGTCGCTGTCCTCGAGGAACCCCTCCAGCCCGAGGTGCCGGACCATCCCGCCCATCACCCGGGCCCACGCCTCGAACGAGCCCAAGGTCTTCTCCGCGTGCGGGGCGCCGCTGGCGATCCAGTGCTGGATCAGGGTGAGGATGGCCCGGACAAGTTCCCACCGGTTCTGGCGCACCCACTCTCGGATCGGGTCGTGCTTGAACCCGGTCCGCTTCCACGGCTGCTCCTGCCCGGGATCGATCCGGATGCGGACACACCGGCGGGCGATTTCCATCGAGAGCTTGGGATTATTCGCCGACACCAGCCACAAGGCGCGGTTCGGGAACCTGACCATCTGGGTCTTGCCCAGCAGGCGGTCCTCCCAGAACTCGGCCGTCACCGCGGCTGCGACCTGGGCGGACCACAGGCCGCCTTGAAGGTTATCGACGGCGATGATGGGGGATCCCCGGCT
>JAHJTW010000346.1 GCA_018829565.1 bacterium | reverse complement strand
GAGCGGACTGTTACGGACGCGGTTGCGGCACTCAAGGGGAAAACCACGGTAATCATGATCGCCCATCGTCTTTCGTCTGTACGAATCGCCGATACGATTTGCGTTATGGAGGGTGGACGCATCATCGAACAGGGCTCATGGGGAGAACTGATGCAGCGAAAGGGAAGATTTCATCAACTGTGGCAACTTCAAAACACAGATGAAAGAGCAAGCAATGCTAAAGTTTAACAAATATCTAACCAGGACGTGGAGCTTGGTGCGATCGCGCCCACGTGGTTGGCAGTCGTTGCTTTACAATACGGTCATGGCCAAGGCTAAACTGGTCGGACCGTTGATGCTCCCTGTGCATATTTCCATTGAGCCGACCAACAGCTGTAATTTGCGTTGTCCTGTGTGTGAGACCGGTAACGGGTCGATGGCCCGACGAGCTGGGGTGCTGGACTATGATCTGTATTGCCGGTTTATTGACCAGATTGCCTCTCACGCGGTTGTTCTCATGTTCTACTTTATGGGAGAACCTTTTTTGAACAAGCGTGCTTATGACATGATCCGTTATGCGCGGGGAAAAGGCATCTACGTGGAAACATGTACGAATGGCGAACATGTAAACCCGGAAGGGGTGATTTATTCGGATGTCAATGATATCAGCTTTCAGATCGGAGGTATGACCCAGGAGACGCATGAGCGGTACCGGGTTCGTGGCGACCTCTCTCGTGTTATCAGCAATCTTGAACAGTTGTTGGTGGAACGGCAACGGCATCCCCACAGCAATGTCCAGGTTAATGTCGGTTTTGTTGTCATGAAGCACAATGAGCATGAGGTGTCGGAGTTTTTGCGCTGGGCAAAAGAAATCGGCGTGGATCGAGCCAATCTGATCGATCCGTGCGTGCGGACAATAGCTGAAGGAAGGGAACTGCTACCGGATAATCCTCGGTACTGGTTTTATGACGAGGAGGCTTTTGCTCGTGGTGAGCTCAAACCTAAAATTGTGCCGAGGAATGAATGCACCTGGATTTGGAATTCGATGCTGGTTTGCTGGGATGGCAGCGTGGTGCCCTGTTGCCGGGATCCGCAGGGTCGGCATGTATTGGGCAATGTCTTTGAAAAACCGTTACGGGAAATTTGGAATGGCGAAGCGATGCGTTCTTTTCGCCATCGTATTGTCACCAAACAGGGTGAGATGGATATCTGCCGGCTTTGTTCGGGTTACGGTGTGCCGGCTTTGGATCGTTCTCGGCCGATGTCATTCGAGATACAGCGGATGAGTCTTGTGGACTCCATGACCTCGGTTGACTGGAAGTTGCCGCAGGAACGATCGAATAGGGGAGGGGATCTCCATGTGTCCGGAGATTTTCCATGATGATTTGGTTGGTTGCTGCCTGCATTATGCTGGTCGGTTTTCTGTTGCGCAATGTTCCTTTTCGAATAGCGGGAACCGATTTGGGGGTTGATCACTGGTATTGGAAGCTTTATTTGGAGACATACTGGCGGGACCGGCGTTTTCCCCCTGAATTGCCTCAATATCTCTTGGAAGAACACCAGTGGTATCCTCCTTTATTTATAATGCTGGTGGCGAGGTTGCCGCGAATCGTTTTCGAGCGGTACAGCTATTTGATCGGCTTAGTTGTGGATCTGTTCCGTTTGGGGATTGCGATGACGGTGGCTGCCGTTGTTGGCAAAGGCGATCCTTTTTTTGTGGCGATGGCTGGAATTGTTTACGCGACAACGCCGGTTAATGTTTCCTACAATGTTCAGTTGAACCCCCGCGGTCTCGGGGGGTTGTTTCTTGACCTGCAGATATTGTTAGTGCTGGTTCTGGTCGGTCCTGCTGGTGGGCCATGGTGGTTGTGGGGGGTGGTTTGGTCATTGGGCGCTCTCGTTTTATTGACTCACAAGATGACGACCCAATTACTATTTTTTTTATCGTTTACGGCGGCGCTTATTACTGGCGACGTGCGGATTGCTATTATCATCCCCGCATCCATGCTTGTGGCGTTGATGCTGAGCGGGGGGTTTTACTGGAATGTTTTGCGAGCCCATTGGGACATTGTCCTTTTTTGGTTCAGAAACTGGCCTTGGCTCCAAGTGCATCCGCTCAGAGAATCACCGATATACGGGGAGCAGGATTATCTGACCCCGACCAGGTTCTACCAGCCTGGGTTGAAGGGGATGTTGCGTCATGCCCGCTATTTTTTTGTCTATAATCCTTGGGCGTGGTTTCTGGTGGGGCTCGTTTTGTTGGAGAAAGACTGTGTTGATGTGTTTTCTTTTGGTGTATTCCTTTGGCTGTCCGGAATCTTGCTGTTCGGTGTCTTGACCTTGGTTTTGCCGTGGCTGCGATGTCTCGGTGCCGGGTATTTTTATGTTTATAACACGGCCTTGCCTGCGGCCCTCTTATGGGGGGCATTGATGGCTTCTCCCCACCTTTCGCGAATAGCTGTCTCCCTGGCCTGTGCGGCTTTTACTATTTCTTTGTCGGGAATAGTCATGTTCTATCGGCATGTCCGCTCAAGCCGGATACTCAAGGTAGATGATGATTTCGAGAATTTGATTTGTTGGTTGACTCAAGCTCCCTGCGGAACGGTTATGTGCCTGCCCGCTAATTGGTATGATGTCGTCGCATATCGTACAGGTCATCCTGTGTTGTATGGGGCACATGGTTATGGGTTTAAGTCTATCGAGCCCATTTTCCCTCGCTTGCTTCTTTCCCTTGACGAGGTGGGGCATCGGTATGGTCTTCGTTACTTGGTCACCATGGAAGGATATCTGAACGAGCGGTTCATGACAGATCTGCGCTACGATGCGGTTCGTAAGTTCGGTCCTTATCGGGTTTATTTGATGGCCTCCTGTGGCTAACCCCTGGCTGGGATATGTCTTGGTTTTAATGAAGTTGCCTTTCAAGAAAAGCGTGTCGGTTGTATTGGAGAAATAACTTAGCAGAAAAAGGAAGCCCCTTTGTTCTTGTAAGCTATGCGTTTTGTTTTCGACAATTCAGTGCGGAGCGGCTAAGCTGGGCTCTGTTTTTTATGAGTTAGATGAGCCAAGGGGTTGCATAATGGCTCTGAAAGAGTTTAATCTAAAGGGTGCATCTATGAAGGCTGTCATTCTAGCAGGGGGTCTAGGTACCCGCCTGAGTGAGGAAACCGATCTCAAGCCAAAACCAATGGTGGAAATCGGGCACAAGCCTATCCTGTGGCATATTTTGAAGATTTATTCGGCCCATGGCATAAACGATTTCGTAATCTGCTGCGGATACAAAGGATATGTCATCAAGGAGTACTTTTCCAACTATTTCCTGCACATGTCAGATGTTACTTTTTTCATGAAAGACAACAGGATGAAGGTTCATCAGAATAACGCGGAGCCATGGATCGTCACCCTCGTGGACACGGGGGAGAGCACCATGACCGGTGGGCGCCTGAAGCGTGTGCGCGACTATATCAAGGACGAAGAAGCCTTTTGTTTTACCTACGGAGATGGGGTCAGTGATGTGGATATTACAAAATCAGTTGCGTTTCATAAATCACATGGAAAGCAGGTAACGATTACCGCAACCCGCCCGCAGGGACGATATGGCGCCTTGAAGATAACCAATGAAGGCATGGTCAATTGTTTCCAGGAAAAACCAGAAGGTGATGGGAGTTGGGTGAATGGTGGTTTTTTTGTGCTTTCACCCCAAGTGCTTGACCGGATCAGCGGTGACGACACGAGCTGGGAAGGTGAACCATTGACCGGCCTTGCCGCTGATGGTGAAGTGGCGGCATTCAAGCACAGCGGTTTCTGGCAGCCGATGGACACACTGCGCGAGAAGAATCTGTTGAATGATCTTTGGAACAGCGGCAAAGCGCCATGGAAAATCTGGTAATGACGGAGAGGGCAAACTTCTGGCGCGGCAAGCGCGTTCTCCTCACCGGGCATACCGGTTTTAAGGGCTGTTGGTTGGCGCTCTGGCTGAAGCGGCTTGGCGCTGAAATCACAGGCGTCGCTTTGCCGCCCGACACCACGCCCGGCCTGTTTGAACTTACCCGCATTGCCGAAGGCATCACCAGTCATTTTTGCGATATCCGTGATCCTTCGGCATTGGGGCAAATTGTGCGCAAGGCGCGACCGGAAATAGTTTTGCATCTGGCCGCGCAAGCGCTGGTACGGGCCAGCTATCGTGACCCGCTGGCAACCTTCGCCAGCAACGTCATGGGCAGCGCCCACCTCCTCGATGCCCTGCGCGGGCTTGACAGTGCGCGTGTCGTGGTGATGGTTACCACCGACAAGGTCTATCGCAACAATGAATGGCCTTACCCCTATCGCGAAGACGACACCTTGGGCGGACACGATCCTTACAGCGCCAGCAAGGCCGCCAGCGAAATCGTCATTGCCAGCTATCGCGAGGCCTTTTTGCGCGAGCAAGGCGTAGCGGTGGCCACCGCTCGCGCGGGCAATGTGATCGGCGGCGGCGACTGGTCCGAAGACCGGCTGATCCCTGATGCCGTGCGAGCCTGGCAGGCCGGCAGGCCACTGGAAATTCGTCGACCGCGGGCAATTCGACCTTGGCAACATGTGCTGGAGCCGCTGGCCGGTTATCTGGCCCTGGCCCAAAAACTATGGCATCAACCCGAATTGGCTGGGGCTTTCAACTTCGGGCCGCAAACCAATGAAGCTGCCACTGTCCGTGAAGTCATCGAGCTGGCGCGCACAGCTTACGGCGGTGGTGATGTGATTTTTGGCGACGGCACGGCAGGCCCCCACGAAGCGGGCTGGTTGTCGCTGGAAATTGCCAAGGCGCGGCAATTATTGGGTGTCGTCCCCAAATTGACGTTGGCGGAAGCAATTGATCGGACAATGGGCTGGTATCGGGCACAGCGTGAAGGGGACAACGTCCGCAGCCTGTGCGATGCCGAGATTGCCGCTTACGAAGCACTGCTATGAGTCGTTTTATTGTTACTCCTTTGCCGTTGAACGGCCTGAAGCTCGTTGAGAGGCAGCAGCTTGGCGACAGTCGCGGGTTTTTGTCGCGCCTGTTTTGTGCTGAAGAATT
>JAHJTW010000202.1 GCA_018829565.1 bacterium | reverse complement strand
CGGCGGACTTCGCCACGGTGCAGAAGATGGCTCTCTTGAAATAGCGACTGTTCGAATGCGCTGCCTTGAATGGCCTCCCGCTTCGGCGGGGGGCCTTTTCGCGGGATTTTTCCGCATGCGATCCCGTGGGCGTGTTATGCTGAACCAAGTTACCGCCGAGTCTTACGGAATGAGAAAGTTCGACATGCGTCCTTTGACCGCGGCATTGTTGGTGTCTGCAGTTCTGTCCCAAGCAGCGTTCGGCCAAGCTGTATGCGTTGAGCCCGAGTCTGTTGAACTCACGAAAACGCTCCCCGGCTCGGCATATCTGATGAGTCTGGGGCCCGGCCTGTCGATCGAAGAACCTCTTGTATTTGACTCGGGTCATGACGCAGGCATGTGGAGGGTAACACGAGTTTTGCGCGTGACGCTGTTCAGGGTCGAGCGGTCGCATCGAATGTGGGTCGAAGAGGTCTATATCAATCGTGCTGGTGGCGCTGAGGTGAGAAAATGCTCGCAAGTGTGGTTCAGTGAGTTGTATCGGCAGTTTCCGGGCTTGACCCGCGTTGAACCCGGTGAGGTGGTATGGGTTGCGCCGGATACTTTTGATCTCGTTGACCAAATTCAGTTCCAGGGAGGGCAGCCGACCCGGGAGTCGCGCCGTCTCCGAGTGCGGTTGTCGGAAACGGGCTTGTTTGAGTTCTCCGGGGCGGAATGAGGAGACTGTCCGTATTGCGAGAGCTTGCACATGACAATACCGTTCGTCCCGCGTCGTGCGGGTGCACGGCCCGTGGCAACCAGATTTGCGGCTGAAACAATCGTCAAGGGTTACTGTGAGAAAATGAGCTTCCGGCGCTCACCGTGGCAGGATTGTCGGATCTACGCGAGGGAAACGTTTCATGAAAGTTATTGGGCGAATCAGTTGTCTTTCCTTGATGATGCTGGCCTCGGTGGCCTACACCTACGCTCAGATAGACCCCGATCCCGATGGGCTAGGATTGTACTTTGACCAAGGTGCCACGGTCGTTTCGTCGACCGTGGCCGAAGGAACCGAATCGGTCACTGCTTATCTCATTCTGACGAACCCCTCTGTCGGGGGAAGCCTCGTTCATTGGTCTGCCAGCGTGAGTGCCGTTTGTGGAGGTTCGGGGAATGCCATGGTTACCGGGCTCCCAACAGAAGGGTTTAACCTGGCCCTCAACATGCCTGGTTCAGATCATTGGGTTTTCGAGGTATCTGTTGCGCCTGAGACGCCGTTCCCTGCAACGACAATCACAGTTCTCGCCGTGATTACGATTTGGCCCAACCGTTACGATATACCAATCAACCTATGTGTCGCTCCTGGATCAGAGTTCGGCGGCTATGGCGCTGACTCAGGCGGGGCGGAGTTCCAGCCTTCATCGGGAAGTTGGGAAATGCCCGCCGCCACAATAAATGGCCAAGCTCCCGTCGAGGTAATACCCTCTTCTTGGGGGCGGGTCAAGTCAGTATTCAGGTAGGAAGCCATTGCGAGAGGGACCCCTGACAGCAGCTTGCGCCGGCCCGGCCCTTCGGGCCTTTGTGTTTGCAGATGAAACCCAACGCTGATTGAGGGGTCAGGTTGAATTTTCGGATAATATGAGGGGCTTATGATCGGGGAGGAGTGGAAATGATTTCAAGGAATCCATGGCTTATGTCCTTGTCATTTGCGTTGGCTCTGATCTGGGGCGGCGATTCGCATGTGAGAGGGGCGGTGGTTGAGGGTCCGAACGCCGTCGCCCGCCTGAGGTCGGACGACCTTGCTGGGTTAGACCAGTCGGCCGTGCCTGGACAAGCAGGGTCCATCTTCAGTTCGGGTCCTCCAGGCGCCATGCTCGTGGACCGCGCGCACGGTCAAAATTTCGATATCCATACATTTACGGAGACCCTGGAGGCACAAGGCTGGGTGGTTGAGGAAGTAACAAATGGTCCCATTGACTTCCAGATCTTGGAGTCGTTTGATGTGTTCGTTGTTCCAGTACGCACTTGGGATATAGGGATCAATTCATTTTCAGAAGATGAGGTAAATGCTGTTGAGCTTTTCCTGAACAGGGGTGCGGGTCTCTGGCTCTTTCACGAATACCGCCAGGACCCTTCAGGGATTAATAGTTTGGCGTCATCATTGGGAGTTGAATACAAGAATTGTTGGGTAACCGATCCCGTCGACAATTATGATGGAGGAGTTGGATACTGGCCGATTATTCGACCCGTGTACGGCCACCCGACCTTGGATAATGTGTTTCAATTTCGCCACATGGCCGGCTGCAGCATGGTTGTTTCAGGGCAGGCGCAGATTTTGGCTTCAGCCGGGGAAAATGCACTCGCAGAGGGTTGCCCACTCCCACCGCCAGTTCTCGCCGCGTGGGAGTCATCAGGGCGGGTTGTATTTTCATGCGACATGACCCCACTCCACCGCGACTATTTTCCAGGACGCCTGGCGGAGGATGAAATAAGGCTGATTGAAAACATCGTTATCTGGCTGCGGATCAGTCCCCTGATTCCGAATGAAGGCATTACGTGGGGGGACTTGAAGGCTCAGTATTTGAAGTGATGGGCAAGGGTGGATTGTCCATTCATGACGCGCGGCCGATCCGCACGTTCAAGGGGAAGACATGCAATCGAGGACCATGGCGGCGATCCTCCTTCTCGTGACCATCACCTGCGCCTCGGGGAGCGTTCTGGGTAATCCCGGCTCGCGGTCGGCCCTTCAAGCGGCCCTGGACGGCGCAATGGATCGGGCAACGAGTCCCGGCCCCGCCGACAAGTCCATCGCCGGCATGACTCCGGTCGGGAGCTGGTTGCTGCCGGGGAACCCCGAGCGCCTGGCCGTCGAAGGGGACCTGGCCCTGATCAGTTCGCAATTCGAGGGACTGGTCATCCTGGACGTCAGCGATCCCGCGAATCCCCACCCGGCCGGCGCCAACGTCCCCGTTCCCGGAGGCGCCATCGGCATCGCCGTGGCCGGATCCCATGCCTACGTGGCGGACAGCCAGTACGGCCTGAGGGTGATCGACATCTCCGATCCGGCCAATGCCGCCCAGGTCGGTTCGTTCACCATGTCGGGTTTCACGCTGGACGTCGCGGTGTCCGGCGACCTCGTATTTCTCGTCCAGTTCGACGGGAGGGTGAGGACGTTCGACGTTTCGAACCCCACGCTTCCCATCCCGCGCGATAGCACGGTCCTTCCCGGAGCGGGCTACAGCATCGAAGCCCAGGGTACGATGATCTACGTCATCGACACTCCCAACCTGACCATCATCGAGGCTTCCGATCCGGGCAACCTCGTCATCCTGGGCAGCCATGTCCTGCCGGGGGCGGGCGCCCTTTCAGTTGCCGTCAAAAACGGTCTGGCCTACGTGGGGTGCTACGACCAGTTCCGGATCCTGGACGTCACCGATCCCGCGGCGATCGAGGACCTCGGGGGCCTGGCCCTGCAGGACCGGGCAACGGACGTCTGGCTGCGGGACGATTTCGCCTACGTGGCCAACAACGAGCTGGGGGTGCGGATCATCGACGTCTCCGATCCCGCCGATCCCGTCGAGGTCGGGCATCACGATCCCGGGGATGCCTGTTTCGGCGTGAGGGAAGTCGGGGACCTTGTCGCTTTCACATCCCAGGGAGCGGGGTTCTTCATCAGCAGCAACGACCTGCTGCATCAAGCCGGCCCGGATCTCGATGTGGTCATCACGGTCGCCGGGCCCCTGACCATTCCGGCCACCGGCGGATCATTCACCTACGACGTGTCCATCACCAACACCACTGCCACCGACATCCTGGCGACGGCCCAGGTCGATGCCATCCTGCCGAACGGATCGACCTACCCCGTCACCACCGTGCCCGACGTGCTGTTCCGGGCCGGGGCGACGGTGGTGCGGACGGGGATCCGGCAGGACGTGCCCGCCGCCGCTCCGGCGGGGAACTACACCTTCCGTGTCGGCGTGGGCTCGGCGTCCCTGGGGATCATCGACACGGAGGCGTTCGCCTTCGAAAAGCTCCCGGTGGGAGGCCTCTCCGTTGCGATCGAGACCTGGGCGACCCGGGGCTGGAACGAAAGGGCGGCCGGACCGCCACCAGCCGCAGCGAAGGAGCCGAACGTCCACCCCAACCCGTTCAATCCCCGGACCACCATCTCGTTCACCCTGGAACGGTCGGGCCCGGCGACGGTCCGGGTCTTCGATGCGGCGGGACGTCTGGTGCGGACGCTGGCGGCGGGATCCACCCTTAACGAAGGCGCCCATGCGCTCGAGTGGGACGGCCGCGACGACGCCGGCAGGCCGGTGCCGTCGGGCACCTACCTGGCGCGGCTGGAGACGGCGGACTTCGCGGCGGTGCGGAAGATGGCTCTCTTGAAGTAGAGTGGCGGCAGCCATCCAGCAGGGAAATCAGCCAGGGGGAAGGTCATTGTCCGGAGAATTCAGCACGACCGCCAGGCGGCTGGGACTCTATTCGGCGGGATGCGTCGTGGTCCTGCTGGTGGCGTATGCCGTGACCCTCGCCGTCGGCTTCATGTCGCTTCAGAGCCCCAGTGACCCGATCGGCGACCCGATGTTCACGATCCTCGAGATCCTGATCATCCTCCTGATGCCGGCGATGGTGGCCCTCATGGTGGCGATCCACGCCTGGGCGCCGGCCCACGCCAGGACGCTCAGCCTCACCGCCGTGGTCTTCATGGGGTTGCTGGCCGGCGTGACCTGCAGCGTGCACTTCGTCATCCTGACGATGAGCCGGCAGGCCGCCTTCGCCGGGCAGCCGTGGTTGCCCCTGTTTCTGTCCTTCGAGTGGCCCTCGGTGGTCTACGCCCTGGACATCCTCGGCTGGGACGTTTTCTTCCCTGTTGCGATGCTCTTCGCGGCCCCGGTTTTCGGCGGGAGCCGGCTCGCCGACGGGATCCGCTGGCTCATGATCGTCAGCGGGGTGCTCGCGCTGGCGGGGCTTTCGGGCGTGGTGGCCGGCGACATGCAGCTTCGCAACATCGGGATCGTCGGCTACCTGGGGGTCTTCCTGATCGTGGCGTGTCTGCTCGTCGTCCTGTTCCGGCGATCCCGCCCGTATTCCGGATGACCGCGAGGAAATCCCCCCCGCGCCATGGGACTGTCATTTTCCGCCCATTTGTTATATAATTTAACAAAACGACTTATACCCTTCTGTCCCGACTCCCGAGGCTAATCCATGCAGTTTCTCATTTCCCGCCGGGCCCTGGTAATTCTGTGCGTTTTCCTGATAACCGGCGGGGGATCCCCGCCCCCGGGAATCGCCGCCGGCCCCGACGGCAACGTCGAGTGGTCCGGAGCCTCCCACGTCGGCCGGTTCGACCTGAGTCCCCGCTGCCCGGTCGACGGCCAGAGCTTCGCGGTGAGCTTCCAGGTCTTCCATGACGATCTCACCGCCGCCCGCCTGGGCGTCGATGACGGCGGCGGCCTCGCCTGGATCCCGGCCGCCTTCGACCACCGCCGCGGCCCCTATGACGTCTGGACCGCCCAGGCCCCCGCGACCGCGTCCGCGACGATCTCCTATTACCTTGAGCTCACCGACGGCGGGGACACCGACTACCTCAGCATCGGCGGGATGAGCGATGGTCTTCCCGCAGACGGCGGCTTCGTCATCGATTTCACGACCCTGGACCATGCGCCGGTGGGCGCCACGCCGCTGCCGGGCGGCGGAGTGGTGTTCAAGGTGTGGTCTCCCGCCACCGCGACCGCCCACGTCCGCGGAGAGTTCAACGGGTGGGGCCTGGCGAATCCCCTGAGCCGGGTCGGCGAGTACTTCATCGGGCGGGTTCCCGCGGCCACCGCGGGCCAGATGTACAAGTACTTCTTCAATGGGTCCCACTGGAACACCGACGCCCGCGCGAAATCGGTCATTCCCAACAACAACTACAACGCCCGCATCATCGATCCCGACGCCTACGCCTGGCAGGCGCCGGACTTCACCGTCCCGCCCTTCGAGGAGATGGTGGTTTACCAGCTGCACGTGGGCACCTTCGCCGGCCGCAATGATCCCTTGGGTTCGGCCCCGTTCCCCTCGCGGTACGTGGACGTCGCCGCCCGGGCCGGCCATCTGGCCGAGCTGGGGATCAACGTCGTGCTCCTGAATCCCATCACCGAATTTCCCGGTGACTTCTCCGCGGGCTACAACCCCGTCAGCCAGTGGGCTCCGGAGTGGAAGTACGGCACTCCCGACGACCTGAAGCAGATGATCGACGCGCTGCACGGCCACGGCATCGCGGTGCTGCTGGACATCGTCTGGAACCACTTCTCGAGCACCGACAACTTCCTGTGGTACTACGACGGCGGGCAGATCTACTTCGACGATCCGGCCGTGGGCACCCCCTGGGGAGACCAGGCGGACTTCGATCGTGAGGGCGTGCGGGACTACTTCGCCGAGAGCGCCGGCCACTGGCTCGAGGAGTTCCGGTTCGACGGTTTCCGCATGGACGCCACCAGCTACATGAACATCGCGCCCCAGGAGGCCTCGGGCTGGAGCCTGATGCAGCGGCTGAACGACGAGATGGACGCGCGCTCGGCCGACAAGATCGCCATCGCCGAGCAGCTGCCCGACAATCCCTGGTTCACCCGTCCCACCAGCCTGAGCGGTGCGGGCTTCGATGCCCAGTACCACGACGCGTTCACCGACCGCCTGCGGGAAGAGATCTTCGATGCGGCGGCCGGCGATCCGGAGATGTGGAAGATCAGGGACATCGTCAACGGCAGCGGCGAATACCTGAACGGCCGCTTCGTCGTCAACTACCTCGAGCTCCATGACGAATGCTGGCCCACCAGCGGCGGGCAACGGATGGTCAAGACCATCGACACCACCTATCCCCACGACGACGTCTACGCCCAGGGCCGCGTCAAGCTGGCGCAGGGCCTGGTGATGACCGCGCCGGGCATCCCGGCCATCCTGCAGGGGACCGAGTGGCTCGAGGACACCGATTTCGGCACGGACATCGTCAACCGCATCGACTGGGGCAAGAAGACCACCTACGCGCCGGTCTTCTCCTACTTCCAGGACCTGATCGCCCTGCGGCGCACCTCACCCGCGTTGCGCGCCGACGTGGGCGTGAACGTCTTCCACCTGAACGAGGGCGGCAACGTGCTGGCCTTCCAGCGCAACAACCTGGACGGCGCCGTGCAGGTGGTCGTCGTGAACTTCAGCAATTCCGACTACTCGGGCTACCGCATCGGTCTGCCGGTGGACGGAACCTGGCAGGAAGACCTGAACAGCCAGGATCCCCTCTACGGCGGCGCAGGCCCCATCAATCCCGGCGGGCTCGTGCCCGAGGCCGTCGCCTACGACGGATTCCCGCGGTCGGTGATGCTCGAACTGCCGCGCATGGGCCTGGTCATCCTGTCGCCGGGCGGGATCTCGGCCGCACCGGAGATTCCGGATGGATCCACCGGCCGCGCGCGCCTGCTGGACCCCTACCCGAACCCCTTCAATCCGCGGATCACCATCCGGTACGAGGTCCTGACGGCCGGACCGGTGGAGATCACGATCCACGATCTGGCGGGCCGCCGGGTCCGGACGCTGGCCACGGGCGAGCATCCGGCCGGCCTGCGGAACCTGGTCTGGGACGGGACAAACGAGGCGGGGACGGGGATGGCTTCGGGCGTCTACTTCCTGAGGCTTTCGGCGGGTGCGACCGCGGCGACGCGGAAAGTCGTACTGGTGCGGTAGCCGAGGCCGGCGCCGCTCAAGGACGAGTCCGAACGTCCAGTCCCAGCGCCGCGGCGTGCCGCGCGATCGCGTGGCGGACCGCCTCCTTCACGGCGGCGTCCGGCGCCCGGCGGGGATCGTCCCCCTCGTGATGCAGCGACAGCACGCGCAGGCGGCCCGCGTTCCGCTCGGCCTTCAGGTCGACGCGCGCCACCAGCGCGTCCCCCGCGAGCACCGGCAGGCAGAAGTAGCCGAAGACCCGCTGGGATGCCGGCTTGAAGATCTCCAGCGCCTGATCGAATCCGAACAACCGCGCGGTGCGGGCCCGGTCCCAGAGCACCGGATCGAAGGGCGACAGCAGCACGCCGCGATCGGCGCGGGGCCGCACGCGTTCGAGCCGACCGGCCAGATCGAGGTCCGCCGGCCGGATCCAGCCCGCGGTGGGGCGGCCCTTGGGGTTCTCCAGCCCACACGGCAGGATCGCACCTTGCTCCCTGAGCGCCGCCAGCGCGTTTTTGATCCCCGCCTGGCGGTTCCGCAGGCGCCAGGTGGCGGCCAGCGTTCCTGTGGTGGCCCAGCCGTGGCCTTCGAGGGCGCGCAGCAGCAGCGCCTGCAGGCCTTCGGCCTCGGGCAGGGGCCGCGACCGCACGCTCGAGGGGATCACCCGCTCGACGAGGTCGTACGAGCGCTGGAAGTTGCGCCGCTCGAGGATGGCCAGTTCCCCGCTCGACCACAGCGCCGTGGCCACCTTCTTCATGGTCTTCAGGTTCCACCAGCCGGCCCCTCCCGCGCCGTCCATGTCCACCGAGCGCAGTGGTCCCTCGCGGGCGATGCGCTCGAGCAGGCGGTCGGCCACCTCGGGATGCGCCCCCAGCAGATCGCCCCACCAGGGATGGACGCGGAACTCCTGCCGCCGGAACTCGAACGCGGGATAGAGATCGAGCGGCAGCCAGCAGGCCTCGTGGCCCCAGTACTCGAAGACGGGCTCGCCGGGCTGGAGCAGCGCCTCGCCCAGGGCGGGGTCCAATCCCTCCAGCCGCGACATCAGCACCAGGGCGTGGCTGCGGGCCCCGGCCACCGCGACGGTGTCCAGCTGGAGGTATCCGAACCGGTCGAGGATCTTCAGGGCCGCGGTCCGGGCCCGCTTGCCGCCGCCCGAGGCGCGGGCGGGCATCCCGGTCCATTCGGGCTTGAGCAGGCCGGCCCTGGCCAGGGCCAGGCGGCGGGCGGCGCGCGTGGTGATGGTCTCGGGGGCGAGCGGCAACGGTGCGATCCTCGGCTGGGGGTGGACGGTTCCGGTGAAGCGGGGACGATATCACGGTCGGGGGGTGGGCGTCATCGTTTGCGGAGCCTTTCGGGTAGCTTGGATGATTTTGTTGGCTTAAAATGGCCAACGTGATTAATGTTGGCCCAATCAGGCCAACATTTTGCTTGACATCCCGCAGCGTTGGCCGAATCATGCCAATCATGAATGAGTTGGCCCAAAACAACCAACAAAGCGGGATGGTGGTCCTCGGCGACGTCCGGGATTCCCGCCTGATCGCCGATCGTCCGGGGTTGCAAACCCAGCTGGACCAGCTGGTCCGGCGCGTCAACGCCTCTGCGGCCGGGGCCATCGCCGTCCCGTTCAGCATCGCGGGGGGCGACGAGATCCAGGGCATGCTGGCGGATCCGACCGCCCTTTTCACCGTCATCAACCATCTCGACCACGAGGCGGTCGGATTCTCGTGGCGGTTCGGAATCGGCTGGGGACCGCTGAGCACCCCAATTGCAGGGCGGACCTGGGAGATGGACGGCGAGTGCTTCCACCATGCCCGCCGGGCCATCGCCACCGGCAAGAAGGACGACCGCTGGGTGACGGTCAGCGGGATCGGCGAGGCCGGGGACGCCGCCCTCAACGGCGTTTTCCGTCTCCTCCAGGTGGTCCGGGACGGCTGGACGGAAAAACAGAGGTTGGCGGCGGCGGCGATGTGGCGCAGCATCGGGAATGAGACCGTCCCGACGCAGGGCGCGGTCGCCGACCAGCTGAGCCTCGACAAGACCACCCTCAGCAAGATGCTGAAGGCGGCCCATTACAAGCAGGTGACGGAGATGGAAGAAGCGATGCCGGGATTGCTCGGCGCACTCCTGGGGAGGATGACGTGAAACCCGAGATCGCCCTGGCGTTGCTGCTTGCCGCGGGTCATCTGATCGGGGACTTCGTTCTGCAGCCCGGGCGCATCGCCGCAGGCAAGCGACGGTTCCCGGTGATGCTCCTGCACGGGGCGATCGTGTTCCTTGCCGCATCGGCCGTGGCCTGGCCGTTCTGGTCGGCCCGGTTCCTGGCGGCGCTGGGACTGGTGGCCGCCCTGCACCTGGTGGTCGATGGGTTCAAGGTCAGGGCCGCGCCGTCCCTGCGGGCCTTCCTGCTGGATCAGGCCGCCCACCTCGTCCTGCTGGCCGCCCTGTGGCGGTGGCTGTCCCCCGGGGGATATTCGCCCTGGTTCGGGGGCATGTCGCCGGGAAGCTGGTTTCCGCTGTACGTCTGGAGCGTGGTGATGGTCGGCCTGGTCGGATTCAACCTGATCGGCGGCAGCACCCTGGTCAGGCTGGCTCTCGGTCCGACGATTCCCAGCGGAGCGGGCCGGGAATCCCTGCCCGCCCGGGGCGCCATGATCGGCTACCTCGAACGGATCATGGTGATGGTCCTGGTCCTGGTGGGCCAGTGGGGCGTGATCGGCCTGGTCATGGCCGCCAAGTCCCTGGCCCGGTTCAAGGATCTCGACGAGCGCGGTTTCGCCGAGTACTACCTGATCGGCACCCTGACCAGCCTGCTGGTGGCCATCACCGCGGGGATGGCGGCGGGCTGGGCGATGGATCTTTGCAGATTGGTATTTTGATCTTTGAGCCCGAAATCCCCACACGTGTGGGGATCAGTTCTTGGCGGGGATGGGGTTTTGACTTGGGACCACGGAAATTACCGGTGCCGTTCGTCGTTCTCAGAGCACCGACCAGGAATACACGCGGACGTCTTCCCGCTTGAGATTATCATCTCCGCCGTATACGAGGGCGGCCGGAGCCTTGGGATCTCCCGCCTGCCCCCGCCAATAATGCAGGCTGGAAAAAAAATCCGCGGCGATCGTGCGGGCGGATTTGACCTCGATCGGCAGGGACCGGTCCCCCTGATCCAGGACGAAATCAACTTCGTTCCCTCTCGAGTCACGCCAGAAATAGAGGTCAGGCTCCAATCCCCGGTTCAGGAAATTCTTGACCAGTTCGGCATGGACGTGGCTTTCGAAAACGCCTCCCCGCTGGGCATGGTTTCGCAAGTCCTCCGCCGAGCGGATCCTCAACAGATAGCAGAGCAGGCCGGTGTCCAGGAAATAGAGCTTCGGACTCTTGACCAGTCGTTTGTTGAAATTCCGATGGTGTGGCCGCAGCAACCGGACCAGGAAACCGGCTTCCAGAACGGACAGCCAGCTCCTGGCCGTCGGATGGGTGATGCCGCAATCATTGGCCAGACTCGACAGGTTCAGCACCTGCGCGTTGCGACCGGCGCAGAGCGAAACGAAACGCCGGAACGCCTCCAGGTCGCCGACATTCAGGATCTCCCCCACATCGCGTTCAATGTAGGTCCGGACGTAGTTCGCCAGCCAGTCCTGAGGCATGAGCCCCTTGTCGTGGATCCGGGGATAGCCGCCGACGAACAGGACGTCGAGCAGATCCGTCTCCGGGGACGCGTCCTTACTGGGCGACCAGGTGCCGAGCCTCTCCAGCGGCGCCGGTTTTCGCGAAGCGAGCTCCGATCCGGACAGGGGCAACAAGTGAAGGATCGCCGCGCGACCGGCCAGTGTCTGCCGGATCGATTTCATCAGCAGGAAATTATGCGAGCCGGTCAGGATGAATCGCCCAGGTCGGTCCTCCTCGTCCACCACGGCCTGGATATACGAGAAGAGATCCGGAACGCGCTGGACCTCGTCGATGATCACCCGATCGTCGAAACGGGCCAGGAATTCCCTCGGATCGCTCAGCGCATAATCCCGCTGGTCGGGCTCTTCCAGATTGACGTAGGCAGCGTTGGGGAAAGTGGCCCTGGAGATGGTCGTCTTGCCGGATTGCCGCGGCCCCGTCAGGGTTACAACCGGATAACGGCCGGCTCTGTCTTTCAAAAGGCTCGACATCTGTCGTTTGATCATGCCCGGATCCCTTTCCTTCGGATCGATTCCCCTGACCACCAAAGCATACTCCGTTTTGTGTAAATTGTAAATGGGATTTTCAATGTGTACAGCGTAGCGGCCAGTTATGGATGTCCCCCTCCTCTGCCGTAAATGAGTTGGCATGTTCGCCTTCTTTTCGGTGGCCGCGTCCACAATATTTCCACGGCTCGCGGATCCACCTGGGTCCGGACAAGGATACCCACGAGGGAGACAAATCGAGCCCCCCGGCTGGGGCCCGTGAAGCGAAGACCCATGGTCGGCGGACTGCACAGCCGGTACTATTGGTTCGCGGCCTGACGGAGAACCCTCGGCTGCCGGCGCCCGGGAAGGAGGATCGGCCTACCCAGAAACCCCAAAACAGCACGGGAAACCTATTCTGGACAGATCTGTGAGGGGGATTGGTAGACCATTCATCAACACAATCCCCCGGTCTGAGGCTCTCACCTGTCAGAACTCCCGCACCTTCCGCGGCCCCCCGGGGGGCGTCCCCAGCTTCACGACCCGGACCTCGCCGGTGGATTCGTTCTCGGGCAGCATGCCGCCGCCCTGGGCGGCGGCCCGCTCCTTGTCCATCTGCGCCACGGACTTGACCCCATCGAGGATCCCGCTGCCTTCGACCGCGGGGGCCTCGGAGTAATAATCGAACCAGGGCAGACCGGCCGCGGTGTACTGCGCCGCCGTCGGCGGCAGGGTCGGCGGCGCTTCGCCGGTGATGGCGCGCCATGCTACCGAGTTCGTGATATGCACGAAGCACCGCGAGCTATGCCGCAGATCCCAGACCGAGAAGTCGTAGGGGTCGTCATGGATGGACTGCTTCATGCGGCCGCCCTGGGCCAGGCCCATGATTGGATCGGCAAGGCACTCCATCATCGGCATCAGGTTCTTGGCCTTCCGGTACCGGATTCCGATCCGCTCCCGCTCGCGCCGCTGCTCCTCGAGGACCTTCTCCCACTCCTCGGCCTTCATGGGATAGGCGATGATCTGCAGCCCGCCGTGCTCGGCCTGGCCGGTGACCTGTTCCTCCACCGAGTAGCCGGAGCCCAGGGGCGCCGCGACGAACTGGCGGATCTCGCCCTTCTTCACGCAGAACCCGTCCAGCCAGGGTTGCTCGGACACCACCACGTAATCCTGGGGATCGCGGTTGGGGGCGTCGCGCCAGGGCTCGCCGGTCACGGCGTTGATCTTGCCGGCGGCGATCTTGACCAGGAAGGGGTAGCGGGTCGGGCCGGTGAAGTTGATCCACATGGCCTCGGCCTGGTACATGGGCATCATCACCCCGCCGTGTTCGCGCCAGCGGGCGGGCAACCGTGTGGCGAAATCGTCGACGTGGCGCAGGGGAAAATTCCCCAGTCCGGGCGGCAGGTAGTGGATGCTGTCGTCGTCGGGGATGCGCAGGGTGCGCTGGAACTCCAGGTCGAAGCGGGCGTCCTTGTGGACCTCGGGGAAGGAGAACCGGAGGCGGTCACGATGCTGCCGGCCGGGCTCATGGTTGGCCCGGGAATCACTGTATTCAGTATTCAATTCGATCATCGTCTTGTCCTCCAAATGGTTACAATACTCCGGTTCTCTCCCCACGACGATACCCGAACGCTACCAATCTCCATCCCGGACCTCCCGGACCAGGCGCAGGACCGCGTGTTCGGGGGCGTCCTTGAGCTGCCGGATGAGCTCGCCGAACAGCGCCGGACGCTTGCGGATCACCTCCTGCAGATCGCTCGAGACCTTGCCGGCCATGGCCAGCAACACGTCCGGATCCTCCCCCAGCTCGGCGGCCAGCAGGGCGATCTTGCCCTCCGACGGCGGCGGCGTCTCCCCCCGCTCGACCTTGCTCAGGTAGCTGGGCTCGACCTCGATCAGCCCCGCCAGCTTGCGGACCGAAAGGGGGCGGCCGTCGCGCTGGAGCGACTCCCTTTTCTGACGAATGTGCTTGCCGAATGCGTTCATGGTGTGTATAGGGTAGTACACAGTACCGGCTGCGTCAACATCATATTTCGAATTTTTTGCCGCCACCGGCTTTCCCCGCCGGCTTTCCGAATTGACCCGATAAGTTAAACAATGGTAAAATGCCAACTTCCAGAGATCCTCATCACAGGGAGACCGACATCTTGACCAGGATTCACCCCCTGCTGACCCTTAACCTTCTGATTCTGGGGATTTCGGCCGGTCCGGTTCAATCCAGCTTTCTCGACCTCTCCGAATGCCCCGATCACCTGCCCTATGATTTCAAGGTTATGGAAATCATGAACGGGGGACACGGGATTTTTCGATCCGGGACCGGTACCAATTTCGCCTTGCGCGACCTCACCGGGGATGGAGCGGACGAGCGCATCCGGATCAACGAACTCGGTGTCGTTTCTGTCTCCCCCAGGGAGAACTTCAAGATAACCAACTGGCAATTCAACCTCCCGGTGGATTTCACCTGGATGAATCCCTGCGGATTGGTCGAGGGTTTTCACGATGTGGAGGGCGACGGCGTTGAGGACTTGATTTGCTCCGCCAGAACCGAGGACAACCGCACTTGGCGAATCTGGGCCCTCGACGCCGTGACGGGGGAGGTGAAAACATCGGTGACTCTTGCGGCAGGTCCTGATCTCCGTCCCGACGGAAAGTGGGACGGCCGGTACCGGGTCGGTTGTGTCGGCGAGGTTCCGACGCCACGAGGAATGCGTCGGTCCTTCATCATCCTGTCCTGTGCCCGATTGGATCTCGAACCCAGGGGCGCCATTGCGCTGGATTGCCTGACTGGCGAGGAATACTGGCGTTACCTGGTCGGGCCGGATCCCAAGGTGGGCGACGGCCTGCTTGCAGACCTTGACGGCGACGGCGAAGACGAATTCGTCTTCCAGGGGATCGCGGTCAACAATTTCAAGAATGGTCGGGAATACAACGGCACGAGCGACGACCATGCCATGGTGTTCGCGTTGAACCTGGACGGCACCTTGTTATGGTCGCATCGGGTTTTCAAGGGGACGGGCGGATCCCTCATCCGTCTGGGTACTGATCCCGGGGGGAATCCCGAAGTCGTGGTCGCCAGCCAGATGCAGAAAGAAATGGAAGGCAATGTCATTCGTGTGCTCGAAGGTGCTACGGGCGAAATCCTGACCGAGTATTCCATGCCGGGACAGGCCACAGGGCTATGCGTCGTTCCTTCGGATGGGAGCCAGGATATCTGGTGGTCGGGAGTCGGCCAATTGCTGAAGATTCCCCGTGGAGGCCGTGACCCCGGGAAACCCGAGCCGGTGGTTCGCTGCCAGGGGCGGCTCAACCTGGAACGGAGTGAAGATCTCCTTCCCGAGTCGGGTGAGGAATTACTGGTGACGGACTTTCAGGGAAACGTATACGCCATTTCCAATGACGGGGCGGTGCTTGCCCGTCATGTGCATGAACCCGGGCTAGGACCAGGCCCCGGTGGAATCGAGATCACCAGGCCGGCAGAAGGCCAAAAACAGATCCTCCTGTACAATCGCATTTCGGATCCCGTTCAGGTCCTGAGCCTTGTGCCGGCCAGAAAATCGACCGTCCCCGGGCTATGGGTTGCCGGCCTGGGGGTGGCCGCGGCCGGGGCGGCGGCGGGATTCTGGCGGAGGCGCCGGGTGAGCGGGCCGAACCTCATTTCCCGGCGGGACCTGCGCCTCCAGATCCTCGGCCAGCTCGAACTCTCCGGCCACGGGGCCATCGGCGGGCTGCAGACCCTGCGTCGGTTGACCTGGTTGATCGGCGGCTGCGCGGCCAAGGGAGCCGTGTCTCCGGAGATCACCACCCGGCTGATGAATCTGGAGCGCGAATGCCGGGAACGGGCAATTCCCGACATGCTGGCCATCCTTGACCTGGCCCGGGCGGGCGGCCTCGATGAAAGGGCCCGCCTCAACGCCAAGGAGGCCCTGGCTCTCATCGACCGGCACCTGGAATCCCTCGCCGCTGATGGCTTCGCGGCCGACCAGCTCCTGGGGCTGGAAGGCGAACTGAGAGCGGCCGGGGAAGACGCCGAGAAAGCGCTGCAGAAGCTGCGCAGAGAGGCCGCTGCGGATTTCCACGCGGATTTGCGCGCCACGGTTGGCCGGGTCCTGGAGGCATTCGGCGAGGACCTGGCCACCGGAGGCACGGACGTTCGCCTGCCGGATCCACAGCACCCCTCCCCCTCCTTGAGGACCGATGAACGTGAACTCGCCTTCGTCCTGGACAACCTGGTGGGCAACGCCCTGCGGGCCATGGAGGGCAAGGAGGAGGCGACCTTGACCATCACCTGGGAGGTGGTGGACGGTCTCGCAAGGTGCGAAGTGAGCGATACCGGCTGCGGCATCGTGCCGGACGACTGGCAGCGGGTCATGCAGCCCGGTTACAGTACGCGCAAGGGCGGAGGACTCGGACTCTCGCGGTCGCGGGAGCTCCTGCGAAAGTTCGAAGGCGATCTTGCGGTCAAACACAGCGAACTGGGTGCCGGCACCACGATGGTGCTGAGCCTGCCCCTCTCGACGGAACTCGCCGCGGAGGATGGATCCAGCCATGAACGCAACTGATTCCGGGGGCGGCCTCCAACATTCAAGTCCGAAGCCCATCCGCGTTCTTCTCGTCGATGACGACAAGGGATTCGCCGCGGACCTGGCCTCGCTGCTTGCGGACGACTATTCCGTGGCGGTGGCGAGTTCCGGGGAAGAAGCCCTTGAACGGGTCGGCGGGATCATGCCGGATGTGGTCCTCCTGGATGTCGACATGGGAGCCGGCCTTGGCGGACTGGCGGTCCTGGAACGCCTGGTGGGGCGCGACGAGCCGGTATCGGTCATCATGGTCACCCAGGCCGGAGACATCGCGACGGTGGTCCAGGCCATCAAGCTGGGGGCGTTCCATTACGTGCGAAAGCCACCCGCCCTGGGCGAACTGTCCAACCTGATCAATCTCGCCTACGCGGATGCGACCTCCAGGCGGCGCTTGCGGGCCTTCGCCGAGGACGTCAAGCACCTCAGCGGTGAAATGGTCGTTGCCGACCCTGCCATGCTGCGGATCCTGAGGAACATCGGCAATGTAGGCCCTACCGACACCACGGTGCTGATCACCGGGGAGACGGGCACGGGCAAGGAGATGGTGGCCCGGCGCGTCCACGAGATCAGCAATCGACGTGATGGTCCCTTCGTGGCGGTGAACTGCGCGGCTATTCCCGAGAACCTCATCGAGTCGGAACTCTTCGGCCACCTCAAAGGGGCGTTCACGGGGGCGGAGAAGGACCGCATCGGCAAGTTCGGCATGGCCCGCGGCGGCACCCTCTTCCTGGACGAGATCGGCTTCGCCACGATGCCGCTGCAGTCCAAGCTGCTGCGCATCCTCGAGGACGGGGAATATTACCCGGTGGGCGCGTCGGCCGCCCAGGTGGCGGACATCCGGCTGATCGCCGCCTCGAGTTCGGATCCCGAAAGCCGGGTCGCCTCGGGGGATTTTCTAGAGGAGCTGTACCACCGCCTCAACGTCTATCGCATCCCCCTGCCCCCCCTGCGGGAGCGCATGGAGGACGTTCCCGCCCTTGCGGAACACTTCCTCGGGGTCTTCGCCCAGAGATGTGGAAAGCCCATCAAGGGATTCTCCGAGGAGGCCGGCGCATTCCTGCTGGGACAGAAGTGGAAGGGCAACGTCCGCGGTCTGCGCAACGCCGTCGAGAGGGCGGTCATCGACTGCGACGGGGGGTGGATCCGCCCCGAGCACCTTGCTCCAGCCATGCGGACCTGGCCGGCGAAGCTGGCGCCCTACAAGGTCGCCAAGGCCAAGGAAACCCACCGCTTCAAGCACGCCTACATGACCGAGCTCATGCAACGTTGCGGGGGGAACGTGACGGCCGCCGCCGAGGCTGCAGGCGTTCCCCGGCCGAGCTTGCAGCGGATGCTGAAGGAGGTCGGGCTTTCCCTGGATGAAAGAGAATAGCGGGGTAAGGCGAACATTTTGACCCATGGACACATGTGTTGACGCATCCTCTGCCATAAAAACCCAATAAGCTTAAGTCATTGAATAACAACATGCTGCACGGAGCGGCCATTGCGAGCGCCATTCCCTTGTTTCCCCTTTGCCATGGTTGCCCCAAAGTCCACTCTGGACAACTTCAATAATGGTTTAAAAGACAACAACTTATGAGTTTGGCCGGCGATTCCGGCCCGATAGTGGGGCGGAACGGGGTTTGCCCATTGGAAGGCAAACCAGCAGTTCATCGGGGGTCTGAAATCAGGAGTGAGTCCATGCAGTTGCGAAAATCCACCATCCTCCTCTTCTCGGTACTCTGGGTTGTCGTCTTCTCCATGCAGGCCCAGGCTTTCCCCTCCAAGTCTACGGTGGACCTGGAGCAGACCTGGATCTACGGGGTGTTGGGGGACCAGATAGGGCGTTCCGGTTTCGCCACGGGGGACTTTGACGGGGACGGCCTCATCGAGATCGCCTGCGGGGGATCCCTGAGTACCTGGGGGGACAACGACTACTGGTACATCCTCGAACGCGATGAGGATTCAGGGGAATACAGGATCACCTGGATCAGCGAAACGTCCACCGACAACATCCTGTTGATCAGGTCGTTCGATCTTGGCGCCGGACCTCAGATCTTCATCGTCCAGGATACGGGAATGATTCTGCAATTCGACGCGGCGACCATGACGGAGGTCCGCCGAATCGAATCCGGCGCGGGCTACATCCGGCAGATGTGCCTGGCCGATGCGGACAATGACGGGCTCGAGGAGTTGGTCCTTTCGAACACCGGCAACCTGTATCTCTTCGAAACTGCGGGCATGACCCTTGATCATCAACTGGCTGTCGGCGCCCGGGACTTCGCAGTAGGCGACATCGACGGGGATCCGGCGCTGGAGGTCGTCACGGTCGAGGGCCTGGTCCTTGAATACGACGGGGAGGCCCTGAAGGAGGAATGGAACAACTCGGGCGCAGGATTCGGTATCCGCGTTGCCCTGGGCAACATCGATGACGATCCCCAGTCCGAGATCGTGGGAGCCGAAGGCTGGTACGCCATCCGGGCTTTCGACGCCGATCTGCAGACCCAGAAATGGGAACTCGAAACGCGCATTGACATCGACGCCCTGCTGCTCATGGACGTCAGCGGGGACGGCAAGAAGGAGGTCCTCTATGCGGACGCCCAGGGGGGTAACATCCACGGGGTGGATGTGGTCACGCTGGAGGACCTCTGGGCCATCCCCGTTCCCAGCGAGGGCGTGACCAACCTGGGCTGCGCCGATCTGGACGGCGACGGGAATCTGGAAGTCTTCTGGGGATGCGGCTCCGGCACCACGGGGCAGGACAACTTTGTCGTGCACGAACTCCCGTCCCTGGCCCGCGAGTTCATCAGCCTGCACACCGGCGGTTTCGGCCTGGTGGAAATCGGGGATTGCGACGACGACGGCTCCGAGGAAATCGTGTTCATGTCGCGCGTGAGCGAAAGCGGCCACGGCGATGGGATCCTCACCATCGTGGACGCCTCCACTTACGAGCTCGAATTCCAGAGCGGACGGAGTTTTTTCGGCCGCATGTCCATGACGGGAATTCAAGATCTGGAAATCGGCGATTGCGACGACGACGGGGACACGGAGATCCTGGTGGCCACGGATTATTTGTATGCGGGCGCGGTCTACGTGGTCAACGGGGCCAGCCACGAGGTGGAACATGGCTATGTCTTCGACAACGGAGCGCCCATGTATTCCCTTGCTCTGGGGGACGTCGATCTCGATGGCGGCACCGAGATCGTGGCCGGGGGGGGGCGCGAGACCACCGGAGCTCCCGGGGTATTCGTTTATGTCATCGACGGTTCAACGGGCGAGGTGGAGTGGCACAGCCCGAGCTTGGGGTCTTACTGGTCCAAGATCTGGCAGGTGATTGTGGGGAATGTCGACCAGGACCCCCAGCCCGAGCTCATCGCTTATTGCGGGGATTTCTGGGTGTTCGACGGAAGTACTCACGACGGACGGCAGATCGACATCGAGGGCTTCGCCACCCTGGCTCTGGCCGACGTCGATGGAGACGATGCGGCGGAGATCCTCCTGGGCGACAACTCCGGCCATCTCAGAGCGGTGGATGGGGAAACCCTCGCAGTGGAAAAGGACTTGGTCCTGGGCGCCGAGGGGTGGCTGAGGCTGATCACTCTCGACCCCGGGGCGCCATTCATATTCTACAGTTCCGAAACATCGGCGGGGGTCTTGAACCTCGCGACAGGTTCCATCGAGCTGGAGATGGACGGGCCGGCTTTGAATCCAGCGGGGCAAAAGGCCCTGGCCATGTCGGGCAACGGTTGCGGGCCCTTCAAGCTGGCGCAATGCACTCACCTGGCCTGCGAGGCCTATACAGGCGAGGGCGGGTACGAAGTCTATCCGGGTGATACAGACAACAACGGTATGGTCGACGAGTACGACATCCTGCCCATCGGCATCCACTTCCTCCAAACCGGGAGCCCCAGGGACGGCGCGGGCTTGGGATGGACGGCCGGGAGCTGCCCCTGCTGGGATCCCCTACTGGCGGCGCGGGCGGATGCCGACGGCAACGGCGTCGTGGACGAGCAGGACGTGTTCGCCATCGGGCTCAACTGGGGCCGGACCCACGACAACGGTTCTTTCGTGACCGAAGTCGATCCGAGCGATCCAGATTTGTTCGCTGAACATGGTGCGGCGCTTCAAACCCTATACAACGGCCTGTCGGGTTCCGGTGAGCCCACCAGGGCGATGAAGGCCTTGCTGGCGGGGATCCTCGGGATCGAAGAATCCGGAGTTCCCATGGCCTTCGCCGTCCACCAGAACCATCCGAATCCCTTCAATCCGCGGACGACCATTTCCTTCGACCTGCCCCGGCCTGGGCCGGTCACCCTGGAGATTTACGATCTCGGTGGTCGGCTGGCCAAAACGGTGCTGATCGATACCCCCTTCGAGGCCGGCAGCCATGCCGTCGAGGTGACCGCCGACAGGCTGGGCAGCGGGGTCTACTTCTATCGCCTGGATGCCGCCGGGAAAACGGCCGTCCGGAAAATGACCGTCCTCAAGTAAAGGGCAAAGGAGATGACCATGCGGAAGACACCCAACGCCCTGGTTCTGTGCCTGATCGGCCTGCTCTTGGCTGCCTGCAGCGACGATCCTGTCGCACCGGAGCCGGAACCGGGGATTCGTCTGTCCCTGTCGAGCGAGACGCTCGGCCCGGATGAGACGGGCAGTCTCTCGGTGGCCATCAAGGACGTGTCTGGAAAGGTATTCGCCCTGAGCCTGCGAATAGGCTATGACCCCGCGGTGGTCGAGGTGGAAGAAAACGATGGGTATGCTCCCGGAGGTTTCCTGGGTTCGGACGCCTTGGGAATCTTCCAGGTGGACGACGGGGTGATCTATCTCTCGCTCACCGACATCAACGACAACGGCAAGGCGTTGAGGAGCGGGTCGGTCGGCACGATCACGATCCGCGGCCTCGCCCCCGGAGTGTGCCATTTCATGATCGACCCGGAGAATGTGCGTTTCATCGACGCCACGGGCACGGAGGTGTTCGTGGAAGGGCTGGAACTGGGGGAGGCGATGGTGACGGTGGAGTAAAACAATGTTGAATGTCGATGCGAACCGGCGCTCATGAGGAAAGTTGATCGACCAGAAAGGTGATTTCCGTGCACAAGATGATCATGATTTGTATTGGGCTTTGCATCACTACTCAGAGCTTTGCCCAAATGGACCAGACTTGGCAGTGGAGTCGGAATTGCAACCTGATTGTGGATGGAAATGACGGGAAAATTGAGGGCAAACCGTCCTTGCCGACTGCTGAACTGATGAGCTCGGTTGATGGCGGGCCCTGGAATACCGTTCTGAAGGACTTCTCTGATCCGCACCCGTTCTCCCCGTCCTTCGCTTCCGGACGGGTTTCCTCGAGTTCGGAGATCTCACCAGTCAAGGGGGCGATCTGGGGATGTGCAGTGGGTTTCGCCGCCTACTCCCTTGCATATTACGCGAGTGATCCACCACCCGGGATGGCAGCTTTCCTGATTTCAGGGACTTTGCTTGGGGCCCTGTGGACGGGCTTGTGAAGTTTCCGGTGGTCACGCGGGGGGCCACAAGCTGGCGAGAGGAAGGTGGACGTGGCTGCAAAAATAATTCTCAGGAAAAAATCACGGCAAGGAATCAAATGGACGATTTCGTTCCTGACGGTGCTGGTGCTGTGGTCAGGATTTTTGCCGGCTGAGGGCCGGGGCGAGGAGGCCATCTCGGCAAAAACATTTCAGCACACCAAACTCCCCAAGGATGGCGGGGAGTATCTTAAGCGGGAACACATGTGCGCATCCGAGGTGTTCGCGGCCGTGGATGGGGAATACTACCGGATGCTGATATTTTTCAGCGCCTATTATCCAACGATTTCCAAGCCGTCTAAGTACGGGCCCAAGATTATTGCATCGAATGACCCGGCCGTTTCGGTAGAAGCCGTTATGTTGCTGGACAAGGCGGACAGAGTGGTGGGAATGGTGCAATCCCCCCCGGTCGCCCATGCCGAATATTACGAATTTAAGTGGAAAGACGGGGGCCGGCACCCGAAGAACAAGTATTACGGAGAAGATCCCCTCCCGGTTCTTCACATCTATGATGACGATGGCTATTTCGGGGTGAGCTACGATTTCAAGGGCATGGATATAGGTCCATTTTGCGACTGCAGCTTCACGGTGGACCTCAGCGTAGAGGGAACCAGCCGCTACGGGAAGGGTCAAGTCCTGAGGGACGCTTCGGTCTGGAGGCTCAGCTTTGCCAGGAAATAACAGGATTCGCCTCAGGTTGGCAGTATTCGTGGCATCCCTGGCGGTCTTTGCGGCGCCGGCTCACGCCGACCAGATCTATTTGGTCGGCGGGGGAATGATCGAGGGAACAGTGACCAAGATCGACGTCGAAAGCGTTTTCTATATGGTCGGGGAGGAGATTGCGACGGTGGCCCGTAGTTCCATCGACGTCATTCTGATGGATTCCGGAGAGATTATCGATCTGGGGGGGCAGAGCGCCAAAGAAATGGGCAGCCGCCTCTCCTTGAATTCAGGGAATACGCGGGTCCGGTTCGGAGGAAAGCAATACATCAGCTTGGAGCCGGTTGTCCTCGATCATGCGTCCGGATTCAAGTACGAGGTGACGCACAATCTGATCCTGCAACTGGACAAGCAGCAGGTGTTTGATCCTGGAGGCATCGAAGAGTACGCAGATTATGGAGGATATAATGGCCCCCGCCTGATGGAGGCCTGTCTCCATCCCGGCCCGGAAGCCGTCCTCATGTTCCTTGGCTGGTCGGCGAACATCCAGGGCCAGGAAGGGCGGTACGCTCGACTGGATCACGAGTGCATTGAGTATCGGATCCTCTCGGCGGAAGGTCAGGAAATCTTGTCGGGGGTCGGGAACGCGATCTTCCTGAAGGAGGGGAAACCGGGGAACCGGGTCATCATTTCCATTCCCGGTGCCAAGGCCGACTATGTCGAGTTCCAGGACGTCTTGATCAATCTTGTCATCGAGGAGGACGGAAGTGCGCGTTTTCTTACCATGGATGCTGGCAGCTGTATTTCTCCATAGCCAGGCCGTCGCGGCTGGACTGGACGAACTTTCAGGGCCGTGCACGGTAGTGACGCTCGATGGCTCCCGGATCAGGGGAGAGATCATCCGGGTAACGCCGACCATCCTGGAGCTTGATCCGGCGGGCCCCCGGCTCTTCCGTACCATCCCGCGCGACAGCATCCAGCTGGTCATCGACAGGGACAACAAGGTGGTGCGCGAGGAGCCGGCTGAAGTCCAGTCCGGAGAAGAGAAGAGGGTCGAATTCGTCGCCATGGATCTGGAATGCATCAACCCTGAACGGGTGGACAAGTACATCATCGACGAAACCTGCGAGCTGGCCCCCTCCCGCAAGGTCCAGGTCTGGATGGAGTTCGAGGTCAAACGGGTCAATGCCTCCAGGAAGATGGAAGTTCGGAACATGAACGGCAGGATCGTCGATCCCATCAGCGGCGCCAGGGCGGAACTGGATTGCGGGGTCTTCGCGGCGAAGGGAGTGTTTGAGGCGGAGAGCCAGATGTTCCTGGAAGTCCGGGATATCACGCTGGGCCGGACCTCGATGGAACTTATCCTGCGGATCACGCGCTGGGATGCCTGCATGGAGGACAACTTCATCGGGCATCTCAAGACCCAGGTCCGTTCCCTGGACTCCACTTTTCATCTTGTCGGAGAGCTGTTCTACCAGTGACGGCGAATATGACGTCGAAGGGCTGAATGGAGGTCATGAGAGTGGGAATTAAAAGCAAGGGAACGGTCGCGGTGCTGTTGATGGTCCCGGCCTTGGCTCTGTCGGGATGCAGCAAGACCGAAGAACCGATTTTCTCGGTAAGAGTGGAAATTCTAAACGTGATCCAGGAATACCAGGACCATAGCATCGTGGAATACACCTGCCGGAACACGGGGACCGGAACAATCCTGTTGACGGACCATGATTTCCGTGTGGATTACGCCGGCGGCACGTCCCAGGTGGTCGAAAGCAGGACTTACTGGCAGGAACAGGGAGAAATGGTCACGGAATCCTTCAATTTTTCCACCGGCGACAGGGAGGTGATCCGGGTTACCCACTCCGGTCAAAAGATAACCCCCTATTGACAAGTGCGACAGATCTCCAGTGGAGGGACAAGATTCCGACAACAAGGAGAGGCAGATGCGAATTGCTGGATTGGTCATCATCATTGTTTCGCTCCTGGGCACAGCGGCATATGGGGATCTCGATCGGCCGAGCTACAACTCGAACGCCTATGGCTTCCAGGTAAAATCCTCCACAGGAGGCTCGACGTTGCTGGGGATGGGCCTTTTCTCAAACAACGGCCGATACTGTCTGGACGCATCCTGGGGATTGACGCCCTACGCCGACAACGACAACACGATCAACACGACCACGCTCGCCTTCATGATCGGGTTTTCGCGCTACTTCCTGGATCTCGACCGCGAGGACGCTTCCTGGTTGGCGGGTGTCGGGTTCAGCTACGTCGAACAGGAGTCGGGTGGTGGGCAGGTGTACGGCTACACGGGGTACCTTGGCCGGGCGTGGACCCTTTCGGACACGTCCTATTTCCAGGCGGAGCTCGGGGGAACCTACTGGGATCGCTCCAAGGAGATCATCGTTCCCACTGAGACGACCTGGCCGGGGGTGTACGTCGCACTGTCCTTCAACTGGTACATGTCCATATACTAGCCGGCTCCAGGATCTGACCAAGGCCCCGGGCATTCGCCCGGGGCATCTTCCCCTGGATCTGATATACTCCATTCAACCCAGTTCCCTATTCGAATTCCATTGTCGAGAGGTATCCCCATGGCAAAGAAAACGAGATCCCAGCCCACTCCCTCCGAACCCATCGGCCCCATCTTCACCCAGCTCGCCGGCGGCCAGTTCTACGACGCTCACCTTGACCCGGGCGAACGCATCCACCTCGAGCGCGAGCCCGACAATCCGCACGACCGCAACGCCATCCGGGTGGATGATCACGCCTTCCGTCCCGCCGGCCACCTGCCCCGCCGGGTGGCGGACTGGCTCGCCCCACTGATCGACGCCGGCAAGGTGCAGGCCGAGGGTTCGGTGAACGGGGTGGACAGGACCAAGCAGCCGTCCCGCACCTACCTGAAGGTGGACCTGAACCTTCACCCGAAGGGGGAGGGCATCATGAAGATGCAGGCCGACCCGGTCGGGTCGGCCGCGGCCATGCACCAGGCGGTCCTTCAGGTCTGGAACCTGATGAAGGACTGGACCGACCCGGACGCAGCCCGCAGCGTCGGCCTGCAGCTGATCGGACTCTCGACGGTACACCTGGCGCCCGAGACGAGGATGCTGCTGGCACTGATCCGCAGCCGGGGACGGGCGCTGGAAGCGGCCGCGGGGGAGCGGGCGGCGGAGCAGGTGCGCAGCTGGATGGACCAGGTCCGGCTCGGCGATGCCGTCCACCACGAGGGAGTGACCCTGTGGCCGCTGCACGGGGCCGCCGTGGTCGATGAACCGTCCTACCTCCTGCTCCAGGACGCCCTGGCCGGGAACCTGGCCGAGGTCAGCGAGGTCTCGGAACAGGGACACGTACCCGAGCTGGTGGTGGAGAACCGGGCGGATCGTCCGGTGCTGATCCCGGCGGGCGAGATCCTCGTGGGCGCCAAGCAGGATCGCACCGTCAACGCGACGCTGATGGTGGCGGCGCAGAGCGACCGCATCATCGGGGTCAGCTGCGTGGAGCAGGGTCGGTGGGCGTTCTCGTCGCGGAGGTTCACGGCGGGCCGGTATTCCACGCCGAGCGTACGGTCGAAGATCGTCTCCTCGATGTCCGCCTCGCGCATGCACGGCGGCCGGGCGCACAGCGACCAGGGCGCGGTCTGGTCGGAGGTGGCGTCGTTCGTCCAGGAGACCGGGGCGCAATCCCGCACCGGGTCACTCAGCCATGCCTTCGAGGCGGCGGACGAGAAGATCAAGGAATACCGCGGGGCCCTGCCGTTGCCCGACGATGCCGCGGGGGTCCTGGTGGCGGCCGGGGGGAGGATCCTGGGCGCCGACCTGTTCGACCATCCCGCAACCTTGAAGGCGCTGTGGCCGCGGCTGTCCGAGGGCTACTTCCTCGAAGCGGTCGCGGGGCGAGGGCGAAGGGTCCGGGAACCGGATGAGCCGCCGCGGGGCACGGAAACGGCCGGTGCTGCGGCAGAGGCCTTCCTGCGCGACCTGGCCGCAGGGGTCAAGGTGGTGGAGGGCGCCGAGGGCCCGGGCCTGCAGCTGGAAATCGATGGGGACTGGTGCAGCGGAGCCGGGCTGTGGTTCGCCGGGCGGGCCTGCCACGTGGCGGGGTTCGGGAAGGCGGAGCGAATGTTGTGGACGTGACTGAGAACATGTGTTCAGGTGGACACTGTGAATATCGGCTTCCTGCGGCCTCGGTAATGGAGGCCCCGCAATTTCATGATCCCATGGGTGGAGCCGTCCTTCAACTTTTTCAGACCTTTCAGGCGCTCGAGTTATTGCAATCCAGGGGCTCAGCGGGAACCCATTCCGGAGGGAAATCCTGGACAGTAGTATGAGGGTATCATGACGGTCCGGTATTCGATCATCATTCCCGCATTCAATGCGACCGCCACCCTGCCAGGCTGCATCGCCGCCCTCGAACGACAGACCATTCCCCGGGACCAGTACGAGATCATTGTGATCGACGACGGGTCGTCCGACGGGACGGGTTTCTTGGCCGAGGAACTGGGAGCCCGGGTCCTCTTCATGCCCCGCAACGGAGGCCAGGCCGCAGCGCGGAACGTCGGCATCGCCCATTCCCATGGGAAGATAACCTGCTTCACCGACGCCGATTGCTTTCCCGAAACGGATTGGCTGGAACAGATCACCGCTCCCCTGCGGAATGACCCCACCTTGCAGGCCGCCAAAGGTGCTTACCTTTCCGATCAGACCGAGCTGACGGCCAGGTTCGTGCAGGTTGAATACGAGGACAAGTACGACAAGCTGAGAAGTTTCAAGAGGATCAGCTTCGTCGACACCTATTCTGCGGCTTACCGGCGTGAGGTGCTTGACGAAGTCGGGGGGTTCGACGAACGATTCCCCATCGCGGAGGATCGGGAACTGTCCTACCGGGTTGCAGCAGCCGGGCATGCCATGGTCTTCCAGCCGCAGGCCCTGGTCAGGCACATCCACGCCAATTCGATCGGCTCATATTTCAGGAAAAAAATGCACAATGGGTTCTGGGCCGGGAAGGCGGTCAACCTCTACCCCGAGCGCCAGAAGGAGGACTCGTACACTCCCCAGGTCCTGAAAATCCAGGTCGCCTTGATGGCACTCCTCCTGGGCGCCATTGCGCTTGCGCCCCTTTTTACCGACATGTTCTACCTTGCGGAAGCCACCACCGTGGTTTACCTGGGATCGACTTTTCCCTTCATCGCCAAGACCTGGCGGAAGGACCGGAGGGTTGCCCTGGCTTCGCCGTTCTTCCTCGCCTTGCGGGCTCTGGCCCTGGGATTCGGCTACCTGGGTCACCACATCCGACCCCTCCCCGCAAAATCGAAACCTCGCGGCCACCCCCAAGCCCTTCCTGCATCGGAAATTCGACGCGGTCTATGAAGGTGTCGGAGGTCGGGTTGACTGGATTTCCGCCCAGCCGGGGCGAAGGATACGAAACGGCGATCTCTTGATAGAAAATGACTCATATACTAGCGTAAGCGGGGGACCCCCCGGCTTTGCCGGGAGATCACCAGTGTCGGCCCGCATGAATGCCGTCGGCGGCCAACCGGTTGTCTTGATCCAGGTTTTGATCTTTGGCCCCCCAACCCGCGCACGTGCGCGGGTTTCATGACTTTCTCGAAAATTCCATCCCGCCCCAACAATTCCCGCGTGACATCTTCCTTTAATTCGGATATAAACCGTCCTTAATTTGGGCCCGGCCCACACGGGAATTCACTCCTCAGAGGAACTTCATGCTCTTCAACTCCCTGACCTTCGTGGTCTATTTCGCGGTCCTGCTCGCGGCGTATTACGCCATGCGCGGCTGGACCGCCCGCAAGGCGCTGCTCCTGGTGGGCAGCTACGCGTTCTACGCGGCCTGGAATCCGCCCTTCGTGATCCTGCTGTGGATCTCGACGGCCATCGACTGGTTCGCCGCCGGACGCATGCACACCGAGGAGCGCAAGGGCCGACGCGTCGCCCTGCTCTGCGTCAGCCTGGCCGCCAACCTCGGCCTGCTCGGGTTCTTCAAGTACGGCGGGTTCATGCTGGAGAACTTCCAGAACCTGGTCGGCTTCTACGGGATGACCTTCGAGGCGGCCAAGCCCGACATCATCCTGCCCGTCGGCATCTCGTTCTACACCTTCCAGACCATGTCCTACACGCTGGACGTGTACCTGAAGCGGTCGGCGCCGTCGCGGTCGTTCCTGGATTTCGCCCTTTACGTGACGTTCTTCCCGCAGCTGGTGGCCGGACCCATCGTGCGCGCCACTGATTTCATCCCCCAGTGCGCGAAGCCGCAGAACGCCACGCGCGAGATGTTCAGCTGGGGATTGTTCCTGATGACGCTGGGCCTGTTCCAGAAGGTCGTTCTGGCCGACGCCATGCTCTCGGGCGCGGCCGAGACGGTGTTCAACTGGGATCGCGGACCGCTGGCCACCCTCGACGCCTGGCTGGGCGTCCTCGCGTTCTCGGGCCAGATCTTCTTCGACTTCGCCGGTTACTCGACCTGCGCCATCGGCGCGGCGATGTGCTTCGGATTCTCGCTGCCGGACAACTTCCGCTGCCCCTACGCCGCGGTGGGATTCTCGGACTTCTGGCGTCGCTGGCACATCTCGCTGTCGACGTGGCTGCGGGACTACCTGTACATCCCCCTCGGCGGCAACCGCAAGGGCAAGGTGCGCACCGACGTGAACCTGATGATCACGATGCTGCTGGGCGGCCTGTGGCACGGGGCGAGCTGGACGTTCGTCGCCTGGGGCGGACTGCACGGCGCATACCTGGGGATCGAGCGCGCGCTCCAGCGCCGGTTCGGCGGGGCGGCCTGGATCCGTACCCTCGGCGGACAGATCGCCCTGGGCCTGGTGACCTACCTGCTGGTGAACGTCACCTGGGTGTTCTTCCGCGCCGACAGCTTCAGTTCCGCCAAGCTGCTGCTGCTGTCGATGTTCGGGATCATCAGGGACGGCGCCCAGGTGCTGCCCACGCTGGACATCGTCAAGGTCATTGTCGTGATCACCGGGCTGGTGGTCACGCACTGGATCCATCGCTCCATCCCGGTCGAACGCGCCGCCGAGCGGCTGCCCGCCTGGGCGCACGGGATCGTCTGGGGCGCCATGCTCGTTCTTCTCACTCTCACGCAGGGGTCGGACAATGCCTTCATCTACTTCCAGTTCTAGCGGCGGCGGCGGGGGCGAGTTCCGGCGCGAGACTCCCCGGGGGGCGTGGACGCGCTCGGCGATCGTCGCGCTGGTCATTCTGCTCGTGGCGGTAGGCGTGTGGGAAGGCAAGGTGCGCGCATGGGGTTACGCGCCCTGCCTGAACGACTCGTCCGACCTGTGGGCCCGCTCGCGGTCGCAGGTCAACGACGACCCCGACCAGATGGTGGTGATCGGATCGTCGCGCATCCTCTTCGACCTCGACTTGCAGACCTGCGCCGACTCGCTGGGAGTCGCGCTGCCGGTGCAGCTCGCGATGCCGGGCACCAATCCGCTGCCCATCCTCGAGGATCTGGCCGACAACACCGAGTTCCGGGGCATCCTGTTGATCGGCGCGGTTCCCGGCCTGTGGATGGCGCCTCAGGGCATGCCGGTCGACCGGGCCAACGGGGCGCTGGGCCGGTACCGCAACTGGTCGCCGTCGCAGAAGGCGGGCCTGGTCTTCGGTTCGGTGCTGCAGAAGCGCCTGGCGTTCATCAATGCCGATGACCTGACCCTGCCCACGCTGCTGCAGAAGAACCTGCAGCTTGCCGACCGCCCGGGCACGGCCGACAACTTGCCGCCCGTGCTTCCCCCCTATTTCGCCTGGCCCGACGACCGCCGCCAGAACCGCATGTGGGAGCTGTGCGACTTCGGCACGCCGCTGGCTGCGCGCATCCAGCAGATCTGGGTGCCGCTGTTCACGCCGCCGCCACCGCCGCCGCACATCCCGCCCGAGGAGTTCGGCCAGATGGTCCAGGCGGGATTCGAGGCGCACTTCCAGCGGATCGCCGCGGCTTGCGATAAGCTGCGGGCCCGCGGAGCGCGGATGGTGTGGGTCCGTCCGCCCTCGAGCGGCGAGTTGCGCGAGATCGAGCAGGAAACCACGCCGCGCGAGGCGATCTATGCCCGGATGGTGGGGGCCAGCGGGGCGCCGGGGATCCACTTCGAGAACCATCCGGAGCTGGCGGGCTTCGAATGCCCCGAGTGGTCGCACCTGACGGCGCGCGATGCGGTGGCGTTCACGAGGGCGTTGATGCCGCATGTGAAGGAGGCGCTGGAGGGATCATAAGCGTCTGATGTTCCAGCATTTTGCCGGATTATTCGCCATGTGCCGCTACCGCAGCACCAGGACCTTGGCCGTGGCGCGGTCTGGACCCGCCTCGAGCAGGGCCAGATAGACACCGGTGGCGGCATTCCGGCCGTCGGCGAGACGGCTGTTCCACACCACCTCATGCGTGTCGGCGGCCCGCACCCCGGACACCAGCGTGGTTATCCTGCGGCCCCGGATGTCGTGGATGCTCACGCGCACGTGAGCGGCCTCGGGCAGCGTGAACGAGAGGCGGGAACCGCCGCCCTCGCCCGGGCCGCTGGCCTTCAAAGTCAAGCGGGTCGTGGTCGGCGTCCTCTCCTCGACCGGCGCTGTTCCGCCCTGGGGAACGAACACCACAGCCCGCTGCGGGCCAAAGGGGTCTCCCGCGAAGGCGAGGGCCACGATCCAGCCGTTCTCGTTGATGACGAGAGCCTCCTGCAGGTTGATGCCGTCGGGCAGGGTCGCGAGCGACGCGAGGTCCTGCATTCCGTAGTCCGGGTTCCAGATGAAGGCCCGCCATTCGTTCTGTCCATCCAGCGCGCGACCGACAGCCGTGCCCGTGCTGTTGACCGAACGAGGGTGGACCCGCCTGGTCTGGCCGCCGTTCAGGCCCGGCATGAAGGTGAAACCACCCGTCTCGGTCCAGGTGAAGCCGGCGATGCCGCCGCCGAAGGCCTCCTTCGTGCCCTCGCCCACCACGATCCCGTTCTCGGCCACGTCGAGCACACGGGTGATGCCGGACCCGGACGGATTCAACATGTCATGAAGCCCGAAGTACTCCTGAGTGGAGAGGTCGAATACAAACGCCCTCTCGCTGGTGAACTGCGAAGGCAGGTGATGCGTGGCGGCGATGCGGCCGGAATCGTTGATCGCGTAGGCAATGGACGTGGAATCCGGCAGACCGTAATCGTCCAGCCAGCGGCTCCCGTTCTCGGGATCCCAGACCAGGGCCCGGCTTTCGCCCAGGGCCGAGGCGGATCCCACGGCGACGTTGAGGTTGTTGAGATCCACGATCGCGGGGCTGCCGGTGGAATCCGGCGTCGGAATCAGCTCATAGTCCCCCGGCCCCCAGAAGACGGCACTGTTGCTCGCGGTCACGCCGAGGTTGTTGATCTCGTAGGGCCCGATGTCGCCCTCTTCCTTGCCGCCCGTCTGGGACCACGTGAACTTGGCCGTCGTACCGCCACTGATGTTGGCGATGCCGACGCCGTTATTCAGCTCGTTGATGTCATGGATGAAGGACAAGGCCAGTTCGTAGGAATCGTCCCACGGTTCGATGACGAAGGCGTCGAAGGTGGGCTGGGTGAAAGCGACCTCGGCGCCGAGCAGGCCGCACAGGCAGACCGCGGCCAGGGCTGGGGTGAATGAGCGGGACATGGGATATCCTCCGAGGAATTCCGTAACGGATTCGATAAATAGACGAGCGTATATAAGAGAATAACAGTCTGAATTCAATTCGTCAACATGCGCCAACTCTGCGGCCCGCGCATCGGGCCGGCAAGCCTGGATGTCAGTTCGCGGGATTGGGGTTGCCGGGGCGGCCTGAAAAAGGAAATGACCGCGTCTTTCGAGGTTCGCTGGGCCGGAGTCGCCGAATCCGACCTGCTGGGAATCATTGCCCACATTGCTGAAGACAGCGTCGATACCGCCCTCGAGATCCTAAAGCTGGAAACAGCCCCTCAGCGCGGCCGAATTGTCCCGGAATTGCAGAGCCAGGGAATCACGCTCTACCGGGAGCTGATCATCAACCCCTGGCGGTTGATGTACAAGATCGAAGGCAATGTGGTTTATGTCGTTTCGGTCATCGATGGCCGGAGAAACGTGGAAGACGTCTTGCTGTCGCGGCTCATCAAGTAGCCTGCAACACGGTGTCATGAAGCCGCCTGCCCCGCGATGCCCGGCCGGCCTTACGACGTTTTGAGCTTTGATTGCAAAACCCCCGTCCGGACGGGGGTTTCATGACTTTTTCAATAAACCAATCCCGAAAATCTCAAAGCGGCCATCCCAGCAGCAGCCGGTTCTTGGGCGTGATGTCGCCGGGAATCGTGGCCGTCTGGACCCGATAGCCGGCCTGCCGCAGGCGGGCGACCCGGGTGGCGTCGACGGCGAGGGGGCCGTCCATCCAGGCCTCGAGGGATCCGGTGTCGCACTTCTGCAGGTCGTGGCAGCAGGGAAGCACGGCCACGCGGTTTCGGCCGGCGATGGCAAGATCGAGCACCTGGTCGGTCAGTGAGCCGCAGGCGTGGACCGAGGCGAGGATGGCGCCGGCGTGAACCGCGGCATCCTCCATGCGGGCTTCATGGTACTCGATGCGCCCCTGAAGGCGCGGCCAGTGCCGCTCCATGACGGCCAGAAGCGTCGCGTGGCTGGGCGGCCGCTGGATGTCGATGCACAGGGCGGTCTCGGACGTGTCATCGAGGATGATGAGGATCATCGCCAGCAGCCCGTGGCCGGCGGCCAGTTCGACCACCGGTCCGCCCCGCATCTGCCGCCGGATGCGCCGGGCGGTTTCCCAGGCCTCGTACAGTTCCTTGCGCGGCAGGCACTCGGCCTCGCAGACGGCGCGGGCGATGCGCGCGAACAGCGTATCGCCGGGAAAGTGGCCGACGTTGCCGCGGTAAAGGAGGCTGCGTGAGGATCGGGAGAGGTCGGG
>JAHJTW010000024.1 GCA_018829565.1 bacterium | reverse complement strand
TGGAGGACGGGGACGGGAAGGAATAGGCGACCCCGTAGATCTTCTGGACGTCGATGCTGAGGGGCACCGTCTCCTCCGCCAGCACGTCGGCCTGTTCGGTGTGGCTGACCTCGGCGACGATGGGACGGGTCCCGAACTCGGGCCGGTTGGCGTCGTCGGCCACGAAGGTGATCCGGTTCCGCCAGGTTCCCGTTTCGGGGTTGCTGCTGAAGCTGATGGTCCGGCTGACGATGGCCAGGGCTTCCCCCAGCGTCGAGGCGGAGATGCGGCCGAAGGCAACATCGGGCCGGTCCAGGGTGCCGGGCAGGGACGGCTGGTCGAAGGAGACCAGGGCGTCGTCGGCGGCATAGGGGGTCTCCCGGGAGACCGGCCGCGGATAGGACGGGAAGACCGTGCGGATCACGGTGGGCAGGAAGTCGTAGAGCCCCTGGCGCTCGGGACGGCCCAGGTAGTTGCGATGGTCCCGCGAGGCGTTGCCGAGGAAGCAGGCGTACCGGAGCCGCCCGGCGCCGGAGGTGTAGACGTGCTTGAGGTAGTTCCTGATCGCCCGCGCGTCCTTCTGCCCTCCCGAGAAGTTGTCGTAGATGTCGTCCACCAGGACGTGCACCGCAGCGGGCTGATCGACGCCGGGCAACAGGGACGAACGGAAGGTCGCCAGCTGCTCGGCGGCCGCGGCGAAGGTGCCCTCGTAGACCGTGACGTGATCCAGGGCCGTGGACCGGCTGCGCAGGGACACCGGATGGGCCATCTCGCCGCCCGCCGGAGTCAGCAGGGATTCGGGCCGCAGGGCCGCCAGTTGCTTGGATCCGGACGAGGGCATGGCCAGGCCCACCTCGTAGAAATCCGGGGCGGCAAGGGAAAAGGCCCCGGCCAGACGGACAGGCCGGACAGGATCGCTCACGTCCCAGACCATCACCTCCTGGGCGGCGGGCGCGGCGATGCGCAGGTCGGCCGACCCAGCCGGCAGCCAGTCCTCGCCGGCGGGCAGCAGGAACTCGAGGGCCTCCGCCCCGGCGGGAAGTTCCAGCCGGGCCAGGTAGCTGATGTCGAAGCTGTCCAGGGCGAGATTCTGCTTGGGCACGTTCCCGTAGGACCGGGAATCGTTGGCGACGGTCAGCAGGTTGGCTCCGGCCAGGGGGGTGAAGTCCCCCACCAGGCGGACCCGCAGGCTGTCGGGATGGCTCTGGGTCGCCACGGAGAAGACCGAGGCGACGGCGTCGCCGCTGGCCCCGTTGGCCCAGGCCCGGGTCTCGAAGGGGTACTCGGACAGGGTGCCGTAGAAACCGCGGACGTCCACCACGAAGCGGGCGGGCCGGTCCGTGACGGGTGAGCGCAGGTCGAACCCGTAGTCCCGCGTGGTGTAGATGTCGAAATCCCAGGACCAGTTGTCGGCGAACAGGCCGCCGGTGTCCAGCCGCTGGCGCTCGAGGTGCATCCGGACCCGGCCCATGTCCAGGGAATCCCCCCCAGCCGCTGGACTGGGTCGGACCTCGACCCGGGATGGCGCGGGACCGAACGGCGAAGGAGTGGCGTCGTCTTCCCAGGTCACCCAGTACACGGCCTCGGCTGCGTACGGATGGTCGTAGAAGTCCAGACGCTCCGCGGAGGGATCCAGCCGGTCCTTCCAGGTACTGGAAGCCAGACCGTAGAAGAGCAGGCCATCGTCCAGGTTCCACTCGCCGTCTCCCCCGTCAGCGACTTCGACGGCCACCTCGGTCAGGGCCACGCGCTCGTACTGGTCCCAGTCCGACACCTCGGGATTCGGGTCCAGGGCGAGCCCGCCGCCCTTGAAGACCCGCAGCTTGGACGGATCGACGCTCGTGGTCGGCACGCCGTAGCCGGCGAGATCCTCGCCGCTCATGCGGTGCCAGCCGTTGGCGGTGACCTTCAGCTTCACCCAGTGGGACGTCAGCGCGAAGGGATCGGGCCAGGGGTCGCCTTCGCCCTTGGCCGCGGCGGCGGCGATCAGTTCCTGACTGGCCCCTGCCGCCAGACGCTCGTAGAGGGCGGGATTGGCCACCCCGGCCGGCGCCAGGGTCGTTCCCTCGGGCCCGGGTCCGGCGCCCGGACCTGCGGGCCGGTTCAGGTGGTCCCGATACTTGCCGGTCGGCTGGTGCGTGACCTCGATCACGGCTTCCGCGAGGATCCCCTCGCCCAGCCCCAGCCCCAGGACGAAGCCGCTCAGGGGCACGCCCCGGAAGACGCCGGGCTGGCCCGCGGCCAGGAGCTCGTCCTCGGTCCAGGAACCGGCCGGTTCCTTCCACCAGGTGACTTCGACGATCCGCACCACCGGCGGCTGGACCGTGGGGACGGCCAGGGTGACCGGAACGCGCGGCGGCTGCAGGGAAACGAGGGGACCTGATTCCTCATCGACGTGACGGGGGTCGGCCCACCTGACGTCGCGGGCGGCGAAGGCCGACCAGGACGCCGGTTCCCGTTCCAGGGGCACGCTCACGCGCACCAGGGTGCGCTGGGCGTCGCTCTGCAGCACCGTGACGGAGGCCTTGCCCAGGACCGGGGCCTCCGCCCCTGCCGCAGCCTCGGCCGCACCGGGCCGCACCAGGCCGAGGGCCAGCAGGCATCCGACGAAGATCCCCGCCTGCCAGACCAGGGACCGCGGACCCAGGGCCCGTCCGTGGGGCAGGAGTCCCGTGTGGGTGGGAAAGATGAAGCGGCTGCGGGACATCTTCCCGAGCTTCTGGAAGAGATTCTCGAGATCGGGCGCCATCCCGGCGAGGCCGCCGATGACCGCGGGCAGCGACCCGAAGGGCAGCAGCAGCAGGACCACCAGGCTGACCATCCCTCCGGCCAGTTCGACCCGCCAATCCGGATGGTCGTAATGCGGGATCACGTCCAGGACGGCGTGCGACGCCAGACCGGCGGGCACTGCCCACGCCGGACTCGCGGTCACTCCCCCGGCCAGGGCGCCGGCGGCGAAATGCGTGAAAAGGCACATCACCCCTGCTCCCGGTCCTGGGTTCCGGGTCCAGCCTGTTCCCGGGCGGGATCCCACTTCTCCGCTTCCTCGACCAGCATGATGGGGATCCCGTCCTCGACGCGGTAACGGACCGCGCATTTCCGGCAGTACAGCCACGCGTGGGCCTCATCCGGCGTCACGGGTTGACGGCAGGCCGGACAGGCCAGGATTTCCAGGAGCTTGGGGTCGAGCATGGACGCCTCCTCGGTCAGGTTCCGGGTTAAACTCCGGTGGCATCATAATATGCCCCTGGAAACCTGCAAACACTGCACTTGACCGATAGGTAAAATAAAACCGGGCCCATTCACCAGGGGCGCCGGGCCGGCCGCGAGAGAATCATCGAATTGTCGGAAGGGTTGGCTCGAGTATCATACAACAAAACGGCGGCGGGGTCAACCCCCGCCGCCTCACCGACGGCGCACAGCCCCGCAAGGCGGTCACCGTTTCCCGGATTCCTCGTAGATGCCCATTTTCAGGAACTTCTGGAGACGCTGGTCGATGAGCTGGCCGGGCTCGATGCCTTCCAGCTGGGACAGGGAATCCAGCACGGCGGCCTTGATCTCCAGGGCGATGGCCATGTGGTCCCGGTGGGCCCCGCCGACGGGCTCGTCCAGGATGGCGTCGATGGTCCCCAGCTTCAGGGCGTCGGCGGCGGTGAGCTTCATGTTCTTGGCCGCCTCCTTGCTCTTCGCGGGATCGCGCCAGAGGATGGCGGCGCACCCCTCGGGGCTGATCACCGAGTAGATGCTGTTCTCCAGCATGAAGACCCTGTCCCCCACGCCCAGGGCGAGCGCGCCGCCGCTGCCCCCCTCGCCGGTGATGACGCAGATGATGGGCACGGGCAGGTCGGCCATCTCCCGCAGGTTGCGGGCGATCGCCTCCGCCTGGCCGCGCTCCTCGGCCCCGACCCCCGGGTAGGCGCCCGGGGTGTCGATGAGGGTCAGCACCGGCCGTTCGAAACGGGCGGCCATCTCCATCAGGCGCAGCGCCTTGCGGTAGCCCTCGGGATGGGCCATGCCGAAGTTGCGGCGGATGTTGCTCTTGGTGTCCCGGCCCTTCTGGTGGCCGATGAGCATCACGGGCCGGTCACCGATGGTGGCCAGCCCGCCGACGATGGCCTCGTCGTCCCGGAACATGCGGTCCCCGTGCAATTCCACGAAGTCGCTGCACATGTTCTGGATGTAATCCATGGTGGTGGGACGGCGGGGATGCCGGGCCAGCTGGACCCGCTGCCAGGGCTCCAGCTTGGCGAAGATCTCCTGCCCGAGCTTCCGGGCCTTGTCCTGGAGCTGGGCGACCTCCGAGGCGACGTCCACCCCGCGGACGGTGGCGGATTCCCGCAGGGTGTGGATCTGTTCCTCGAGCTCGACCAGGGGCATCTCGAAATCGAGCCAGAGTCCCTTTTTCTTCCAGTCCATGCCCAACCTCGCCACGCGCCCGGACGGCCCGGCCACGGCTGCGATCAGGACCCCGCCGCGGAGGGCCGGGTCCCGGGTGATGATCTCGTCCGGCCGCGGCCCGCAGGAGCCGGAATGCGGCATCGAACCCAGGATTTAGGCATGCGGGCCCCAGGGTGTCAAGTGCGACGGGACCGCAGCAGGCTCAGGCCCGCCCCGAGAACCGCTTGGGACGCTCGGGCGGCGCCGGCAGCGCGGCCCGGATCCGCAGGGCCTGGAGTCCGGGCAGGGCCCGCAGCTTCCGCAGACTGTCCAGGGTCAGGGACACGTTTCGGCCGGCCGACCGCAGCAGCCAGGTCCGCCCCTGGCGCTCCACCTCCACCACCAGGGGAACCGGGCGGGCGAGGAGCTCGGCCTCGGGCAGGTCGGGGTCGGCCCCCGGGTCGGGTCCTCCCGCCTCCTGTTCCTGCTCCTGGTCCCCCGGGAATTCCGCGGGGATCGGGACGCCGTCCTGGTCGCCCCCCTCCCCCGGATCCGCGCCCTCGCCGGCGCCGCCCACGCCCAGGGCAGGGGGTTCCTCCTGCTCGAGCTGCGCGAGGGGCCGCAGCGGGCAGGGCTGGCTGAATTCCGCGAAGATCGAACCGAGGGCCTCCAGCCCGGGCTTGCCGCAATCCTCGAGGTCCAGCTTGAGGTAGCAGTCCTTCACCCAGGAGCCCATGACCTCGTCGATGCGGATGATGCGGTCGGCCACGACCTCGCGGGAACCGTCGCTGCGCACCTGGACCCGGCCGCCGATCACCAGGATGGAGTCGCTTTCGACCAGGTGCTTCGCCTCCTCGTAGAGGCGGGAGTAGACCACCAGGCCGATGACCCCGCTGCGGTCCTCGAAGTGGGCCCGCGCATAGACCCGCTTGTTCTTGTCCCGGTGCTTGGTGTGGGAGGTGATGACGCCCATCAGGTCCACCCAGGTCCCCTCGCCGCGCAGGTGGGCTGCGGCGGTGTTGCCGGTGGGCAGGGAATCCACGAGCTCGCGGTACTCGTGGAACGGGTGTCCGGAAAGGAAAAAGCCCACGGCCCGGCGTTCGTGGCTCAGCTCCACCAGGGGGTCGAAGGGATCGCATTCCAGCAGGGCGGGCTTCAGGAGATCCGCGGCCGGCCCGGCCCCGAACAGGGAGACCTGGCCCCCCGCACGGTCGCGGGCGGCCTTCTGGCCGAAGGCCAGGGCCCGGTCCAGGTTGGCCAGAAGCTGGCGGCGGTGACCGGGAAAGGCGTCCATCGCCCCGGCGTGGATGAGGCTCTCGAGCACCTTGCGGTTGACCTTCTGCAGGTCGACGTGCTCGACCAGGTCGAACAGGTCGGTGAAGGAGCGCCCGAGCCCGGCGTGAGCGGCCGCGACGGCCTCGATGGCGGAGGAGCCGACCCCCTTGACCGCGCCCAGACCGAAGACCACGTCCCCGTCACGGACGGTGAACTCGCTGCGGGGCTTGTTGATGTCTGGCGGGAGGATGCGTAGACCCAGCGCCTTGACCTCGTCGATGAGCTGGGTGATGCGTTCGGCCTTGCGCATCTCGGTGGTCATGGTGGCCGCCATGAACTCGGCGGGATGGTGGGCCTTCAGCCAGGCGGTCTGGATGGACAGCAGGGCGTAGGCGGCCGAGTGGCTCTTGTTGAAGCCGTACTGGGCGAAGAACTCCATCTCCTCGTAGGTCTCGCGGGCCAGGCGCTGGTCGAGCCCCTTCTCACCGGCCCCGGCGAGGAACTGGACCTTCATCTCCTCCATCATCTTCTGGTTCTTCTTGCCCATGGCCTTGCGCAGGGTGTCGGCCTCGGCCATGGTGAAACCGCCCATGGCCGAGGCGATCTGCATGACCTGCTCCTGGTAGAGGATGACCCCGTAGGTGTCCTTCAGGATGGGCTCCAGGACCGGATGCTTGAACTCGACCTTCCTGCGGCCGTGCTTGCACTCGACGTATACCTTGTCCATCTCCGCCCCCAGGGGGCCCGGCCGGTAGAGGGCGCAGATGGCGGTGATGTCGTCCCAGCAGGTGGGGGCCATCTTGCGCACCAGTTCCTGCATGCCGCTGCTCTCGAGCTGGAACACGCCGACGGTGCGGCCCTCCTGCAGCAGCTTGAAGGTCCCCTCGTCGTCCGTGGGGATCTCCGCGGCGGTCATCCGTTTCCCGGTGGATTCGGCGATGAGGGTCAGGGCCTTGTCGATCACCGTCAGCGTGCGCAGACCCAGGAAGTCCATCTTCAACAGGCCCAGGGCCTCGCTCATCTTCATGTCGAACTGGACGGTGATGTCGCCCTTGGTCGACTTGTAGAGGGGGGCGTGCTCGATGAGCGGGCTGGGCGTGATCAGGACGCCCGCGGCGTGGATGCCGGTGTTGCGGTTGAGGCCCTCGAGCACCAGGGCGTTGCGCAGCAGCATGGCGTGGGCCTCGGACTCCTGGGCCACCTCCTTGAGCCCAGGCGCCTCGTCGAGGGCCCTCTGCAGGGTGATCCCCACCTCCTCGGGAACCAGCGCGCTGATCCGGTTGCTGTCGGCGAAGGGGAACTCCAGGACCCGGGCGACGTCCTTGAGCACGGCCTTGGCCGCCATCGTCCCGAAGGTGATGATCTGGGAGACGTTCTCGCGGCCGTACTTCTCGGCGACGTATTCGATGATGCGGCCGCGCTTCTCGAAGCAGAAGTCCACGTCGATGTCGGGCATGGAGATGCGGTCGGGATTGAGGAAGCGCTCGAACAGCAGCTGGTGACGGATGGGATCGATGTCGGTGATCCCCATGCTGTAGCAGACCAGGCTGCCTGCTGCCGAGCCGCGGCCCGGTCCCACCGGGATGTCCAGCTTGCGGGCGGCGTCGATGAAGTCCCAGACGATCAGGAAGTAGCCCGCGAACTCCATCTGCCGGATGACCCCGAGCTCGAATTCCAGGCGTTCGTTCAGCTCGGCGGTGACGGAGCCGAAGCGCCTGACCAGCCCTTCCCGCGCCAGGTGGGCCAGGTAGTCGTCGGGACCCGCGAAACCATCGGGGATGGGGAACGACGGCAACAGGAGCTTGCCCATCTCCATCTCGAAATCCACCATGTCCGCCACCCTCAGCGTGTTCTCGACGGCCTCGGGCCAGTCCTGGAACAGCTGGAGCATCTCCCGGGTGGACTTGAAGTAGACCTCGGGCGTGTTGCTGCGCCAGCGGCCCGGATCGTTGAGGGTCTTGCCGGTCTGGATGGCCAGCAGGATGTCGTGGGCCTCGTGGTGCTCGCGGTCCAGGAAGTGGCAGTCGTTGGTGGCGATGACGGGCACGCCGGTCTGGCGGCTGACCTCGGGCATCAGCTGCCGGATGCGGGCCTCCTCCTCGATCCCGTGATTCTGGATCTCCAGGAAGTAGTGGTCCCGGCCGAGGATGTCCCGGTAGGCCGCGGCCGCTTCGACCGCGGCCTTGACGTTGCCCTGGCGCAGGTGCCAGTTGGGTTCGCCGCTCATGCAGGCGGTCAGCCCGATGAGGCCTTCGCTGTGCCGGGCCAGCAGTTCCCGGTCGATGCGGGGGCGGTAGTAGAACCCTTCCAGGTAGCCCTGGGAGGCCAGCCGGGTGAGATTCCGGTAACCGGCGGCATTGCGGGCCAGCAGCACCATGTGGAAGCTGCGGTTTCCCACCTTGTCGGGATTCCGGTTGAACCGGTCCCTGGTGACGTAGGCCTCCATCCCGATGATGGGCTTGACCCCGCGCTTGCGGCACTGGAGATAGAAATCCACCGCCCCGAACATGTTCCCGTGGTCGGTGAGGGCCAGGGCGGGCTGGCCGTAGTCCGCCGCCCGCTGGGCCATGGCGTCGCACTTCATGGCCCCGTCCAGCAGGGAATAGTGCGAATGGTTGTGCAGGTGCACGAAGCTGTCAGGCAAAGCCATTGCAGTCATTTATTTTAGATTACCCATGGCTGGGGTTGAACAGGTCTCGGGAAAGGCTCCGGAACTCCGACAGGATAGCAATCCCCGGCGGGGGAAACAACCCGCTTCCTATTCCACGCAGGTGAAAGGGATGATCCGGGAGCCGGCATTCCCCGCCTGGTCCTCGACCCGGACCTCGAGCCTGTGCGGGCCCGGGGCCGTATCGTCGGGAAGCTCGACCAGGAAGCGGTCCCGGGGGGTGTCCGGTTCGACCACCAGCGGACGTCCATCGAGGCTCGCGGTCAGGGACTCGACCCGGATCCCGGATCCCAGGTCCTCCAGGGCCACCGCGAAAACTTCCCAGCGGGCGGGAGTGATCCCCGGCACCGTACCGGGCGGCCCCGGCCGGACCACGAGGTCCCCCGCCCCGTCACCGCCCGCCCCGATGAAGGGACCCTTGCCGTCGAATCCCACCGCGTAGGTCCCCGACCGGGAGAGGGAGAAGACGGCGAGCGAATCTTCGACCGCCTTCCGGTACAGCTCGCCGGCGTAGGACCAGCCTCCTTCCCCGAGGCGGTACATTCCCGCCCGGGAATCCCCGAATTCCCCCCGCCACCCTTGTCCCGCGGGCACGCCGACCGCGGCGGTGGCGGGCCAGAAGGCCGTCCGGTACTCGACCCCGGGCCCGGACAGTTCGAGTCCCTGCCGGGCGGCCGCAGCCAGCGCCGCGGCATCAGGCGTCCAGGTGCGGACCAGGACGTAGCAGGATTCGCTGACGGGATCCCCCCGCTCCGGGGAGAATTCCAGGACGTCCCAGCCGCCGGCGCCGCCGAAGCCGACGAAGAAGGGATTGGGCAGGCAAGGGTCGCGGCCACCCTCTCCGGAGGCATCGACTTCCCGGCGCCACGACCCGGCGGCCGGGCCGGAGCCGTTCCCGTCCGGCCCATCCACGAGCAGGGGAACCACGACGCGCGCGGAATTCCCCTGGTGATCGGAGGCCGAGATCTCAAGGTGATGCAGGCCGGGGAGCAGGCCCTCCCCTGCCGATCCCAGGTGCCAGGACCCGCCGGCGCGGCCGGGGAGGGTCACCCCCGGGCGCCGGAACAGCCACCGCTCCCGGACCCCGTTCGCCTCGTACCATTCCAGGCGCGAGATGCTGTTGTCGGTGAAGGCGTAGGCGGTGTTGACGCACTGGTAGACGGGACGCCCGTCCAGCTTGACCTCCATGGACCGGGGCTCCAGCCGGTGGGCCCTGATGTCGGCCTGGTCGACCATGCCCGCGGTGAAGGCCACCGGACCGCTGAGGAGCAGGGTGTCCAGGGTCCCTGCCAGCCCCCCCTCCGGACCCGCGAGGAACCAGTTGCCCTCCTCGCCCATGATCCGGGCGGCCGGCGTGACCGGGATGGCCCGCAGGGTGCGGATCACCGGCGGGTGCCGGTCCTCGACCGCGAATCCGTGGTCGAGGGGGTTGAGGGGACGCTGGGCCGCATTCCTCACCTCGAAGTGGAGATGGGGACCCGAGGTGCCGCTCTGTCCGCTCAGCGCGAGCACGTCCCCGGCCTTCACGGGGATCTCTCCCGGCTGGAAGTAAAACTCGGTCCGGTACCGGCCCGAGGCGGCCTGCGCGTCCTTCACCATCTTCTGTAGGTCGTCGTTGAAGCGTTCGAGATGGGCGTAGACGTAGGTGGCGCCGTCGGAGGCCTGCAAGTAGAGGGCGCGGCCGTAGGCCGTCGGGGTGCAGCGCAGCCGCACGATGGATCCGTCCCGGACCGCACGCACGACGAAGCCGGTGCGGGATTCGGTCTTCAGGTCGATTCCGGCATGATACCGGCCCGGCCGGTATTCCATGAAGTTGCTGGTCAGGTAGCGGGTGCCCAGGTCCAGGGGCCACAGGGGAGCCGCCCCGGTCCCCGGATCGGCGGCCGGGGCGGCGGCGCAGGAACAGGCCACGACCATCGACAGCAGGAGGGTGGGCAGGGAATCGAACAGCTTCATGCGCATCCTTGCGGGCTTGAGTCCGCCTCCAAGTTAGGTTTCAAGCCGGGTGGCGACAAGGCCGATCCCTTCTGATAGGATGGGTCCCGGACGGATCCCTCCCTACCCCCAGCCGGACCGCCCGGGCTCGGGCGGATTCATGGAGGAACCCATGAACGACGCTTCCGGTCACTGGATCGACGACCAGGCCTCGGTGCCGGCCATCCAAGGCCGCTGCTTCCTCCTGGACACCAACGTCCTGCTCCACGACGCAGGCAGCCTTTCCGCCTTCGAGGACCACAACCTGGCCCTGACGGTCGACGTGCTCGAGGAACTCGACCGGTTCAAGCGGGGCAACGACGAGAAGGCCAGGAACGCCAGGCGGGTCATCCGCACCATCGATTCCCTGCGGGACGGCCGCCCCCTGAGCCAGGGCGTCGATCTGCCCGAGGGCGGCAAGCTCTACATCCTGGTCAAGTCCTTCACCGAATACCTGCCCCGGGGCATGGACCATTCGGTGCCCGACAACCGCATCCTGGCCGCCGCCTGCGCCATGGTCAAGGCCGGGGTCGACGTCACCTTCGTCACCAAGGACATCAACGCCCGCGTGAAGGCCGACGCCCTCGGAGTCAAGGCCGAGGACTTCCTCAACACCAAGATCAACTTCGACGAGCTCTACTCCGGATGGAGCGAGCACGAGGTGGACGACGAGCGGATCGACGGCTTCTACAAGGGATCCCCCTGCAGGCTGGACGCCGAGCTCTATCCCAACGAGGGCATCCTCCTGAAGGCCGCCGGCAACCCCAAGCACACCGCCCGCGGCATCTACCGCGCCGAGAGCGGATACGTCGAACCCCTGCAGCACGGGGACGGCCGGCCGTGGGGCCTGACGGCCCGCAATCTGCAGCAGCAATTCGCCTTCGAGCTGCTGATGAGGGACGACATCCAGCTGGTGACCATGCTCGGCCAGGCGGGGACGGGCAAGACCCTGCTGGCCCTGGCGGTGGGCCTGCAGCAGGTCGCCGAGGAGAAGCGCTACCGCCGGATCATGGTGTCCCGGCCCATCATGCCCCTGGGCAGGGACATCGGCTACCTGCCCGGCAGCAAGGAGGAGAAGCTGTCGAGCTGGATGGAGCCCGTCTCGGACAACCTCCAGTTCCTGGTCGATCCCAAGCTCGAACAGAGCTTCGACAAGGTCCAGTACCTGTACGACACGGGGGTGGTCGAGGTCGAGGCCGTGACCTACATCCGCGGCCGGAGCCTGCCCAAGCTGTTCATCATCATCGACGAGGCGCAGAACCTGACCCCCCACGAGGTCAAGACCGTCGTCAGCCGGGCGGGGGAAGGCGCGAAGGTCATCCTGACCGGGGACGCCTACCAGATCGACAACCCGTACCTGGACGCCTCGTCCAACGGGCTGGTCTACTGCATCGAGAGGTTCAAGAACCAGCCCCTGCACGGGCACATCACCCTGGCCAAGAGCGAACGCAGCGAACTGGCGAGCCTAGCGGCCGCCCTCCTCTGAGCCGGCCTGCTCCCGCTCGGCGAACGCCTGCCTGAGCTGACCCAGCAGGCAGGCGTTCGCACGCTTGACCGCCCGGGCCAGGTACTCGTCGACCAGCTCCTGGTCCTGGCGGGCCGTCGGGGCGATGAATTTCCTTCCCTCGTATTCCCCCAGACAGGCCTCCTGCCACACGATCTCCCCGTCGTCCCCCCGCAGGGTCATGCGGATCTCCGCCTCGCCCCGCATGGAAGCCGGCATGGGGATGGCGGCCATGGCGACCAGCCCCAGCAGGGACGCCCGCTTGGCCCGCCCCGAGGCGTCCTCCCCCAGGGCCATGCCGATGCCCGCCCCCACCGTGCCGGCGAGGAGGTAGCTCGTGGGGGAACGCTCGAGCCGGCAGCCCAGGGACAGCAGGTCCACGGACAGGACGTAATCGGCCTGCCCCCGGAAGGGCACCAGTTCCACCAGGTGAGTCTGGTCGAGATCCTGGGCCAGGGCCTCGCCGTAGGTCTCGGTGGCCGGCCGGGCCCACGACTCGTCCTTGGGGAAGGTGATGCCGAAGAAGTGGCCCTGCCCGGTCCGCTGCCCGATGGGGCGCATGTCGGTCACCTGATCGATGAAGAGGGCGGGGGTGTCGGTGATCCCCTGGCTGAAATCGATCACCTCGGCCGGGTAGTCGAGGACGATCTTCGGGCCCGAACAACCGGCGACCGCGAGGGCCGCCGCCAGGACGGCGATCAGGATGAACTGCGCCGGGATGCGCCCGGCCGGGGTCGTCCGCTGGGCCATCGCCCACTCCTTGGTTGAAGGTTCCACTGGTCCTACCGACGCATCAATCTAGGGTTCCACCACGCGGAGTTCCAGCCCCGCCGCCAATCCCAGGACCTCGGCCGCGCTCCCGCCGGAGACGGCGATCTCGACCGTGTCGCCGCTTCCCCAGAACCAGAAGGGGCCCAGGCCCGCAGCGGCGGCGAAGTGGGGCAGCGGGCCCGGCACCCTGCGATCGCCCACCAGGAGACCCGCTCCACCTCCCAGGGCGGCGCCCTCCGCCCCCTCCCGGGCGAGGTCGGTCACCGCGTTGCCGAACCGGTCGATCCAGCGGATGCGGGGCCCGGTCCCGGCAGGGATGCAGGACAAGGCGCCCAGGTCAGTGGCGGCGCCCGGCGATCCGAGCTGATCCAGGGGAACGCCGGCCGTGAGGTGGGCGGCAGCGGGCGCGAAGACGTCCCGGCCGTGGAAGGTGGCGGAAATCCGGCCGTCCGCCGGATGGCCGCGGTAAAGGGGATTGTCCAGGCGGACCACCTCGAGATCGGGCTCGCCGGCGAGGAAGGCCAACAACCCGTTCCCCGGCCCCACGAAGTGGCGCCCCCCCGCCGCGCAGGCGACGGCGGGACGGTCGGTCCCCACCCCGGGATCGACCACCGCCAGGTGGACCGTTCCGGGAGGCCAGCAACCGCGGATGCGGTCCAGGAACCAGGCGGCCGCCGCGACGTCCCCCGGGGGCAGATCGTGCCCCAGATCGATGATCGCAGGCGCAACGTCCAGATCGGGATATCGCGCCCACTGCGTGAAGAGGGCGCCCTTCAGCTCGGCGAGCCAGGGATCCGCCCAGCCGAAATCGGTCAGCAGGGTGAGACGCCGCGGCGATCTCATGACGAGGCCCCTCCCGGCCCTTCGCCCTGGTCCGCGGCCCGGCCGAACCGCCACACGACCAGGGCCACCAGGATCGCGCCGCAGCCGAGGGAGATCCAGGGAGAGACCCCGAAACCTGCGGGCAGATAACCCGCCAGGGCCGCCACCGCCGCCACCGTCACCGCGTAGGGCAGCTGGGTGCGCACGTGATCCACGTGGTCCGATCCCGAGGCCAGCGAGGACATGATGGTCGTGTCGGAGATGGGCGAGCAGTGGTCGCCGAACACGGCCCCGGCCAGGACCGCGCTGACGGAAGCCAGGTGGATCGTGGCCGCGGTCCCTGCGGCGATCCCCGCGGCGACCGGGAGCTGGGCGCCCATGGGATAGACCAGGGGCATGAGGATGGCCATGGTGCCCCAGCTCGTCCCCGTGGCGAAACTCACCGCCGCCGCGAGCAGGAACACCACCACCGGCAGCAGGCGGGCCGACAGCACCTGGCCGCTCACGTGGACGAGGAAACCTGCGGTGTCCAGCCCCTCGCAGACGGCGCTCAGGGACCAGGCGAGGATCAGGATCACCACGGCGATGAGCATGGCCCGGGCGCCCTCGATGAACCCCTCCATGGCCTCGCTGAGGGTCAGCCGGCGCGACCCGACGGTCATCGCCACCGCCAGCGTCGCCCCGATCAGGGCCGACCACATCAGCACGGCGAAGCTGTCCGCGTTGTTCAGGATCTCCCGCAGGGATGGCTGGGCGATCCCCTGGGCGACGGCCGCTTGCCGCCCTCCGAAGTAGATCCCGAGGGCCGTCGTCGCGATGACCGCCAGGATCGGCACCCCGGCCAGCCAGGGGTGCGCCGCCTCGCGATCGCTCCCGCCGACCTCGCCGGGCAGCTCGCTCGCGGGACTGGCGCCCGGGCGCAGGACCAGCCCCTGGTGCAGGGCCCGGCGCTCGGCCGTCAGCATGGGACCGAAGTCGCGGCCCGTCGCCGAGAGCAGGTAGACGAAGAAGATGGTCAGCAGGGGGTAGAAACTGAAGGGAATGGACTGAAGGAAGAAGGTGTAGGCGGCCCCGCCGTGGTCCAGCTGGGCCATGGCGTCCTGGATGAGTCCAACCTCGAACCCCACCCAGGTCGAGATCACCGCCACCGTCGCCACCGGCGCCGCGGTGCTGTCGACCAGCCAGGCCAGCTTCTCGCGGGAGATCTTCAGGCGATCGGTGAGCGGCCGCATGGTCGAGCCCACCAAGAGGGTGTTGGCGTAGTCGTCGAAGAAGATGACCGTCCCCATCGCGGCCGTGGCGACCATGCCGCCCCGGCGCCCCCCCACCTTGTGGCGGAGGGCGTGCACGATGCCCGCCGTGGCCCCGCCGCGGGACAGGACCCCGACCATCCCCCCCAGGGTGGTCGAGAACAGGACGATGCTGGCGTGGGAGCCGTCCGCGAGGGCCCCGACCAGGTACCTGTCGCCGACGCGGAGGAAGGCCGTGAAGGGATTGCCCTCGAGAATGGCCGCACCCACCCAGATGCCCAGGACGAGGGCGACCAGCACCTGCCGGGTGACCAGGGCCAGGGTGATGGCCAGCACCGGGGGCACGACCGAGAGCCAACCCGCGCCGGGTGCCGAAGAGTCCTCAGCGCCGGCGGATTGCCCCAGGACGGGGGCGACCGCCAGGACCAGGAGGACCAGGAAGGCCGCCGGGACGTGAACGCGCCGCTCCCTCATGGGATTGCCCTCCGGCGCAGGATCCCGAGCATCTGGTCATGAAGACGGGGCGCCGCGGCCAGGATGCTTGCGCTGGGGACGGGATCCTCCCGGCCGGCGGCGTCGGTGACCAGGACCCCGCATTCCCGGGCGACCAGGGTGCCGGCGGCGGTGTCCCAGGGCCTCAGGCGGAACTCCCAGTAACCGTCGAGCTTGCCGGCTGCGACGTGGCAGAGATCGACGGCCGCGCTGCCGCCCCGCCGCACCCCGTGGCAGGGGGCCTTGAGGAAGTCGGCGACCAGGGTCGTGTTGCGGTCCACCAGCTCGTCGCGCACGTAGGGGAACCCCGTGGCGAGCAGGGCGGCATCCAGCGCGACCGGGGTGCGCCGGGGCAGCTCCCGTTCCAGGCCGTGCCGCGGTCTGATCAACCGCGCCCCCAGCCCCCGGCCGGCCAGGTAGCACTCGTCGAGGTACGGGGCGTAGACGGCGCCGAGGACCAGGCCGTGCTCGTCGGCGCAGCCGGCGGAGACGCAGAAGAAGGGATACCCGTGGGCGAAGTTGGTGGTTCCGTCGAGGGGATCGACGAACCAGGTCCGGCCGGTGGCGCCGGCGGCCGTTCCCGATTCCTCGGCCTCCACCGCATCGCCGGGAAATTCCCCGGCCAGGCCCGCCAGGACGAATTCCTCGCAGCGGTGGTCGGTCTCGGTGACGAACTCGGTGCCCTGCTTCCGCTCGAAGGTGTGGACCCGGTCCAGGCCTTCGAGCAGCAGGTCGCCCGCGGGGAGGATCAGCCGGCGCAGGGCCGCAAGTTCCGGGGATGATGCTGTCGGGGCCACGATCAACTCCACGGGGGTTCAGGGGGAACGGCATGCGGAACGGGGGCCTCGGCCCCCTGGGGGGATGATAGGCCACGCGGACCCGGGGGACAACGCCAATCCCCGCCGCGGCGGATTAGGCGGTTGACAACCTGCAGGGCTGGGCTAGCTTGTTCCCCAACACGGCCGCGGCCGGGAAAGGGATACCATGAAGGATAGAATCATCGAGGTCCTGGACGAGATCCGTCCCGCCCTGCAGAACGACGGCGGGGACATCGAATTCATCGACTTCAACGACGGGGTCGTCGTCGTCCGCCTGGTGGGCGCCTGCGGCAACTGCCCCATGAGCATGATGACCCTCAAGCAGGGCATCGAGGCCCGCCTGAAGGCCCGCATCCCCGAAGTCCTCGCGGTCGAGCAGATCTGACGTGGCCGAGTACCGGGGCGTCGATTTCTACCGCCTGGGCGATGCCCTGAGCGACGAGGAACGCGGGGTCCGCGCGACCGTCCGCCGTTTCGTCGACCGGAGTTTCCTGCCCGTGGTCAGGGAACACTTCGCGTCCGGCACCTTCCCTCTCGACCTCATCCCCGAACTCGGATCCCTGGGCCTGCTGGGACCCGCTGTCGAAGGGCCCGGCTGCCCCGGCCTGGGCTACACCGTCTACGGCCTGATCTGCGAGGAGCTGGAGCGCGGCGACAGCGGCCTGCGCAGCTTCGCCTCGGTCCAGGGCAGCCTGGTGATGTGGCCCATCGCGACCTTCGGTTCGGACGAGCAGAAGCGGCGCTGGCTGCCCGAACTCGCCGCCGGCCGCAGGATAGGCTGCTTCGGCCTGACCGAGGCCGACCACGGGTCCGATCCCGGCGGCATGGAGACCACCGCGACCCCCGACGGGGACGGCTGGATCCTGCACGGCAGCAAGCTGTGGATCACCAACGCGAACCTGGCCGACGTGGCCGTGGTCTGGGCCCGGGGACCCGAGGGCGTCATGGGTTTCCTGGTCGAGCGGGGCACGCCCGGGTTCTCCGCCAATCCCATTCACGGGAAGTGGAGCCTGCAGGCAAGCGACACCGGGGAACTGGTGTTCGACGAGGTCAAACTGCCCGGCAGCGCCCGCCTGCCCGGCGCCCGGGGCCTGCGCGCCCCCCTGGCCTGCCTGAACGAGGCGCGTTACGGCATCGCCTGGGGCGCCGTGGGCGCGGCCGCCGACTGCTACCAGACCGCCCTGGACTACGCCCTGGCCCGCAAGCAGTTCGACCGGCCCCTGGCCTCGTTCCAGCTGGTGCAGCAGAAGCTGGTGGGGATGCTGACGGAGATCACCAAGGCCCAGGCCCTGTGCCTGCAGCTGGGCCGCCTGAAGGACCGCGGCATCAACGAGGTGCCCCTGGTCAGCCTGGCGAAGCGGAACAACGTGGCCATGGCCCTGGACTGCGCCCGCACGGCGCGGGACATCCTCGGCGCGGCGGGCATCACCGACGAGTTCTCCCCCGGCCGCCACCTGGCCAACCTCGAATCGGTGAAGACCTACGAGGGCACCCACGACATCCACACCCTGATCGTGGGCGCGGAGATCACCGGGATCCCTTCCTTCCGCTGACCCGCCCCGGCGGGAGGTCAGGACTGCTTCGGGGCCGCCTTGCCCTTGAAGGCGAGCATCAGGAGGATCCCCGACGCGACGCCGACCAGCCACGTCACCGCCAGCAGGGCGGCCCGGGGCATGGCGATGGTGGCGAAGAGGAATCTCGTTTCCACCGTGGCGGTATTCTGGAGGACGACCACGCCGCTCAGGACCACGAGGACCAGCGCAACATACAGCTTCCAACGGGACATCGCGACCTCCTCAACTGCTTGACCTGTATATGTTCAGGCCTTTCACGTTCACGAACTCCATCAACCCGAACCGGCCCAGCTCCCGCCCCAGGCCGCTCATCTTCACGCCCCCGAAGGGCATCCGGGGGTCGCTCTTGACGATGGAGTTGACGAAGGCCGTGCCGCATTCCAGACGCCGGGCGATGCGCTCCCCGCGCTCGAGGTCCCGGGTCCAGACGCTGCCCCCCAGCCCGAACTCCGAGTCGTTGGCCATCCGGATCGCCTCTTCCTCGCCGGGGACCACGATGACCGGCGCCACCGGTCCGAAAACCTCTTCACGGACGATGCGCATGTCCGCGGTGGCGCCGGCCACGACCGTGGGTTCGAAGAAGCAGCCTGGACCCGGCACCGCCCGCCCCCCCGTCAGGACCCTGCCCCCCTTGTCCAGGGCGTCCTGGAGCTGGGCCTGAAGGGCGTCCCGTTCGGCGCGGTTGACCATGGACCCCACCTGGGTCGAGGGATCGAGGGGATCTCCCATCTTCAAGGCCTTCATCCCCGCCGCGAACTTCGTCGCGAACTCGTCCGCCACCGCCTCCACCACGATGAACCGCTTGGCGGCGATGCAGCTCTGGCCCGTGCAGAGCATGCGGCCCGTGACCGCGCCCCTGGCCGCCAGGTCCAGGTCCGCATCATCCAGGACGAGGAAGGGGTCGCTGCCCCCCAGTTCGAGCACGACCTTCTTGAGCCCGGCGGCGGCCATCTCCGCCACCTTGACCCCGACCGCGGTCGAACCGGTCAGGGAGACCCCCCTGATCTCGGGGCGGGCCAGCATCCCCGCCACCTGGTCGTGCCCCGCCACCACGGTCCGGAAGACGCCGTCCGGGAAGCCCGCCTCGGCGAACAGTTCGGCTATGGCCAGCCCGCAGCCGGTCACGTTGCTCGCGTGCTTGAGGATGGTGGCGTTCCCGGCGGCCAGGGTGGGCACCCCGAACCGCAGCGCCTGCCAGTAGGGATAGTTCCAGGGCATGATGGACAGCACGACGCCCAGGGGCTGGAAGACGACCCGGTGCTTCAGGCCGTCGGCCCGGACTTCCTCGTCGGCCAGCCAGCCGGGGGCGTGCTCCGCGTAGAATTCGCAGAGCCACGCGCACTTCTCCACCTCGCCCAGGGCCTCGGTGACGGTCTTGCCCATCTCGGTCGACATCAACCGCGCGTGGCGCTCCCGGTCCCGGCGCAGGAGCCCGGCGACCCGCTCCATCAGGGCGGCCCTGTCTGCAGGCGGGACCTCGCGCCAGCGACCGAAGGCGGCGTCGGCGTCCTCGACCGCGCGCGAGACGTCCGCATCCTGCATGAGGGGGTACTCGGCCAGTCGCTCGCCGGTGGCCGGATTCATCGTGACGATGCTCATGGGACGCTCCTTGGCCGGGGTCGGGGTGTCGGGAAAAGCCCTCCGGTCGAAACCGGAGGGCTCAGGGAACGCCGATCCCTCCGGATCAGAACTGGATCTGGCGGAAGACGATCAGGGCCGCCCGGTGGAACGCATCGGGCATGACACCCAGGTAGACGACCAGGGCGGCAAGGACGCCGCTGGTGATCACCGACACCCATTCGGTGCCGTCGTAACTGGCGTCCTCCCCGTCCTGCATGTACATGGCCACGATCACCCGCAGGTAGTAGTAGACCGAGACCAGGGAATTGATCACGCCGATGATCGCCAGCGGGATCAAGCCGGCCTGGATGACGGCGCTGAACAGGTAGAACTTCGCCATGAACCCGACCATGGGCGGGATGCCCGCCAGGGACAGCAGCGCCACGGCCAGGGCGGCGGCGGCCAGGGGCTGACGGCGGCTGAGTCCGGCGTAGCGGGCGATCTCGTCCGCCTCCTCCCCCGGGTCACGGCTGAGGATGTTGATGATCCCGAAGGCCGCCAGGTTCATCAGGCTGTACCCCAGGAGGTAGAAAAGGATGGCCGACCCCGCCGCCTCGCCGATCTCGCTGCTGCGCACCATGAGGGAAGGTCCGCCGACGGACGGGGCGACCATGGTCACCACGCCCAGCAGCAGGTAGCCGGCATGGGCGACGCTGGACCAGGCGAGCATCCGCTTGATGTTCCCCTGCACCAGGGCGATGACGTTCCCCACGCTCATGGTCAGGACGGCCAGCACGCTCAGCAGGGGATACCAGACGAACCCGAGCTGGGGCTGGGTCAGGATCACGAAGCGCACCAGGATGGCGAAACCCGCCGCCTTGACCGCGGTGGCCATGAAGCCGGTGATGTAGGCCGGGGCTCCGTCGTAGACGTCGGGGGTCCACATGTGGAAGGGCACCATGGCGACCTTGAACCCGAAACCGACCAGCATGAGCCCGGTCCCCAGGGACAGGAAGGCCTGGTGGGCCTGGCCGTTCTCCAGGGTGCGGCCGATCAGGCCGAACCCGGTGCCGCCGCAGGCCCCGAACACGAAGGCCATGCCCATGAGCAGGAAGGCGGAGCTGAATCCCCCCAGGACCAGGTACTTGAACCCGGCCTCGCTGCTCCGCAGGTTGCCCCGCACTCCGCCGGCCAGGATGTAGGTGGCCAGGCTCATGGTCTCCAGGCCCAGGAAGATGGTCATGAGGTCGTTGGCCGCGGCCAGGACCATCATGCCGAGGATGGTGAACAGGATCAGGGGATAGAACTCCGGCCGGTACCGGCCGTTGCGGTCGAACAGCCCCGTGGCGAAGATCGTCGTCATGACGCCGATCCCCGCGAACAGGTAGTTGAAGAACCGGGTGAAGTCGCTGGTGACCAGCATGCCGTTGAGCAGGGTGGCGTCGGCCGGCCGGGTCACCAGCTGGACGATGATGGACGCCAGCAGGACCACCATGACCAGGTAGGACAGGTGGTCCTTCTTGAGGGTCCGCACGAAGGCGTCGACCACCATCACCAGCAACCCGCCGCCGGCGACCACCAGGTAGGGCAGGAGGGCGGCCGCGTCCCTGCTGAAGGCGGGGATGAGGATTTCGTTCATCGCAGATCCTCCGTGGCCCGGACCGCCTGGCCGGGGTTGTCATCCGTCGTCGAGCCGCCTGGCAGCCACAGGGCGTGGCCGCCGGCCTCGGGGTGTGCGAACGGCTGGGCGGCCAGCGGAGCCAGCACCCTGTCGATGCTCGCCTCGACCTTGTCGAGGATCAGACCCGGCCGGACACCCAGGACGAACATGAAGACGATGAGGGGAACCAGGACGACCATCTCCCGCACCGTCAGGTCGGGCAGGTCGCGATTCTTCTCGTTGTCGAGCTTGCCGAAGAAAACCCGCTGGTACATCCACAGCATGTAGAAGGCGCCGAGCACCACGCCGGTGGCGGCCAGCACGGCCATCAACCGGGCGTTGGCCAGGGTCGCGCTGCTGAAGGTCCCGAAGAGGATCATGAACTCCCCGACGAATCCGGCGAGCCCGGGCAGGCCCACGCTGGCCAGGGTCGTGATCATGAAGAAGGTGGCGTAGACGGGCATCTGGTGGGCCAGGCCGCCGAACTCGGAGATCTCCCGGGTATGGCGCCGCTCGTAGACGACCCCCACCAGGAGGAACAGCGCCCCGGTGGACAGGCCATGGGCCAGCATCTGGAAGATGCCGCCGGCGATGCCCAGCCGGGTCAGCGAGAAAAGCCCCAGGACGACGAAGCCCAGGTGGCTGACCGAGGAGTAGGCCACCAGCTTCTTGACGTCCGGCTGGACCAGGGCGACCAGCGCCCCGTAGATGATCCCGATCACGGCCAGGACGCTGATCGCCGGGGCGAAGTAGGCCACCCCCTCGGGAAAGAGCGGCATGGCGAAGCGCAGCATGCCGTAGGTCCCCATCTTCAGCAGCACGCCGGCCAGGACCACCGAGCCGGCCGTGGGAGCCTCGACGTGGGCGTCAGGAAGCCAGGTATGGAGGGGGAACACCGGCACCTTGATGGCGAAGGCCAGGAAGAAGGCGGCGAAGAGCCACAGCTGCTCGGTGCGCCCGAGGTGGACGTTCAGGAAGTCCGTCAGGTTCATGCTGCCGGCCTGGAAGAACAGGTAGAGGATGCCCACCAGCATGAAGACCGATCCGACCATGGTGAAGATGAAGAACTTCACCGCGGCGTAGATGCGGCGCTGGCCGCCCCAGATCCCGATGATGAAGTACATCGGGATGAGCATGGCCTCCCAGAAGACGTAGAACAGCAGCATGTCCCGGGCGAAGAAGGTGCCCAGCATGGCGGCCTGCAGCATCAGCAGGAAGGCCATGTAGTCGCGCACCCGGTCGGTGACGGCCTTCCAGGTGGAAAGCAGGATGAGCGGGCCGAGGAAGGTGGTCAGGACGGCGAGGACCAGGCTGATCCCGTCGCAGCCGAAGTGGTAGCTCACCTGCCCGCTCCACAGCCACGCCACGCGTTCGACGAACTGGTCGTCCCCCCGGCCGGAATCGAAACGGAACCAGAGGTGCAGCGAAAGGACGAAGTCCGCCAGGGCGACCACGAGAGCCAGGATGCGTGCATGCTGATCCCGGCGCACCACTGTCCACAACAGCAGCGAGCCGATCAGCGGCACGAACGTGACCCAGGTCAGGATGTGATCGGTGATCAGTGACAAACCAGAGTCCTCCTAGCCCGAGAAACCGAGGTAAAGGGCGAACACGGCCACGCCGAGGGTGAAGGTCCAGGCGTAGAAGCGGACCGCGCCGTTCTGGAACAGGCGCAGCACCGAGCCGACCAGGTAGACGGCGATGGCGGAACCGTTGACCAGCAGGCCGTCGATCAGGCCGGCGTCCATCCCCTTCCACAGGACGGTCCGGCTCAGGCGGTAACCCGGCCGGATGAACGCGGCGTCGTAGGCCTCGTCCACGTAGTACTTGTTCAGGAGCAGGCGGTAGAAGAAACCGCCGGCCAGGTTGCGGAACCCGTCGGCGATCCCGGTTCTCCGGCTGTAGACGAAGTAGCCCACGGTCAGGCCCAGCAGGCCCCAGGCCAGGGAGGCCCCGGCGAGGACCCATTCCATGGTGGTGTCGTGCGCAGCCTGCCCGGCGGCATGGGCCGCACCGTGCGCCGCGGCGGCGGCATGCTCCACCCCGTGGCCGCCGGCGAACACCGGGTCGAGCCAGTGCTCGAACCAGGCCCCCCCGCCCATGAAGGCGGGCCAGCCGATCCAGCCGCCGACCACCGAAAGCACGGCCAGGATCACCAGGGGCCCCGTCATGGTGACGGGGGATTCGTGGATGTGGTGCTTCACCTCGGCGCTGGCTCGGTTCTCGCCGAAGAAGGTCAAGACCAGCAGGCGCATCATGTAGAAGGCGGTCAGGCCCGCGGCCAGGAACCCGACGGCCCACAGGGCCGTGTTGCCGCTGCTGAAGGCCTTCCAGAGGATCTCGTCCTTGCTGAAGAACCCGGCCAGGGGAAAGATCCCCGCCAGGGCGAAGGTGCCGGCCAGGAAGGTCCAGAAGGTCACCGGGAGCTTCCGCCTCAACCCTCCCATCACCCGCATGTCCTGCTCGTTGCTCATGGCGTGGATCACCGATCCGGAGCCGAGGAACAGCAGGGCCTTGAAGAAGGCGTGGGTCATGACGTGGAAGATCCCCACGGCGAACGCCCCCACCCCGCAGGCCAGCATCATGTA
>JAHJTW010000201.1 GCA_018829565.1 bacterium | reverse complement strand
TCCTGGACCGGGAACACCTGCCTTCGGAGGTGAACCTCACCTGCATCAACTGCGGGATCTGCACCCGGACCTGCCCGGTGGGACTGCAGATCCACCTCCTGGGCCGGTGCGTGGAATTCGGCGGCTTGTCCGACACTCCCCGCTACCACCCCGAGGCCTGCCTGGAGTGCGGCCTTTGCGCGTTCGTCTGTCCGGCGCACCGGCCCCTGGTGCAGATGATCAAGATGGCCAAGAAATACGGTGGTTGACCATGGCGACTTCGCTCGAAAAATCCCCGTTCCTGACGTCCTCCGACTTCAACGTCGCCTCCAGTCCGCACTGGCGGGACGGCAGTTCGCTCGCCCAGATCCAGGCGCTGTGGCTGCTCGCCCTGATGCCTGCGGTCTGGGCGGCCTGGAGCCATTTCGGCCTGACGGGTCTGCGGGTCCTCTGCCTGGCCACCGCCACGGCGGTGATCTGGGACGCCCTGGGCAACCGGATCTTCCCGGGCAAGGATCACACGAGCAACCTCAGCAGCGTGACCCTGGGCCTGCTGCTGGGCCTGATCCTGCCGGTGGACGCCCCCTGGTGGCTGGTCACCGTCGGCACCCTGTTGATGATCATGGTGGGCAAGAAGATGTTCGGGGGCTGGGGCGGGTATCCGGTCCACCCGGTGGCGCTGAGCTACGCCATGCTCGCGGTCTCCTGGCCGGGACGGCTGGACCGGACGGCGGCCCTGGCCGGGCTGGACTGGCCGGTGACCATGATCGAACCCCTGCGCCTGGTCAAGACCCTGGGCCCGGCGGCCGAGGGCGCCTTCGCGCCCCTGGACCTGTTGCGCGGCGACCAGGTGGCGGGGGTGGGGGACGGGATGGTGATCTACCTCGCCGCCGGCGGACTGCTGCTGGTCCTGCTGCGACAGGTTCCCTGGCAGATCCCCCTGGGGACCCTGCTGGGAACGGCGGGGGCCGCGGCGGCCCTCGCCTGGCTGGCCCCTGACAGGGTGGCGTCGGCCCAGTTCCATCTGCTGACCGGAGGCACGGTCCTCATGGCGTTCTTCCTGCTGGCCGACCACACGACCTCGCCGGTGAACGCCCGGCCGATGCTCCTCTACGGGCTGCTGGCGGGGTTGCTGATGGTCCTCATCCGCACCTTCAGCAGCCACGTCGACGGGGGCATGTTCGCCCTCCTGCTGGTGAACCTGTGTTCCCCCTTGCTGGATCGCTGGGTTCCCCGCCTCAAGGGATTGGAGGGGGGAAGCGATGCGTGACATCGGCCGTCTCGTCCTGGTCCTGGTGGTGATCTGCTCGCTCAGCGCAGCCTCCCTGTCCTACGTGCGGACGTCCCTGGCGACCCGGATCGAACAGCAGGGCGACTACTACGTCAGGGGACCCGCCCTGGCCCGGCTTTTCCAGCAGCCGGCCTCCCAGCTGCTGGCGAACAAGGTCAAGATCACCAGGGACGGGACCGAGTATCCGGTCTTCTTCCGGAAGGACGGGGATCAGGTCACCGGTCTCGCGGTGGAGGCGGCCGGTCAGGGGGGGTACGGCGGTCCCATCGTCATGATGATCGGGATCGACCTGGCCACCGACACGGTCCTGGGCGTGGAGATCGTTTCCCACAGCGAGACCCCCGGCCTGGGCGCCCAGGTCGAGAAGGCCGGGTTCCGGCAGCAGTGGGTCGGACTTCCCCTGGGATCGTCCGTGGCCCTCGCCGGGTCCGGCGGGTCCGTGGACGCCATCACCGGGGCGACCTTCTCCTCCAGCGCCATGGTGGATGGAACGAACCAGGTCCTGGACCTGATGAACAAGAACAGGGCAGCCATTCTGGCCGAGATCGCCGGTCGCTGACCGGAGAGCCGACGGGAGCGGGATCATGGATTTCAAGCAGGCGTTGACCCACGGTTTCTGGCGCGACCTGCCGCCTTTCCGCCTGGTGCTGGGGCTGTGCCCCTCGCTTGCGGTGACCGCCGCTGCGGAGAACGGCCTGGGCATGGGATTGGCGGTCACCTTCGTGCTGATCTTCAGCAACATGTTCATCTCGTTGCTGCGCCGGGTGATCCCCGACAAGGTGCGGATCGCCAGCTACATCGTCGTCATCGCCACCCTGGTGGTTCTGGTGGAGCTGAGCATGAAGGCCTTCTTCTTTCCGCTCTCGCAGCAGCTCGGCATCTACATCCCCCTGATCGTGGTGAACTGCATCATCCTGGGGCGGGCCGAGGCCTTCGCCAGCCGCAACCCGGTGCTGATCTCCATGGCCGACGGCCTGAGCGTGGGTCTGGGCTTCACCGTTTCGTTGACCCTGGTGGGATCGCTGCGGGAGATCCTGGGTTCCGGCACCTGGTTCGGGATGGGACTATTCGGTCCGGGCTTCGAGCCGTTCGGCTTCATGGTCAAGGCCCCGGGCGCCTTCCTCTGCCTGGGGGTGCTCCTGGGGCTCATGAACGCGTGGAGCCGCCGCCGCGGGGAAATCTTCGTCCAGACCTGAGGAGCGTGACTCGTGGATCTGATCATCCTGGCCGTCGGGGCCATCTTCGTGCAGAACATCCTGCTCGCGCAGTACCTGGGCAACTGCCCGTTCTGCGGCGTCTCCAAGAAGACCGGAACCGCCGTCGGCATGGGGGTCGCGGTGATCTTCGTGGCCACCCTGGCCTCGATCTTCACGTGGCTGGCCTACTATCGGCTGCTGGTGCCCCGGGGCCTGGAGTACCTGCAGACCCTGGTCTTCATCCTCATCATCGCCGCCCTGGTCCAGCTGGTGGAGATCTTCCTGAAGAAGCAGAGCAGGACCCTGTACGACGCCCTGGGCATCTATCTGCCCCTGATCACGACCAACTGCGCCGTGATGGGCATCGCCCTGCTGAACATCAAGCACGGTTTCGGTTTCGTGGATATGGTGGTGTATTCCGCCGCGAGCGCGGCGGGCTTCGCCCTGGCGATCATCCTGTTCGCCGGGGTCAGGGAGCGCCTGTTCCTGGCGCCGGTCCCCAAGGCGATGCGCGGCACCGCCGTCGCCCTGGTCACCGCCGGGATCATGTCGCTCGCGTTCATGGGGTTCGCGGGCATGGGCAAGTAGCAGCCGAGGAGTCGACATGCTGGTTCCGGCAATGGTACTCGGGGGCATCGCGGCGGTGGCGGCCGTCGCCCTCGGCATCGCGGCGCGGATCTTCCACGTGGAGGAGGATCCCCGCTTCAAGGGCGTGGCCGATCTGCTGCCCGGCGCCAACTGCGGCGGCTGCGGTTTCGCCGGCTGCACGGCCTGCGCCGAGGCCATCGTGCGCGGCCAGGCCGAGGTGAACGCCTGCGTGATCGGCCAGACCGACACCGCCCGCCAGGTGGCGGCCTTCCTGGGCATGGAGATGGTGGACAACGAGCCCCAGATCGCCTGCCCCGACTGTCGCGGCGGGATCCGTGCGACCCGCAAGTACGACTACGCGGGGTTCGACGACTGCCGGGCCGCGATGCAGCTCTTCCACGGTCCCACCGTCTGCGACCACGGCTGCCTCGGCCTGGGGACCTGCATCCGGGCCTGCCAGTTCGGCGCCATCCGGATGGGCGACGAGGGCTTGCCGGTGTTCGATCCGCTGCGCTGCGTCGGATGCGGATCGTGCGTGCGCGCCTGTCCCAAGGGGATCATCTCCATCATCAGCGAGACCACCAAGATCCTGCACTGGAACCGCTACAGCGAGTGTCTGGCGCCCTGCCGCCAGAAGTGCCCGGCGCAGGTCAACGTGCCCAAGTACATCGAGCACATCCGCAAGGGGGAGTTCGCCCAGGCCTTGATGACCGTGCGGGAAAGCAATCCGTTGCCCCTGAGCACCGGCAGGGTCTGCCCCGAGCCCTGCTCCCTGGCCTGCCGCCGCCAGATCGAGGACGAGCCGGTGGCGATCAACTACCTCAAGCGCTTCGTGGCGGACTGGGAGATGGCGCAGGATACCCGGCTGCACATCCCCGTCGCCCCGGACACGGGCAAGCGGATCGCGGTGATCGGCGGGGGACCGGCCGGACTGAGCGCCGCCTACTACCTGCGCCGCCTCGGCCATGCGGTCGCCATCTTCGAGAAGATGCCCGCCCTGGGCGGCATGCTGCGCTACGGCATCCCCGAGTACCGGCTGCCCAAGCGGATCCTCGACTGGGAGATCCAGGGCATCCTGGACCTGGGCATCCAGGCCACCTGCAACGTGGAGCTCGGCAAGCACTTCAGCATCGACTTCCTGCGGGCCGAGGGCTTCGACGCCATCTTCATGGCCGTGGGCGCCTGGCTGGACAAGGGGCTGGGCCTGGACGAGGACGGTCTGGAGGGCGTGGCGCCCGGCATCAAGTTCCTCGAGACCTACCACCACCAGAAGGAGATCACGGTCACCGGGAAGGTGGCGGTCATCGGCGGCGGCAACACCGCCATCGATTGCGCCCGGACGTCCCTGCGGTCGGGCGCTGAGAAGGTGACCATCGTCTACCGTCGCAGCCGCGACGAGATGCCGGCCAACCCCGCCGAGATCATCGCGGCCGAGGAGGAAGGCATCGAGTTCCGCTTCCTCAGCGCGCCGAGCCGCATCCTGAGCGAGGATAACCGGGTCACCGGGCTGGAGGTCCTGCGCATGGAACTCGGCGAGCCCGACCCCAGCGGCAGGCGGCGTCCCGTACCGGTGGCGGGCAGCGAGGAGATCGTGCCCTGCGACCTGATCATCGAGGCCGTGGGCCAGGAGCCCGACCTCGAATTCCTGAAGTCCGAGGGCATGCCCAAGCTGCCGCTCACCCGCTGGAACACCATCGACGCCAAGGAGGAGACCCTCCAGACGGACGTCCCGTTCATCTTCACGGGGGGGGACTGCTTCACCGGCCCCGGCCTGATGGTGGAGGCCATCGGAGCGGGCCGGTACGCCGCCCGGTCCATCCACTACTACGTGACCGACGGGGTGATCCCCCCGATCGAACACCGTCAGACCGACCTGATCCCCGCCTCGCTCTTCGACTCGATCAGCGGGGTGGAGGAGAAGCCCAAGGTGCACGAACCCATCGTGTCGCTGGAGGACCGGCTGGGGACGTTCAAGGAGGTCGAGGGCACCATCGACGAGGAGGACGCGGTCTACGAGGCGACCCGGTGCCTGCACTGCGGGACCTACTGCTACGACCACGACCTCGAGGAGGCCAGACAGCAGGCCGAACAGGACAGGTTGCAGGAGAGCACCTGATCAGGACCCGGGGCCCGGCCGCAGGCGGAAGCGGTCCGCGTAGCCGGGCAGGATGGCGATCCTGCCGGCGAGGCCCGGGGTGGGGATGACGTCGATCTCCCCGGGGCCCGGACCCGGTACGACGAAGACGGCCTCGACTCCGGGGTGGTGGCGGGCGAGCAGCAGCGCCCCCTGCTCGGGCCCCAGGATGAACAGGGTCGTCGAGAGTCCGTCGGCGAGGATCCCCGTGGGGGCGATGACGGTGGCGCTGAGGGTCCCGGTGGCCGGGCTGCCGGTGGCGGGATTCATGATGTGGCCGTACCGCACGCCGTCGATGGTCACGAACTTCTCGTAGGATCCGCTGGTGGCCACCGCCGCGTTCGAGACGGTGACGGTGGCGAAGATCCGGGTCTTGTCCAGGGGATCCTTGATCCCCACCCGCCAGTCGGCGCGACCGGGCGCTCCGCCCAGACAGAAGAGGTTCCCCCCCAGATCGACCAGGCCGCCCTTCACCCCGACGGCGCGCAGGCGGGCGACGGCCAGATCCACGGCCAGGCCCTTGGCGATCGCTCCCAGATCGAACCGGGTCCCCCCCGATTCCTTGATCACGGCCCGTCCGTCCGGAGTGAAGCGCCAGCGTCCCAGGAGGGCCCGGGCCGAGTCCACGTCGGCCGCACCGGGCAGGACCCCCTGCTTCCGGTGGAATCCCCACAGATCCAGCAGGGCGCCGGCGGTGGGGTCGAAGGCCCCGCCGCTCTGCTCTCCCAGCTGCCGGGACATTTCCAGGCAACGGCCCAGCCAGGGCGATACGGCGACGGCGGAGTCCGCGGGGGCGCGGTTCAGGCGGCTGATCGCGGAATCCGGGCGCCGGATGCTCAGCTCCGACTCCAGGGAATCGTACACCGCCTGCACCATGGCCCCGGCCCGGGAGGCATCCAGCCCCGGGGCCAGTTCGAGGGAGCAGGCGGCCACCGTCCCCATGCTGGCGAATTCGAAACTGCCCTGGGTGGGGGATGGCGAGGATGGGCCGCAGGCCGGGAGGGCGGCCAGGACCAGAACCAGGAAAATGGCGGGAGTCCGCAGGGTTCGGCTGATCATCGCATCCTTCCCGGTCGGCGCTCGGGACCTGGCAAGGCGAGCTTCCCCCAAGATATCTCTCCGGATCACGAGATCAAATCGTGAGGATTCGTTGCGGGTGTCCAGGAAGCATACTAAAATGATGTGGTTTAAGAATTATGATTCTCATTTTCGCCGAACAGGAGCGCGCCGATGCAGGGCAAGCGAGTGGGGCCGTACGTGGTGGGGGATCTGATCGGCCGGGGCGGGATGGGCGAGGTCTACCGCGCCCGCGACCAGCGCCTGGACAGGGACGTCGCGGTGAAGATCCTGCCGGGCGAGCTGTCCGCCGACCCCGAACGCCTCGCCAGGTTCGAACGGGAAGCCAAGGTCCTGGCCGCCCTCCAGCACCAGAACATCGCGGCGATCTTCGGCATCGAATCCCACGAGGGCACCCCGGTCCTGGTCATGGAACTCGCCGAGGGGGAGGATCTCAGCGAACGGCTGGCCGCCGGCGCCCTGCCCGGTGACGAGGTCCGGCGGATCGCCGGCCAGATCGCCCGGGGCCTGGAATTCGCCCATGACAAGGGCATCGTCCACCGGGACCTGAAGCCCGCGAACGTCAAGGTGGCCGCCGACGGCAGGGTCAAGATCCTGGATTTCGGGCTGGCCCGGGCCCTGACGGCCGACGGTCCGGGGGCCGCCGACTCGGGGGACTCCTTCCAGCCCACCCTGACCCAGGCCCTGACCGGGGCGGGAACCGTCCTGGGCACCGCGGCCTACATGAGTCCGGAACAGGCCCGCGGTTACCCCGTCGATCGGCGCTCGGACATCTGGGCATTCGGCGTCATCCTCTTCGAGATGCTGACGGGGCGGCGCCTCTTCGAGGGGGCCACCGCCACCGACACCCTGGCGGCGGTGCTGCGCAAGGAACCCGAATGGGAGGATCTGCCCGCGGACGTCCCGCCCCTGCTGGCGCAGGTCTGCCGGCGGTGCCTGGAGAAGGACCCGCAGCAGCGACTGCGGGACATCGGGGAGGTGCGCATCGCCCTCGACGGCGGCGCCTCGACCATCCTGGACCTGTCCTCCCAGCGCCTGTCGCCGCTGCCGGGCGGCCCGTTCCGGAAGGGAGTCCCGGGGTGGGCCTGGGGGGTGATGGCGGTCCTGGCGCTGGCCCTCGGCGGCGTCGGCTTCCTCGGCCTGACCGGCAGGATCGGTCCCGCTCCGGCCCCGGACCCCCTGGTGCGGGCGACGGTCACCATGGCCGACGGTGTCCAGCTGGGGCTCAATCCCGCCGCGCCCGGTCCGGTGAAGGTCTCCCCAGACGGGCGCACGCTCGCGTTCACGGGGGTCGATTCCCTGGGACAGGTCGCGATCCACCTCAGAGGGCTGGGCGAGGCCCTGCCCAGGCAGGTGTCGTCCACCCTGGGGGCGGCCTATCCGTTCTGGTCGGCCGACAGCCGCAGCGTGGCCTTCTTCAGCGGCGACGGGAACCTCAAGCGCCTGGACGTGGCCGGCGGTCCCATCACGACGATCTGCAAGGCGGAAAACGGCAAGGGCGGGGACTGGAACCGGTTCGACGAGGTCATCTTCGCCCCGTCCCACGTCGCGGCCATCCACCTGGTGTCCGCGACCGGGGGGGAGCCCCGGCCGGTGACCCGGCTCGCCGACCAGCCGGATGCGCGGTCCCACCGATTCCCGAGCTGGCTGCCCGACGGCGAGCACTTCCTCTACCTCGCGGTCCGGCGGGGCGGAACCGCGGACATGGCGGGCGCAGTGTTGAGGATAGCGAGCAAGGACGGGGTCCTGGACCGCGAACTCATGCCCATCCAGGCCGGGGGCGTCTACAGCGACGGGCACGTCCTGTTCGTCCACGACCAGATCCTCATGGCCCGCCCCTTCTCCCTCGAGGCCCTGGATTTCACCGGTCCGGCCTTTCCGTTGCTGGAGGACGTCATGGTGATCGGGGCGGCCCACCTGGCCGTCTTCTCGGTCTCCGGGACGGGGGTCCTGGCCATGTGCACGGGCACCGGCGGCGGCATGGGGACCACCACCCTGCAGCTGCTGGATCCGGCGGGGCAGGAGATCCGCAGGATCGGCCAGCCGGTGACCACGTTCGGGGTGTCCTTCGATCCTCCGGGCAGGAACGTGGCCCTGGTCCTGGCGGACGACCAGCTCGGGACCTTCGACATCTGGATCTACGAGATCGAGCGCGACCTGCGCACGCGGCTGACCTTCGAGAACGAGACCGAGTACTTCCCGATCTGGTCCCCCGACGGGCAGTGGATCTACTACGCCGCGGACAACGCCCAGCACACGAGCATCTTTCGCCGGCGCCTGGCCGGCGGGGGCGGGCCGGAACTGGTCCTTGCCAACGGGCAGGACTGCACCCCGACGGCCATCTCGCGAGACGGATCCCTCCTGGCCTACACGGCGGGCGATTCGGGCGGCGACTTCTCCATCGGCTTGATCGATCTGACCGGGGAACGCGAGCCCTGGGTCTTCCGCAACACGGAGTTCTTCGAGGGGCGGGCGTCCTTCAGTCCGGACGGGAAGTGGCTGGCCTACATGTCCCTGGAAACGGGCAACGGGGAGATCTTCGCCGAGAGCCTGGAGCCGGGACGCGGCCGCTACCGGGTCTCGAGCCGGGGCGGGAACCTGGCCGCCTGGGCCCCCGACGGGAATGCGATCTACTACCTGACCGATTCGGGTGAAATGATGGCCGTCGAGGTGGCCGCGGAGGGGGACGGGCTGCGGTTCGGCCGCACCACCCGGATCTACGAAGGGGTGCTGACCTCCATCGCCATGACCATGGCGATCGATCCGGCCAGCGGCAACATCCTGGTTCAGAAGTCCGTGCAGGGCGACCACGCCACCGCCATGACCCTGATCACCGGCTGGGGGAACCTGCTGGAAAGGAGGAGGGAATGACCTCGCTTGACTGGAACCTGGTGGGCGTCGTGGGCGGGAAGCAGGTCAGGCACCCGCTGGGAGGCGGCGTGCATCTGGTGGGGCGGGCCGACGACGCCACCCTGAAACTGGCCGAACCGAGCGTGTCCCGCCGCCATGCCGAGATCATCGTGGAGGGGGCGGGAGTCCGCGTCCGGGACCTGGGCAGCCACAACGGGACCAAGCTGAACGCCGCCGCGGTCGACGGAAACCCCGTCCCGGTCCGGCCGGGGGACGTCCTCGAGTTCGCCCACGTGAGCTTCCGCGTGGAGGCCGGTCGGGCGGGATCGGCCACCGACATGGGCTTGACCATGCTCAACGAGTCCCACTCCCTGGTGCCGAGCGCCGAGCTGAGCTGGGACGAGTTCCGGACCGGCCACGGGTCCAAGCAGGACAAGCGTTCCCAGCTCTTCCGTGTCCTGGCCGAGGCCGGAGACCTGCTGACCGCGGTGCGCACGCCCGCCGAACTGTTCGACCCCATCCTGGACCTCGTGGAGGCGGCCCTCGGGCCCGAGCGGACCTTCCTGATGCTGCGGGAGTCGGCGGGGGACGAGCCCCAGGTGGTGGCCGCCCGGGTGCCGGGCGAGCGCAGCACCGACAGCCTGGCCCTCAGCCGGACCATGATGGACCAGGTCCTCAGCGAGAAGAAATCGTTCCTGACCTCCGATCCCCTGAACGACCCGGGCGGGGGGATGATGAGCATGATTTCGCTGGGCATCCGGTCGGCCATCGCCGTCCCGCTGTTCGACAACGAAGAGGTCATCGGGCTGCTCTACGCGGACGACACGCGGGCCGGCAAGCGGTTCGAGCGCGACGAGCTCGCCGCCTGCACCATGCTGGCCAACGTCATCGCCGTCGCCCTGACCCGGGCCCGCCTGCACGCCCTGGAGGAGGAGAAGCGGCGCCAGGACGCCGAGCTCCAGGCCGCCGGCGACATCCTCGACGGGATCATCCCCGCGGAACTGCCGGCTTGCCCGGGCTACGAGGCGTTCGCCCGCATCCAGCCCTGCTTCGAGGTCGGCGGCGACCTCTACGACGCCCACCTGATGGCCGACGGCCGCTACGTCTTCCTGGTGGGGGACGTCTCGGGCAAGGGGATGGGGGCGGCGTTGCTGGTGTCCCACATCCTCTCGGTGGCGCGGTTCATGATCGAGGAGGGCTGGGAGCCCCTGGCCATGATCCACCGGCTCAACCGCGAGATCTTCCGGATCACCGACTTCCTGCGCTTCGCGACCCTCTTCGTCGGCTACCTCACCCCCGCCACCGGGCGGATCGAGTACGTGAACGCCGGCCACAACCCGCCCCTGGTGCTGCGACGCGACGGCCGCGTGGATACCTGTCCGGCCACGGGAATGCCCGTCGGGGTCCTGGACGAAGCGGTCTACCGGTCGGGTGAGCTGGTGCTCGAGCCCGGTGACATGATCAGCCTGTTCAGCGACGGGATCCCCGAGACCCAGCGCATCGACGACGAGGACGAGTTCGGCGACGAGCGGTTCCAGGAGTTCCTGCTCGGTCAGAGGAACGGCGAGCTGGAAGGGGTGTTCGGCAGGATCCAGGAGGAGCTGGCGGCCTACCGCGAGGACGCTCCGGTGGGGGACGACATCACCCTGTTGCTCCTGCGCAGGGCGGCGGTTGAGGAAAGTCCCGCCTAGCGGGGGCGGCCGTAGTCGGTGTAGGACTTCTCCTCGACCAGGCGGCTGCCGAGCATGCGGTTCAACTCGCGCTTGATGGCGGCGCGCTCGTCGTTGCTGAAGTAGACCGAGCGGGCCAGGGCGATGAACCGCTCCCCGAAATCCCCGGCGGCCTCCAGGTCGCGGATGCCGTCCTCGATGTCCCACAGCTTCTCGTTGACCGCCTTGAGGCGGCCCAGAGGGCCGGCGATGTCCCCCTGGCTGAGGGGCGAGGCCGCCCAGGTGTCCCGCAGGGCCTGCAGCTCCGTGCGGACGTTCGCCAGCTTGGCGGGATCGGTGATCCGCTCCGACTTGATCTCCAGGATCGTGATCTTGTCCAGCAGCTCCCCCACCGAGATTTCGACCATCAACGCCATCGTGTCCGCTTCCTTTGCGCCCGGGAGTGATGATTGTATTTTCAGGGCTCGCCCCGGAGCCTAATATACACCCGGGAGCGGCAGGGCCAAGACCCAAGAGCCAGCAGCCAGCAGCCAAGTTCCAGCAGTCCAGAGGAGTCCCGGTGGCCGGAAGACCGAAGATCCTGATCGTGCGCGTCGGTCGGGCGGGCGATCTCATCATGATCACCCCGGCGGTGCGCAGCCTGCTCGAGGCCTTTCCCGAGGCTGAATTCCACCTGCTGACCGGGGCCGAGGGCAACCGGGTCATGAGGGGCTTCGATCCTCGCCTGACGAAGACCTGGATCTACAGCCGCCGTTTCCCCCGTTCCTGGATCCTCAAGGGACCCCTGCGGCGGGCCTTTCTGCGGGAGGGATACGACCGGATCTACATCTTCGAAGCCAAGCCCATGTACCGGCAGTGGCTGGCGGATGCGGCCCCGGAATGCCATGGTTTCCCGTCTGCAGCGGCGGACGCCCACTACTGCGAGCGCTGTCTCCGGGTCGTCGACGCCTCCCTGCCGGCCCCCGCGGTCCGGGGCTGGGTGGATCTGCCGGTGACCGACGAGGGCCGCGCCAAGGCCAGGACCCTGCTCGAGGAGAACGGGGTGGATCCGGACGGCCTGGTGGTCGGCCTGCATCCCACCTTCAGCGGCAGCCGCCTGCCGTTCTTCCGGGACCGCGCGGGCATGCGCCACCGCCACTGGCCCCAGGAGAGCTTCGGCCGCCTGGCGGTTTTGCTGCGGGAGCGGGCGCGGAAGGAGGGCCGCGAACTCGCGGTCGTCATCGACGCCCTGCCCGAGGAGAAGCCCATCGTCGAATCCGTGGTCGCGGCGGCCGGGGGAGCTGCGACCCTGCTCTGCGCGCCCCCCGACTTCCAGCGCTACAAGGGGCTGCTGGCGGGGCTGTCGGTCCTGGTCACCCCCAACACCGGTCCCATGCACATCGCCGCGGCGGTGAACACGCCCCTGGTGGCCCTGTTCTCGCGCTGGTCGGCGGCCGATTGCGGCCCCTTCATGGATCCGGCCCGCTACACCGTCCTGCGGTCCGAGGACACACCCCAGCCCGGCCGGGGACTGGCCGCCATCTCGCCGGAGACGGCGGCCGCCGCGGTCTGGGACCTGATCGGGCGGACGGGTCAGTCCGCCTGACCCGGCTGCACGTAGCCGGCCCGGTGCAGTTCCTCCACGTCCTTGAACGGGCGGGCGGGTTTCAGGTGCCGCTCGAGGAAGCGGTAGACCTTGAGCCGGATCTCCTGGGCCCCCCGCGTGTCCAGCCGGTCGAAGCTGTGGCCGCCCGGGAAGTCCTTGTAGATCTCGTACTCGAACTGCTTGCCCTCGGCCTTGAGCGCCCGGATCAGGCTCTCGACCTCGAGCACGTTGACGTCCTCGTCGTTGGTGTTGGTGTGGATCAGCAGCGGGGTCTTCAGCTTCTCGGCGTTCCAGACCGGCGACCGCCGCTTGTATTCGGCGATGTTGTCGGTCACCGGCTGCCCGATGTGGTAGTCGGCGCTGTAGAGTTCCCGGTAGTCGTCGTCCAGATAACCGAGACGGGCGATCAGGTCGCTCACGGGCACGCCGGCGTAGGCGCAGGCGTAGTCGTCGGGATGGGCGAAGACGTTCATCAGGCTGATCAGGCCGCCGTGGCTCCAGCCGACCATGCCGACCCGGTCCCCGTCGATGAAGCCGTAGTTTTCCAGCATGTAACTGCGGCAGGCGTGGTTGTCCTCGACCTCCAGGCCGCCGTAGTCGATGTTCTCGTAGTAGCTCCTGCCGTAGCCCGTGCTGCCGCGGTATTCCGGAGCGATCACCGCGTAGCCCTGGGCCAGCATCTCCCTGACGATGTGGACGTAGTAGGTGGTGAAATCCGCGTGGACGCCGCCGTGGGGGAAGACCAGCAGGGGCGCCTTGCGGGTCGGGTCGAGATCCCGGGGCAGGAAGACGTAGGCGTAGAACTTGACCGGGTTGCCGGCCCCGATGGCCGTCTCGCTCTCCTCCTTCCAGCGGGGAGGGCCGTAGAGGCGCACCTTGTCCACGACCGCGACGTCGCCCAGGCGCGCGAACCACAGGTTGTCGTCGATCTGCTTCTGCAGCTCGTCGAGGCGGTGCCCGAATCCTTCCAGCTTCTTTTCGATGCCCTGGAGCGCCTCCAGGACCGGGTCGGCCCCGCCGGCGGTTACCTGGGCCGGGGCCGGCGCCGGACCTGCCGCGAGCAGCAGGGCGGGCAGCACGGCAAGCAGCACGATCATCCTGTTCATCTCTTTCCTTTCCTCGGACCGGGGGTCAGTACCCGGCAGCCTGTCCGTCCTTGCGCGACTCGCTGGCGCCGTAGTAGACGCCCTGATCGGAGTCGCGCATGATGGCCTGGTAGCCCCCGAACGAGCCGACGTCCACCTGGATGCGGTGGCCCATCCCGCTCAGGGTGCGGACGACTTCGTAGGCGAACCCGGTCTCCAGATACGCCGTTCCGCCGTCGGTCATGGTGGTCCCGGTGGGCTGGCTGGATCCGGTGTGCAGCAGACGGGGAGCGTCGCCGGCCTCCTGCAGGTTCATGCCGAAGTCCACCAGGTTCATGATGATCTGGGCGTGGGCCTGGGGCTGGGTGCCCCCGCCCATGACCCCGAAGGCCAGCCAGGGCTCGCCGTCCCGCGTGGCGAACGCGGGGATGATGGTGTGGAAGGGGCGCTTGCCCGGGGCGTAGGTGTTGGCCTGGCCCGGCTCGAGGCTGAACAGTTCGCCCCGGTCCTGCAGGCCGAAGCCCAGGCCCTCGGGGCAGATCCCGCAGCCCATCCCCCGGTAGTTGCTCTGGATCAGGGAGACCATGTTGCCTTCGCCGTCGGCGGTGCACAGGTAGATGGTGTCGCCGTCGTGGAGGGCGGGATTGCCGGCGTCCAGCCGGCGCGCGGCACGCGGGCCGATGAGCTTCCTGCGCTCGGCCGCGTACTCCTTGGAGATCAGCCCCCGGACGGGCACCGCGGCGAAGTCCATGTCGGCGTAGAACCGGGCCCGGTCCTCGAAGGCGAGCTTCTTGGCCTCGAGGAAGTGGTGGATGTGCTCGGTGCTGCCGAAGCCCCACTCGGACAGGGGATAGCCCTCGAGGATGTTCAGGATCTGCAGCGCGGCGATGCCCTGGCCGTTGGGCGGCAGCTCCCATACGTCCACTCCCCGGTAGTTCGTGGAGACGGGGTCGATCCACTCGCTCCGGTGGGCGGCCAGGTCCTCGGTGGAGAGGAAGCCGCCGGCGGCCTGGACGGTGCGGGCGATGATCTCGGCGATGTCCCCCCGGTAGAAGGCGTCGCGGCCGTCTTCGGCCAGGGTCTCCAGGGTGCGGGCCAGGGGTTCGTTGCGCCAGATCTCGCCCTTGCGGGGAGCCTTGCCGTCCCTCGTGAACGTCTCCAGGAAGAACGGCTGGTCCTTCCGCGTCGGCACCGAAAGGTCCCAGTAGTAGGCGATCAGTTCGCTGACCGGAAACCCCTCGCGGGCGTACCGGATGGCCGGGGCCAGCACCTCGGCCATGGGCAGGGCGCCGAACTTCCCGTGCAGCTCGAACCAGCCGTCCACGCAGCCGGGGACGCTGACGGGCAGGGGACCGTAGGGAGGGATGGCGGTCAGGCCCCGTTCCTGGAATTCCTCCAGGGTCAGCGATCGGGGCGACCGGCCGCTGGCGTTCAGCCCGTGGAGTTGCCGTGTTCCGGCATCCCAGACGATGGCGAACAGGTCGCCGCCCATGCCGCATCCGGTGGGCTCCATCAGGCCCAGGGCGGCGTTGGCGGCGATGGCGGCGTCCACGGCGTTGCCGCCGCGGCGCATGACGTCCAGGGCGATCTGCGTCGCCAGAGGCTGGCTGGTGGCCGCCATGGCTTCAGGCGCGATCACCTCGCTGCGGGTGGCGAAGGTCCGGCCGGTGACGCGGTCGCCGCCGGCGGCATCGCCGCAGCACAGGATCAGGGTGGCGAGGATCATAAGGCGGATCGGTGCATTCATGGGGCGCTCCAGGTCGGGTGGTTGAGGCCGGCGGGTCGCCGGCCATCATACCTCAACCTGGATGGCTGATCCATGCCCAAGGGAAGGGGAGGCAGGGTCGCTGCGCCCTGCCTCCGCGGCGTCCGTGTCCGCTTCAGGCCCGGGAGACCGACATCCTGCTGCTCCAGCGCAGCTGGATCTTTTTCCAGCCCAGGGCCTGGTAGGCGGCGGCCGCGCCGACCAGGATGTAGACGGTGTTCATCAGGAAGGGGACGCTGCCCAGGAGGGATGCGACCAGGTCGAACTTGAAGGCGCCCCACAGGCCCCAGTTGAGTCCGCCCACGACCAGCAGGACGGCGGCGATCACGTCGAGGATTCTCATGGCTACTCTCCTTGTGTCTGATCCGGGTTACCCCGGCTATTTCCAGCCCCGCATTTCGGGTTCCGGGTTAATATATACAGAACTTCTACAAAAACAAGAGAAAAAATGCCGTAAATTGGCGAAAATGGCCAAAAAATTCATTTTGTATAGAAAATTTTGTTTTGTATATAAATTTTGAAAGGGGTGGGGGCAGAAACCGCGGAACCATCCGGAAGAGGATTGAGCTTGTTCCCTCAAGTATCTTTGTGGTATCATTTCTTTTGCAATAGATTCGTCAGATTTGTTCACTTGCCCAACACCTCCCGGCGAGGTGGTGGGGCGATTCGGTGTGTGCAGCATCGTGAGGTTGGCCGAACATGATGGACTCGCCCCTTCGCATCCTGGTTCCTGCCTGCCTGGCGGTCCTCCTGACCGGGACCGCCTTGGCCGGGGCCGATCTCGAATTGCGGTCGGTTCTCGCCGTCGACAGGGTGGGGGTCGAGGACTCGCTCTCTCCCGCCGCCGACATCCTTTCGGTGACCCTGTACCGCGACGCCGGATTCGACCGGGACGTCCTGCGGATCGCCTTCCTGTCCCTGGGGCGGCAGGCTCCTCCCGATCTGAAGGCCGCCCTGGCCTCGGCGTCCGCAGCGCCCATCGACCTGGTCGTGACCGCCGGGTCCACGCCGTCGGAGGCGCTGCTGGCGGAGGCCACGCTCCATGACCGGGGATCGGTCTACCTCCCGGCTGACATTCCCGGGGACAAGGCCCTCTCCGGTACGGTGTGGACGGTGCCCGACGATCCCGACGCCGTCTACCTGACGTTGCCGCGCGGACTGGCCGCCGGGGCCGATGACGTGAATCCCCTGCGGATCGTGGTCCGGTCGTCGCACGTGACCCCGTCCGGCGCCACCGTCGCCGACGAGGTGGAAGCGGTTTATCCCGCCGACAAGGCCTACCAGGCCAACTGCGCCCTGGTCCTGCACGGCAACCAGGGGCTCGGCTACAGCGACGTCTTCCACGGCCGGAGCGACGATCTCGAGGGCAGCGGTTTCGACGAGGCCCTGCAGGTGCACCAGGGGACGGGCGTTCCGGGCAACTTCCACCTCAGCGGGACCCTGCAGTCGTCCGCCGAGTGGGCCGCCAACAACGGGGACCCCACCGACTTCAACGCCTGGCTGGCCGCCGGGGTGACCGCCGGCTGGGCCGGAATGGTCACCTCCGCCTACGCCCAGCACATCATGCCCTTCGTCACCGACGACATGAACGACTGGGCGGTCGCCATCCAGGCCCAGATGACCGACACGCGGTACGGCTACTTCCCGACCGTGGCCTGGGTGCCCGAGCGCGTCTGGCTGAACACCGGCGGCTATCCCAGCAGCGGGGTGAACGACTGGATCGGCGACAACTGGACACCCCACGGCGTCGGCGCCGTGATCCTCGACGACGACGTCCATCTCAGCGGCCACGACAACCACCAGATCCACACCCTCTCGGGCAGCAGCCTGCGCCTGGTGCCCCGCGACCGTTCCTTCACCGGCAACATCGTCGGCGGCAACGGCCAGGCGTCGCTGGACATCCTGACCGGCCTGGCCGGCAGCGGCGTGGGCGAATACCGCATCGCGGTCCTGGCCGAGGACTGGGAAGCCATCGGCGAGATGGGCGGCTGGGCGGGCATCACGCCCAACGCCAAGGAGACCTACGACTGGTTCGTGGGCAAGTGCAGCACCGAGAGCGCCTGGCTCAGCACCTGGAAGCTCGCCGATGCCGTCGCCAACCCGGACTTCAACGGCGGCACGATCACCGTGACGCCCGGCACCTACCAGGAGATCGGCGGCTTCGACGGCTACGGCGGGGGCGACAACGGCTGGTACACCCACTGGGCGGGCTTCGTGCCGTACGCCAACGGCGGCGACGGCAGCGGCTCCTGCGCGGGCTCGGGGGGCAACTGCAAGGACTACGGCACCCTCTGGAGCGACGCCTACAACGCGCTGATGGCGGCCCCCGACAACAACATCAGCCAGGCCGGCTGGTACGTGCTGATGACCAACCTGCACGAGACAGCCTGGCACGATGACCTGGGCGGGCCCATCTCGGGCTGGCAGCACAAGTACAGCGCGCACATCAAGAACGCCATGATCTACGCCGAGGCCGCCCACTGGGCGAACGGCGACTACGCGGTGACCACCGCGGCCTTCACCAGCGACGTCGACAACGACGGCTTCCTCGAGGTGGTCATGCACAACGACCGCCTGTTCGGGGTCTTCGAGGGCAACGGCGGCCGCTTGACCCACCTGTTCGTCAAGGGATCCGGCAAGGCGGGCATCTTCAACGACACGGCCATCGGCGTGGACAACGCCTTCTGGTCCGACACCGAGGGGGAC
>JAHJTW010000200.1 GCA_018829565.1 bacterium | reverse complement strand
TGCAGGGCGGCGATGCCGTCGGCCGCCGCCTGGACGACCTTGCGCCGACGCTCCCGCTCGTCCATGCCCTTGGCCAGGATCTGCTTCTTCTCGCCCAGGTCCTCGGTCAGTCCGGCCATGGAATCCCGGGCCAGCTCGTTTTCCTGGGTCAGGCGCTCCCGGCGCGAGAACTGCTCGGCCACGTTCTGGCGCAGATGCTCCAGGGCGGTCTCGGTCTCCCGCTTCTGGCTCTGCCGCCGCTGGTGGGTCAGGCGCAGTTCCTCGACCTCGCCGCGCGCCTCGTCCCGGGCCATCTCGGCCTCGGCGACCCGGCTGCGCAGCTCGTCCCGGTGCGTGGTGCTGTTCTCGCGCAGGCGACCGCTTTCATCCAGCAGATCCTTGAGGGACTCCTCTTCCCGGGCCAGCTGCAGGATCTCTTCCTCCAGCCGTTTCCTCTCGGTCTCCATCTCGGCGGACCGGCGGCCGGCGTTGTCCCGCGTGTGGGCGAGTTCCGCCGCCGCGACCTGAAGCCCGTTCAGTTCCTCGTCCAGGGTCGTCAAACGGCCCCGGCCTGCGATCAGTTCCTCGCGCAGCTCCTCCCGGCGGCTCTTGTTGGCCGCCAGCCGCTCGCGGGCAGCGGACAGCCTGGCGTCCAGGCGGCCGACCTCCTCGTGCAGCTCGTCGAGCTTCTCCTTGCGGCCGAGCAGGCCGGTGTCCTGGTTCTCGCCCCGGCCCCCTCGCATCTTGCCGCCGCTGGTCACCAGCAGGCCTTCGCGGCTGACGCAGAGGATCTCGCCGGGCGCCGACCATGCGCCCGCGGCCTTCACGGCTTCGGTGTCGGAGGCGAAGATGAAGGTCCGGCCCAGCAGGTCACGCAGGAAGGGGATGTCCGCCCCCGGTCCGGTGATGACCTCGGAGGCGATCCTGCCGCCCGCCGGGGCCGTGGCCGGATCGCCCGATCCCCGGACGAAACCGTCCCGGCACAGCAGGCTCGCCCGGCCGATCCCCTCGCGGCGCAGTTCGCCGAGCAGGTCCAGCCCGGTGCCCGGGCCGTCCACGACCACCGCGTCGATCATCTCGGCCAGGAGGATCTCCAGGGCAGGAGCGTCCCCGGCCAGGACGTGGAGCAGGTCGGCCAGGCCGCCGCCGACCCGATCCTCGGCCCCGTGGCGCAGCAGCAGTTCCTTCGGCCCCTGGCCGTAGCCCTCGTAATCGTCCTGCAGGCGCTGCAGGAGTTCCAGCGTGCTGGCGGCGGCTTCCCGACGGGCCGCCAGGGCGGAGGACTCCTCCTGGATCACCTGGGCTTCACCCTCGAGATCGTGCTCGGACCGCTCCGCCGCGGCCAGTTCCTCCAGCAGGGTGGAACGTCGGCTCCGCATCTGCTCCTTGTGCACGGCGAGGCCGCCCAGTTCCTCTTCGGCCTTCCGTCCCTCCTCCAGGATGCGCTCGCGGTCCTCGTCCAGGATGCCGACCCGCTCCTGCCGGTTCTCCTGCTTGACCTGGAGCTCGCGCAGGCGGCTGCGCTGGGAGGCGTCGTTCTCGATGTACTCCAGGTTCCGGCGGGAGGCGTCCTCGAGAGAGGCACGGTCGCGGGCCAGGCGCTCCTCCAGGATCTGCAGGGATTCGCTGCGTTCCTCGAGGGTCCGGCCCGTGGCCTCGAGCTCCTCCTCGATGGTCCGGAGGTTCTCGGTCATCCGCCGGATCTGGCCTTCGATCTCCTCCTGGCGGATCTCGGCCTCGCGCATGCCGGTCGTGTTGTCGTCGATCCGGCGCTGCTGCTCCTCCAGCCGGTGCTGCAGGACCAGGACCTGGCGTTCGGTCTCCTGCAGTTCCTCCTCGAAGGCCCGCATGGCCTCCTCGAGCTGGCGCCGCTCGGCTTCGCGTTCCTCGATCTGGGGCCTCGCGGCCTCGATCCGGGCCTGGAGTTCGGCCAGCTCTCCCACCCCGGCCTCGGCCTGGGTGCGGAATTCCTGCAGCCGGTCCCGGGCCTCGGCCTCCTGGCGGTCCAGGTCCTGGTGCCGCCGCCGGGCCACCAGCAGATCGAGGGCCCTGATCTCCTTGAACAGCCGCTGGTGCCGGCGGGCCTTGCCCACCTGCCGCTGCAGGGACCGCACCTCGCGGCCGATCTCCTCGATGATGTCGTACAGCCGGACCAGGTCGCTCTGGGTGCGGTCCAGCTTGCGCTGGGTCTCCTTGCGCCGGGCCTTGTACTTGGTGATCCCCGATCCCTGCTCGAGCAGGTTCTGCAGCTCGTCGTTGTTCTCGTTGAGGATGGACTTGATCATCGACTCCTCGATGATCGAATAGGCGGTGTTGTTCACGCCGCTGTCGTAGAACAGGTCCTTCAGATCCTTCAGACGGCACATCTGCCCGTTGAGGAAGTAGTCGCTGCCGCCGTCGCGGGTCACCCGGCGCTTGATGGCCACCTCGCTGAAGTCGATGGGCAGGCCCCGGTCCTCGTTCTCGAACACCAGCGTGACCTCCGCCATGCCCACGGGGCGGCGGCGGGTCGTGCCCTTGAAGATCACGTCATCCATCTTGCCGCCGCGCAGCTGCTTGGGCGACTGCTCGCCCAGCACCCAGCGCACGGCGTCGACGACGTTGGACTTGCCGCAGCCGTTGGGGCCGAGGATGGCGGTGATGCCCTCGTCGAACTCGAGGCGGGTGCGCTCGACGAAGGACTTGAAGCCCTGCAGTTCTATGGATTTCAGTCTCACGGATCAACCTTCCGCTGCTATGGGTGTCGATCGCCCGGATGTCGTCCGGCGGGCCTGCGGCCCGTCATTCCGAAGCGGAAACGGGGAGTCTCCTGGGTTGCGCGTAATCGGTGGCCAGCTCCACCTTCAAGGCCTCGGCGGCCGCGGCGGCTTCCCGGCGCGAGGCGAAGCTGCCCACGTAAACGCGGAACCAGCGGCTGCCGGACACGTCCTCGGACCTCATCACGGCCCGGATGCCCCGGTCCTCCAGGCGGGCCACTTCCTTCAGTCCGCCCAGGCTGTCCGCCAGGGAGGAGAGGTGGATGGCCCACCCCGCCGCGCCCACCTCGCCGGCATAGGGTGAAACGTCGAAGGCCGCCTCCGTGGGAGGGGCGACGACGGCCTCTGCGGCCGGCTCCGTTCCCTCGGCGACAGCCCCCTGACCTTCAGTACCCGGCACCGGTTCCACGAGGGCGGCGGTCATCGAATCGGCCGGCGTCTGCGGCCCGGAAACGGCGCCGGTCTCCCCTGCGGTGGAGTCCGCCGCCAGCGGATCCGCCAGGACGGCCCCTTCATCCTGGACAGTGACCGGCATCGATTCCCGGTCAAGTCCGGTGGTCGCCTGCGGCTGGGGCGGCCGGCGGCGGACCGCCTGGGCGTCGGGCTGCACGTACTTCCAGTAGTAGGCGGCGAGGATCACGATGAGGCCCAGGACCACCAGGGCCGCCACCCGGAACACGCTGGACGAACGGCGGCGGCGCATGGCATGGGGCGCCACATAGGGATCGGGCGCAGGGGTGGCGGCGGCCGCCGGCGGGGCCGCAGGGACGACCGGCGGGGCCGCAGCCTCGGACGGCCCGGACGCAGCGGCCGGCTGGGCCGGGGCGG
>JAHJTW010000199.1 GCA_018829565.1 bacterium | reverse complement strand
TTCCCCGTATCGCAGGGCCATGCCCTCACCCAGGAACCAGTCCCGGATGTCCCGGTCGTAGTTCGCTGTGACGGCGAAGACCGCGGCGGCCATCTTGCGGCGGAAGGCGGGGCCGGCCACGCCGCCGCCGGCCTCCAGCTCGGCCAGGAACTCGGCGTAGTACCGGGGATCGCACAGGGCCGTCACGCGCGCGCAGTTCTTGGCCGCGGCCCGCAGCAGACCGGGCCCGCCGATGTCGATCTTCTCGATCACGGCGTCGGGATCGCCGCCGGCCGCAGCGGTCTCGGCGAAGCGGTAGAGGTTGACGACGACCACGTCGATGGGACGGAGGCCGAGCTCCTCGACGGCCGCGAAATCGGTCGCGTCCCGCCCCAGGATCCCGCCGTGGATCAGCGGATGCAGGGTCTTGACCCGGCCCCCGAAGATCTCGGGGAATCCGGTGAGGTCCGAGACCTCGATCACCTCGAGGCCGAGGGCGGCCAGGGCCGAAGCCGTGCCGCCGGAGGCCACGAGCTGGTAGCCGTGGCGGACCAGGGCCGGACCCAGGACGTCCAGGCCGGTCTTGTCGGTGACGCTCAGCAGGGCGCGACGGGTGGCATTCACAGGTAGGCCTCCCAGCGGGCGGATTCATCGGGGAACAGGATGTCCAGCACCTCGCGGTACCGGCGGAAGGTGCGTTCGAGGATCTCCGCGGGGATGTCCGGAGACGGGGCCTCCTTGTTCCAGTCGCAGGTCTCGAGGTAGTTGCGGAGGATCTGCTTGTCCCAGCTGGGGGGTTCCTGTCCCGGCACATGGTCGGCCGCCGGCCAGAACCGGCTGGAATCGGGGGTCAGGACCTCGTCGATGAGAGTGATCTTGCCGTCGATGATCCCGAATTCGAACTTGGTGTCGGCCAGGATCACGCCCCGGGGCAGGGCATGGGCGGCGCCTTGGTTATACAGGCGCAGGGAGAGGTCCCGGAGGGCGGCGGCCGACTCCTCCCCGATCAGATCGACGACCTCGGCGTAGGAGATGTTCTCGTCGTGCCCCTCGTCCGCCTTGGTGGACGGGGTGAACAGGGCCTCGGGCAGACGGCTGGCGAGTTCGAGCCCGTCCGGCAGGGCATGCCCGCAGATGGTGCCGTCCCGGCGGTAGGACTTCCAGCCGGACCCGGCGATGTAGCCCCGCACGACGCATTCCACGGGGAAGCGGTCAGCCTTGCGCACCAGGACCGAGCGTCCGCCGAGGGCTGCCGCGTGGCGGGCGAAAGGCTCCGGGAACTTGGCCGGATCGGCGGTGATCACGTGGTTGGGAACCACGTCGGCGAAATGCCGGAACCACGCCAGGGACATCACGTTCAGGACGACTCCCCGACCGGGCACGACGTCGTTCATCACGACGTCGAAGGCGGATATCCGGTCGGAGGTCACGATCAGGAAACGGTCGCCGAGGTCGAACATGTCGCGGACCTTGCCCTCGTAATCGGGGATGAGACCCAGATCACGGGCGCTGCGCAGAGCGGTCATGGCCATGCCTCCAGGCCACCCAGGGTGGCGGCCGGGTCGTTGGTCGGATCATCTGCAGGGAATGCCGGGAAGGTCCGGCGTCCCGATACTAGAAACGACCCCCTCCCCTGTCAAGGTGCGGGAATGTTCCCGCGCGGTCCGTGATGCGAGCGCCAGGCCAGGTCGCCCCGGGAGTTCCAGCGGAAGTGGATCCCGCCGTGGAGGTCGGTCCTCACCAGGGGAACGGTGTCGGCGCGACAGAGGAATGGGCCATGGCTGGGATGGCGGTACCGGTTGCCGACCCCGCAGCTGACCAGCACCAGGCGGGGCCCGAGCCGATCGAGGAATTCCCTCCCGCTGGAGGTGTCGCTGCCGTGGTGCCCGGCCTTGAGCACGGCGGCCCCCGACCCGAGAGCCGACCGGGCCAGGAGCTTCTCCTCGCCCCCGGTCTCCAGGTCGCCCATCCACAGCATCATCCCCCTCCCGCCCTTCCTCAATTCCAGGACGACCGACCGATCGTTCTCGTTGTCGTCCGGCGTGGCGTCCAGAGGGCCGGTCACCTGCTCGAGGACCCAGTCCTCCCAGCGATGCAGGACCGTATCGGCGCCCTGCTCCATGGGTGGGGCGCCCAGCACATCCGTCGGGACGTCCTCCCGGGAACCGCCGCCGGCGATCCAGGACTCCACGGTCCATTTGTCCAGCAGATCCCGGGTCCCCGCGGTATGGTCCAGGTGGCCGTGGGTCAGGACCAGCAGGTCGATCCGGGAGATCCCCATTCTTCGCAGGAACGGGTCGACGTCCCGCACGAAGCGGGATTCCATCCCCTCCCCCCAGCCCGACATGCCCCCGGTGTCGATGAGGCAGGTCCAGCCGTCGGGAAATCTCAGGAGGGCGCAGTCCCCCTGGTCCACGTCGAATTGCCAGGCCTCGGGGCCCTCGGGCCGGGCCCTGAGGAGGCCCCATTCTCCGAAGACGGCCACGCCGGTGACGAGGACCAGGGCGATCAGGAACGCCGTCGGGATGCGCCCCAGGGCGCGGGCGCGTTTCAGCACCCACAAGCCCAGGAAGGTCAGGATCAGCCAGGCCCCGGACTGGAGCGGCCCCGGCGCCTGCATCCCCACGAGGCCGGAGCCACCCAGCTGCGCGGCCCCGCCGATCAGGAGCCGCTGGATCCTCCAGGCCAGGACCGCGTAGGCGGACAGGGCTCCGGTCAGCCAGGGGACGGCGCCCTCGAGGATCAGGGCCAGGATGGAGATCCAGACCGTGCCCCCGAAAAGGGGGACGGCAACCAGGTTGGCCAGAGGGGACCACAGGTTCAGCTGCCCGAACGATTCGGCGATCAGCGGCAGGGTGAACCACTGGGCGGCGAGGGTGACCCCCAGGCCCCCGGCGAGTCCCTTCAGGACGGTGTTCCCTGCGGTCCGGAATCCCCCGGTGATCTCGTGGGCGGCGAGGATGCCCCCGGCAGCCAGGAAGGACAGGCGAAAGCCCGTGTCGAAGAGCAGGTCCGGCATCCACAGCACGTTGCCCCAGAAGACCAGGCCGAGCAGATGGAGTCCTCGGGGTTTCGAGCCGGTCCAGGGCCCGGAAAGAGCCAGCAGCCCCAGGGCCGACGCCCTGACCACGGAGGCGGGAGCACCCGTCAGCACCAGATACAGGGGAAGGGCGACCGCCGCGGGCGTCATCCGAGCACCCGGTCCCCAGGCGAGAGCCTTCGCGGGGATCAGCAGGATTCCCAGGATGATCCCGACGTGAAGCCCGCTCAAGGAGAACAGGTGGGCGAGCCCCAATCCGGTGAACGGTGCGCTGGCTTCCCTGCTGTCGGGTGTCTTGAATCCCAGAAGCACCGCGCCGATCAGACCCGCCTCGGGTTCAGGGAAAAGACGGCCGATCTCCTTCAGGACGGCCGCCCTGACCCTGCCTGTCCATCCGAGGACGAGCCCGGGCGCACCGGGCAGCGCGAGAACCAGGGAATCCGGCGGTGCGGTGAAGGCCCCTCGCCAGCACAAGCCCCGTCCCGCGAGGTACTGCCGGTCGGAAAACCCGCCGGGATACGAAGCCGGCCGGGGAGGCCGCAGTCGCAGGCGGCCGGTCAGGAGTTCGCCCGGGGCAGGTGGCGGCCCCTCGCCCCACAGGAGCAGGCCGTCGAGGCCTTCGGGGTGCGTCGGCGTGGCGCCCGAATCCACGCAGGCCAGGCCGAGGAGGACGGCGGGAGCCCTCCACCCCGAACCGGTCGCGGGAGTGGGCCAGCCCGTGACCCGGACGGCCCCGGGCCCCTCGAACTCGACCTTGCGGGAGGGCGACCACGGGTCCGGAGCGGTGACCGCGGGAACCTCCGCGAAATCTGCCGGATTCAGAAAGCCCGCGGCCATGCCTGCCAGCAGGACCACCGACCACAGGAGCGCATGGGTGCGCAGCGGCAGGCACAGCCCCGCCAGGGCCAGGGCCCCGATGCGGGACCAGGTTCTCCCGGACATCCCCCCGATCAGGGTCGGATCCAGGGTGGTGTCGGAAGCGGCCTGCTGGCCGACCAGGACCCCGATCAGGAAAAGGACGGACCAGACCAGGGCGCCGTTCCTCCGGAATCGCCGCAGGTGATCGACAGGGAGGGGCAGTCGGATCAGGAAGCCGGGGGATTGAGCCGGAAATGTTCGCCTTCGCTGCTCCAGAAATGGCATTGATTGCGGCCCAGGTCCTTGGAGAGGAAGAGCATGGCGTCGGCCTTGCGGTACAGTTCGAAGGCGTCGGTGCCCGCGTCCGGGAACGTCACTGCCCCGTAGGAGAACGTGGCCTTGATCAGGGTCTTGCGCCCCTCCACGCGGACCTCCTCGGAGAGATCGGTCCGCAGCAGGCGGGCCAGCACGTCCTGGGCGGCCGCCTGGTTGGTGGCGGGCAGGATCAGCGCGAATTCCTCTCCGCCGATGCGGCAGACGTGATCGATGCGCCGCAGTTCCTCGAGCAACCTGCGGGCCACCATCCGCAGGATGCAGTCGCCCGCCTGGTGGCCGTAGGTGTCGTTGATGGACTTGAAGTGGTCGAGATCGGCGATGACCAGCGTCAGGGGGCTTTCGGAACGGCGGGCCCGTTCCAGCTCGAGGGTGAACTGGGTGTCGAAGAACGCCCGGTTGCAGACGCCGGTCAGGGCGTCGGTGTGGATCTTCTGGTTCACGTCGCGCTGGTGCCGCCAACGGTTGGTGACGAAACGGGACAGGCGGGCGGCCAGCTTCAGCAGGGGATCCCGCCCCCAGCTCGTCTCGCCCACCACGAAGAGCAGGCCGGCCTCATGGCGATCATGCGCCTCGGATGAGTTGCTGGGCTCCCACAGGGGCACCGCCACTCCGGCGTAGGGTTCTTCCCAGTCGGGATCCGACTCCATCAGCATCCGCACGCGGCCCGGGAATTCCTGGGGACTGGGAATCCAGACGGAATGCCCCTGCTCCCTCATGCCGATCCACCCGAGGGCGGCTTCCCCGGGTTCGATTCCGAAGACCGGATCCCCGGGCTTCCCCGGGGTCTCGATGCTGTGCAGCAGGACGGCCAGCTTGAACTGGGGCGTGAAACCGGCGAGCAAGCCGAGGATGTTCCCCAGGATGGTCGCAGTTTCGCCGGACTGGACGTCGGCGATCTGGAGGTCCTGGGCCCGCTCCATGGCCCCCAGGAAACCGGAGACGGCCTGGAACGACTGGGGCAGGGAGCCCGGAGCCAGGGGGCCGCGGCCCGCCCCCACGGACGGCGAGGGTACGGGGTCGCCCCCCCCGCCATTGACCCACAGGGGAGTCAGGTCCACCAGTTCCCGGGTTCCCTTGATCAGGCAGAAGCGCAAGGTGTCCGGATCGTCCCCCTGGATGGAGACCCGCAGCAGTTCGCCCCGCCGGATGAGATCCAGGGCGACGGCCCTGCCTGAATCCCGGATCGTGTCCGGATCGTCGGCGTTCAGGGCCCGCTTCAGGCCATGACGCAGATGGGGACCGACCCTTTGCAAGGGAAGGTCCCTGGTCAGCAGTTTCTTCAACTGAAAGTCTCGGTTCACCAGCCAATCCTTGTGCTCGCTGATGGCGGATTTATCATTAATTATCACATATTATAAAAAGTATTGCAAGCATCCTCCGTGGATCGGCCCAGGAAATTGACAAACCGGGTCAGGGGAGCAATAAATCGGAACCAATCAGGTGGAACCCAGGTATTCCCGGGTGGTTCCATCTTTTCATCCCGTTCCTTCCCCCATCAGCAGCACGGAGAATGTATCCCTTGAGAACGGAATTGACCAGTTCCCGTTGGCGCCTGATCGCCCTCATCTCGATCCTCGCCTTCGGTGCAGGGACGGGTTGCACCACCCTCACGGGCCGGGAGGCGGCTGCGGTCCGAACCGGATCCTCTCCGTCGCCCCAGCGGGACGGCCACCCCGTGGGCGAACCGGCGGACTGCGTCCTGCCCGTGGATTCATCCGGAATGGAGTTCACGGAGATTCCAGCCGAAGAAGGACCCGCGGCAGGCGAGACCGGCACGGCGGGGGTTTCCTCTTCACCGAAGGGCGCCGATCAGGAATGGGAGGCCCTCTTCCTCCAGGCCCTCGACCGACTTGCCGAAGGCGACCTGGACGCGGCCGAGGACCTCTCCCACGTCCTGGATCACCAGGCCCGGCAGGCGGCTGCCGTCGCTCGGGATTCCGGCGGCTCGACCGGGGAAGCGTCCTCCCTGCTGCGCCGCACGCAATTGCTTCAGGCCCTCCTGGTGGAACAGGCCGCGACGCTGGTCGGCGATCAGGAGGCCGACTCCCTGCTGTCGGTGGAGTACGGCGCACTGCAGGCCGCGGGGTTGCCGGATTCGCTCGTTCCCGCCTCCGGTTCCAGGCTGGACGGCATCACCGCCGACCTGTTGAAGTGGGACAACGGGGAGGTCGCCCGCTGGATGGACTATTTCACCGGCAACGGCCGCCGCCATTTCGCCTACTGGCTGCAGCAGAAGGCGGCCCTCGACCCCCTGATCACGTCCATCCTGGTCTCCGAAGGCCTGCCCCGCCAGCTGATCTACCTGGCCATGATCGAAAGCGGCATCACGCCCAACGCCGTATCGTCCGTCCGGGCCGTCGGTCCCTGGCAGTTCATGCAGGGCACGGCCAAGGCCCAGGGTCTGAACATCAACTGGTGGGTGGACGAGCGGCGGGATTTCGAGCTGTCGACGCGGGCCGCAGCCGCCTACCTGAAGAACCTCCACGGACAGTTCGGGGACTGGTCACTGGTGCTGGCCGCGTACAACAGCGGGGAGAACAGGATCGCCCGCAAGATCCGCCAGCACGGGCACGACAACTTCTGGAGCCTGCGGCTGCCCGCCCAGACCACGGACTTCGTTCCCAAGTTCATCGCCGCGGCCCGGATCGGCGAGAACCCCGAGGACTACGGGTTCGAGATCCCTCCGGTGTCCGAGCACGCCTACGATACCATCGAGGTGGACAGACCGACCGACCTCGCGCTGATCGCCAGGTGCGCCGGGGTGCCGACGTCCGTGGTGACGGAGCTCAACCCCTCCCTCCTGCGGGGCGCGACACCGCCCGACCTGGGATCCTATCCCGTCCGCGTTCCCCGGGGGGCGGGCCCCCGGACGAGCAAGGCCCTGGCCAAGGTGCCGGCCGACCAGCGTCTGACCTGGTCCCATCACCGGGTGTCCCGCGGCGAGACCCTGGGCCAGATCGCCAGGCGCTACGGGACCTCGGTGGCCGACCTTTCGCGCCTGAACAAGCTGTCCGACGTCCATCTCATCCGGCCCGGGGACAGTCTGCTGATCCCGATGCCGTCCGAGCTCGCCGACCGCGCCCGGAAGACCGCCGAGGAGAAGGGACACTACGTCCCCCCCGACGGCTACGTCCGCACCGCCTACACGGTGAAGGCGGGCGACACCCTGGGGGGCATCGCGCGCAGGCTGGGAGTGACGCTGAGTCATCTGCGCAAGGTCAACAACCTGCACGGGACCAGCCTGATCAAGCCCGGCCAGAAGCTGTTCGCCTACCGCCCGGGATCCTGATCCCCACGGACGCATCGATCCTGCCCGCCAAAAAAAGCCCCGCCCGGCGAACCGGGCGGGGCAAGGGTGGAAACCCGGGAGAATCAGAACGCCCAGGTCACGCTGATCCGGTGAGTCACCTCGTCGATGTCCAGGGAGTCGCCCGCGTAGGCGTAATCGACGGTCAGCGGATCGAACCGGAATCCCGCTCCGGCGGTCAGGTCCCCGGCGTCCCACCCGCTGTCGAATCCGGTCCGCAGGAAGACCTTGCCCGAGAAGCCCACCTCCATGCCCAGGTGGGCGTTGGCGCTCATGGCGCCGCTGGAGTACTGGTCGGCATCGCCGCGGTTCTCGAAGCGGGTCTCCATGGACCCGGCCAGCGTGAGGTCCATGTTCCAGCTGGGCAGGGGCTGCCGCCAGGCCAGGCCGGGAACCACCGCGGGAGTGATGTACTCGTTCCTGCCGGTGCTCCAGGACAGGTAGGTGGTCGTCAGGTCCTGCAGCTTGACCCCGAAATCAAGCCGGCGCCAGAGGCCCGGCCGCAGGAGGGCCACGTCGGCGCCGATGCCGAGGCTGGAGAACTCTCCCACGCTCTGCCGGATGAACTTGAGCGATCCGCCGACGCGCCAGGCGCCAAGGCGCTCCCCGTAGGAAAGCAGAAGGGCCAGTTCCTGGTCGCTCTTGAAGCGGATCTCATCCTGGTACTGGAGCAGGTTCTGCAACTCGGGGTCGGACACCACGCCGTCGCCGTCGGTATCCAGGAGGTCGGTCAGGTGGTCGGTGAAGGGGATGTCGTCGATCCCCAGACGAATGACCGTGACGCCGATCCCGGCCTGGTCCCCGCCGAAAAGGCTCCAGCCCACGGGCTGGGTGTAGGCCACGAAATCGCGATCGATCAGATCGCCGAATCTTTCGGAGTGCATGGCCAGGATCTGCCGGTCCGCCCGGGTGGCGAGCCCCGCCGGATTCCAGAAGGTGGCCGAGGGATCGTCCGCAACCGCGGTGAAGGCCCCCCCCATGCCCAGGGCGCGCGCGCCGCCGCCGTTCTCCATGAAGGAGCCCGCATACTTGGTGGCCAGGGCGGAGCCGGCCGGACAGCAGAGGATCAGGATCGCCAGGATCGCGGTCGGGATGCAACGGCCCGTCCGAAGCCGCATGCCAGTTCTCAGCATGGTCGCCTCACTCACCAGGGGTTGATGATCATGGGAATGCCAGGGGCTTGACTGCATTATAGGACAAATCCTCCAAGCTGGAAAGACCGGCATCGGCCTTGGGACTCTTCACATCGCCGGTCAGGTCAATCCGTAAAGCTTGAGCTTCCGGTACAGGGTCCGTTCGCTGATGCCCAGCCGGTCGGCGGCCTTGCGCCGGTTGCCGGCGGTCGCCCGCAGGGCCGACTCGATGAGCGTCCGCTCGGCGGTCTGCAGGTCGCCGGGCTGATCCTCGTGCATGGGACTGTAACCCGCTTCGCCGGAAAACGTTTCCACGACCTGGCCGGTGGGGGCCAGCCGGCCGTCCGGACTGATGGCCCACCGCCCCGGCCCCTCGGCGCCGTGCAGGGCGCCCCCGGCCAGCATGGCCTTGATCTCGCGGATGTCCTGGCGCAGTTCCAGCAAGGTCCCCGCCAGGACTCCCAGGTCGAGGTCCGCCGCATTCTCCCGGCTGTAGGGAACCGGGAGGAAGCCGACCGGGGCGGGGCCCGCCGGCTGCCGGAATTCCTCGGGCAGGTCCCCCAGATCGATCATCCCGCGCTGCTTGAGGACCACCGCCGAACTGATCGTGTTGCGGAGTTCACGGACGTTCCCCGGCCAGTCGTGCTCGAGCAGCGCCTGCGCGGCGGCGCGCGTCAGACCCCTGACGTGCAGGCCGTGGCGGGCGTTCTCCTGCTGCAGGAACGCTTCGGCGAGCACGGGGATGTCCTCCCGCCTCCCCCGCAGGGGGGGCGTGTTGATCACGACCACCCTCAGCCGGTAGTAGAGGTCCTGCCGGAACTTCCCGGCGGCGACGGCGGCGGCCAGGTCCTGATGGGTGGCGGCGATCAGGCGGATGTCGCTGCGCTGGAGGGCCCGCCCGCCGACCGGGGTGAACTCCCCGGTCTCCAGGGCCCGCAGGAAACGGGTCTGCATGCCCAGGGGCATCTCGGCGACCTCGTCCAGGAAGAGGGTGCCGCCGTCGGCCCGCTTGAACACCCCGGGATTGTCGCCGACCGCGCCGGTGAACGCGCCCCGGACGTGCCCGAACAGCTCGCTCTCCAGGACACCTTCGCTCATGGCGCCGCAGTTGAGGCTGATGAACGGCCCCTTGTTCCTGCCGGAATTCCGGTGGATGGCCTGCGCCACCAGTTCCTTGCCCGTCCCGCTCTCCCCCAGGACCAGGACGTTCACGTCCAGGGGAGCGCTGTGGGCGACCAGGGAGAGCATCTCCTGGACCGCGGGACTGCGCCCGATGATCCGGGAATTGCTCCTGACCTCCCGGAGCTTGAGCAAGCGCTGGACGGTCTGGGCGATCTCGTCGGCAGGGGTCCCTGCGGGCAGGGGCGTGATCCCCGGGGTGTCCGGAGCCGAACCGGGATCCGTGGTGGGGTCCTCCTGGCCGATGAGCACCAGATCGGCGTCGGTCTTCATGGACTGGAATTTCCGGATCACGTGCTTGAACCGGGGGTAGTCACGGGTGTCGAAGATGAAGACCGCCGTCTGGCCGAGATTGATCCTGGCCAGGGCCTCGGACGGCGAATCGAAGAGGAAGAGCTCGGAGCCGGGCAGATCCCAGTCCGCAGCGGCGGCATAGAGCCTGTGACGGCGGCTCAGCAGAACGATCGAGCCCACTTTGCCCTCCCGGAACGGATGCGGAGCAACTGACAAAGTGGCAGGATAACATGATCAGCCCGGAAATCCAGCCCCAATTCACCCGGCCCGTGTCAGGACAGGTCGAGATACGCCGAGGCCAGGGTCACCGATTCCCGGATCCGCTCCAGGTCGTTCTCGACCGCGTCCACCGCCAGGCCGGCGATCTGGTGGAGCTCGGCCACCATGCAGAACCGGGGATCGAAGCCCAGGTCGGAGCGCGACGGTTCCAGGGTGTTCGCCAGGTAGTCGGCCAGGGCCACCAGGGCCACCGCATGATCGGTCTTGTCCACCGCCTGCCCCCCCAGGACCGGGGTGTGGTGTTCACCGAAGCAGCGGGTGAGGATGCGGGGGAACCGCCAGGCCTGCCCGAAGGCCTGCCCGATCATGGCGTGGTTGTACCCGAAGACGGCTTCCTCGGCCTCGACCAGGGAGACGCGCGACGTCCGCCGGTCGGCGATGACCCGGTGGTAGAGATCGGGGGCGTGGAGTTCGAGCACGAATTTACCCATGTCGTGAAGGAGACCGGCCGTGAAGGCTTCTTCGGGGTCGGGGTACCCGGCGATCTGGGCGAGATGCTTGCTGATGGCTCCGGTGACCACGGAGTGCCGCCAGAGTTCCCGGTAATCCATCTGCCCGCTGGATTTCTCCAGGGCGGAGATGACGCTCGTGGCGACCGAGACGCAGATGGCCACCTGCCTGACCGTCCGGTAGCCCAGCACCGTGACGCACCTGTTGATGTCGGTGATGTCGCCCCGCCGGGAATAGTAGGGGGAATTGGCCAGGCGGAGGATCCGGGCCATGAGCGGGGCGTCCAGGCGGATCACCGCACCCAGGTCGGCCGGTCCGCTGTCCGGATCGTCCAGGACCTTCAATATCTCGATGAGCGTCTCGGGGATCGAGGGCAACTCGTCGATTTCGAGGATGAGGTCGCGCAGCCGCTCGTCCTGGGTATGCTGGTCGTTGATCAGGGTCGCATTCATTCGGTCACCAATCCCCTCAGACAAAGATTTCCATCTCGGATTCCAGGGTCTCCTTGACCATGGCCGCTGCATGCTCGAAGGCTTCCGCGGGAAGGTTGAGGATGCGGTTGGCGGGGCAGCCCACCAGGTCGGCGTCGGGATCCTCCAGGAAGCCGATGCTCATCTTGTGGCACAGCTTGTTGGCCAGGACCAGCAGCGCCAGCAGGGTGTTGTCGGGCGAGAGGGCCAGCGGGTCGTGATGGTGGCGGATCGCCTCCTCCAGGACCGGGGACAGCTTCCACTTGTTCACCAGGAGGGCCCCCACGTGCGTGTGGTCGAACCCCAGGATCTCCTTCTCGGTGGTGTGGAAGACCTTGTTCTCGTTGTAGACGACCTGGACGATCTCGTCGAACTCGCGGGGAACCTTCTGGTTCAAGACGAGCTTGCCGATGTCGTGCATCAACCCCGCGAGGAAGGCCTCCTCGGTAAGGCTCGGCGCGTGCTCCTGGGCAAGGATCCTGCAGGCGAAGGCCGTCCCGATGGAATGCTCCCAGAGCAGCCGTTCCTTGAGGCCCGTCCGGGAGGAATTCGTGTTGTAGAGGTTCCGGGCGGCGCTGGTCACCACGAGGCTGCGGATGCTGTTGAAGCCCAGCATGACGATCGCCTCGGTCAAGGTCTTGATCTTCCGGCTGCAGGAGTACATGGCGCTGTTGGCGATCTTCAGGATGCGCGCCGTCATGGCCTGGTCGTCGGCGATGACCTGCTGGAGCTTCTGGGCCGAGGTGTTCGGGTCGGACGAGAGCTCGAGGACCTTGGCGGCGACCACGGGCATCGCCGGCAGATCCCGGGTTGTCATGATGATGTTGCGGAGTTGTTCCGTACACCCGGCGGGTGTCGGTGCACCCTCCGCGGCGGGAACTTCTACCAGGGGCGTCATGGGCTCTCCCGGGAAGGTGGCTTCCGCCCGGACCCGGCAAGGATCCAGGGGGCGACCGGTCGTCAGCCGATGCCTTTCTTGAAGACATATTCGACGCCTGCGGGGGGGTGCTTTAGTCCGGATCGGCGGAGACGGCCGTCCTGGGTGGGCAGGGATGACCCCAGGGCTTCCAGCCGGTCGCCCATGGCCTGGAGCCTGGACAGGAGTGCCTCCTGGTAGATCCGGGCCGCGTCGCCGGTGGCGGCGTCCCCGCCGGGGGTCAGGGAGGCCCCGTAGGCCCGAGCGGCCTGACCGCGGGCCAGGGCGGCCGCCGCGGGCGCCCCACGCTCCGCACCGGACCCGCAGGTCCGCTGGCGGTGCCACTGGCGGACGTAGATCATCCCGGTCACCAGCAGGAGGGTCAGTCCCAGGGCGACCGCCGCCACTGCGCCCCAGAAGACCATTCCCTGTTCGTTGATGAGGGCGCCGAGTTGCTCCACCATGAATCCGCCTCCCCCTCGGGATGGTCTAGGCCCGAAGATCGATCGTCGCGCCCAGGGTTTCAGGTTGTCGTTCCTGGTCCTGTCCGGGATCCGGATCGCCGTCCCCGCCGTCGCCGGCGGCGTGATCCAGGACCTTCTGCTGCCGGTTGTCGCGTCGCCGCTGTCGCTTGTCGCGCCGGTCGGCGTCCGGATCGACCTTGCCCTCGTTGGGCTTCTCCGTCTCCCGGACGCGCTGGACCCTCAGTTCGTCCTTCTTGTCCCTCTGGTCATGGAACGGAGCGACCGGCTGGGCCGATTGCTGGGCCCTCGCCTGGGTCTTCGCCACGCTGCCCATCTGGACGAGGGTGGTCGGCAGGGATACGCCGTCTCCCGACATCGCTCACGCCTTTCGGAGCCGGTCAACCGAGGCCCGGCCAGCCTCCCTGGTGCCGTCCCAGCCAGGCCAGGTACCCGCAAAGCTGGCAGAGGGTGAACGCCGCCATGATGTTCACCGGTTCCAGGACGCCGTTCTTCGCGGTCACGCCCGAAGGGACCTCGTCCGTCCGGCGCTTGCGGTCGGCATGTTTCCTCTGGATTTCCTGGGTGATCTGACCGATGGAGGACTTGCCTTCGTGGCGGTCGATCTTGCCCTTGAGGCGCAGGATGGCCTTGGTGTGGATCTGGCAGACGCGGCTCTCGGTCACGTCGAGGACCTCCCCGATCTCCTTCAGGGTCAGTTCCTCGTAGTAGTAGAGCACCAGAACCAGCTGCTCCTTCTCGGGCAGTTCGCTGATCCGCCGGCCGATGAGCTCCTTCATCTCCTGCTGGGCCAGGACCAGCTCGATGTCCTCGGTGCCCGGATCAGCCAGGTAATCCCCCAGGGCCGTCGAGTTCTCGCTCTCCTCCCCCGAGGTGTCGGCGTCGAGGCTCATGATCGTGGCCACAGAGACCTCGCCGACCAGCTCGTCCAGGTCATCGAGCTTGATGTTCAACTCCCGGGCGACCTCGGCGTCGGTCGCCGGACGGCCCAGCCGGGTCTCCAGGATGCTGTAAGCTTCCTCGAGCTGCTTGGCCTTGCGCCGCAACGACCGGGGAAACCAGTCCTGGCTGCGCAGTTCGTCCAGGATGGCCCCGCGGATGCGGGGGATGGCATAGGTCTCGAACTTGATGCCCCGGTTCGCGTCGAAATTGTCGATGGCCTGGATCAGGCCGAGCAGTCCGGCCGAGATCAGGTCGTTGAAGTCGACGTAGTGGGGCAAGCCGATGGCCATGCGGCCGGCCACGTACTTGACGATGCGGGCGTAGATATCGACCAGGTCGCAACGGGCTTCCTGCTGTCCGGCATCCCTGATGCGGTCCCAGATGTCCTTGTGCGCGATTTGGACGGTCTCCGTCATTTCTTCACCTTTCTGGCCCTCGGGCCCTTCCTGGCGGATTGCACGATCCATGCCAGAGGGCGCGGGGCGTTGTCAGGCCGTCAACGGTCCTTGGGGCCGCTCCTGGCTGCCGTTTCCAGGGGTGGTTCCGGTTTTTCGAGAATGGGGACCAGGCGAATGGCCAGAACCATGACACCGCTGAGTCCGAAAATCCCCAGGTAGGCCAGCAAGGCCTTCTTCAACGTGGTCAGGAGCGCCCAGTCCTGCCAGAGTCCGGCGCAGACCGCCGCGAGGGCAGCCATGAGGGCGATGCTTTGCACGAGCTGGTGCATCGTGGCTCAGGCTTCCTTTCCCGTTCTAGGGCGCGCTCATCAGGACCAGACCCGCCTGCCCGCCCGCCCCCGCTTCCAGCAGGGAATCGAGCAGATCGCCCGACTGGGCGATGGCCGGGACCTGACGACCTGTCTGGCCCCCGGTCATCAACGACACCGGAAGAGGCAGGGATTCCAGCATATCCAGCAGTTTGCCCCGGCGCCGGCTGCGGTGGGTGCGCGTGATGGCCAGCCAGTCGCAATTCCAGTGCCGGGAGGCCTCCGCCAGGGGATCCATCTCATCCACATCGCCGTCCAGGCCCATGACCAGGTGGCGGTGGAATCCGGAATTGTTCGCCAGCCAGTTGTGGATGCGGCCCTCCGG